>CAVGGQ010000005.1:0-44697 GCA_963628785.1 Oscillospiraceae bacterium | reverse complement strand
ATTCGATATCGGTAAATGTTTCCTGCTTCATTTCCGTGCACCACCATTGCTTTGATAATAGTATTATACCATACTCAGAACTTTTTTTCAATGTTCCGATTAAATCAGAGGTTCCTTAACAATAAATATAATTTCCTGCTGTCTGTTCAAATATATCGTACCGGGAAATTCTGTTTTCAGGTCCTGAATCATGCAATTTACAGCCTGACGACGAAGCGCATCCGCACGGAAGCTGTACTCGGCTTCTGCCGCCGGAAAGCGCGCAACGACTGCTATGTTAGGTCCTGAAAGGTTTTGCTTTTTTATGAAGCTTCGCAGGGTTTCCGATGAAACGCCCCCATTATAGTATAACAATTCCTCCAGGAGAGAATCAAAAGCCTCTTCCCGATAACGTTCCAAAAGGAGAAGCTGCGAAATGTCCGCTACGATTTCGGCGATGTGAGTATCCCAAGGTGCCGTAAAAATCGGAAAGGAGCTTTTCTCTGCACACAGAATTGTTTCCTCCGGAATCGTCGGTATGTGATTTTCAGATAAAAGCACAACAAGACATGCAGCGTTTTTCTCCGATGCCTGTGACACGATGCTATTGAGAAAGTCTGCTGTACAGTTTAGTCCTATTCCCGTCAGCAAAATCACATCGCCGCCGATCAGCCACTCACGAATGCTCTCCGTATTCGAGCGCAAAGAGTTCCCGTACACATTTAGGCTTATGTGTACGGGAACTCTTTGTTTTGACTTCATTTACTTACTCATGCTCTCCGTTTGCGCAATATTCGGCCACGATATTGGCCTATATAATCCTCGTTGCCCGGTCACCAAGCTCATTGGGCGAAAAGAATTCAGTGCAAGCAGGTCTTTGACACATGCCATATGTACTCTCCCTTGTTTCCCGGTAAACTTTTTTTACCAGTATAACATGGGTTTGAGAAAAAGCGTTTATACTATTTTGAAAATAATTTTCACTTGCATTTATGGTATCGATTGCACTCTTTTGGCAGTCACGCTCTGATCATAAATGTTGTTATTCCCCTATGCTGAAAATACCGTACATTTGTTTGTACTGCAGTATGCGGTAGACGCTCTCGTCGAGGCGGGTTTTGGAGATGGTGTCGGTTTGAACGGCTTGGAGTATGGCGTCGAAGGCTTCGGTGAAGTACTCCGGCATGAGAAGGATATCGGCGCCGGCGCTGAAGGCTGCGAGGGCGGCTTCGCCGGAGGAATAGGTATCCGTGATAGCCGTCATAGCAAGAGCATCTGTGATGGCGAGGCCCGTAAAGCCGAGCTCTCCGCGCAGGCAGCCGGTGATCATCTCATAGGAGAGGCTCGAGGGGGTGCTCGTGCCGGTCACGTTCGGTGCGGCCACATGTGCGACCATCACAGCGCAGCCCGTGAGGTCGTTTGTGCTGTAGGGGATCCACTCGCACGCAGCGAGCTCATCGTGTGTCTTATAGGTAACGGCCAGGCCCTGGTGGCTGTCCTCTGCCGTATCGCCGTGCCCCGGGAAGTGCTTATACACCGGGATGATGCCTTGTGAAACCAAGCCGTCGGCGCAGGCGCCGGCCATGGCAGCGGCAGAGTACGCATCGGTGGAGAATGCGCGGCGGCCGATGACGGTATTCTGCGGATTCGTGAACACATCCGCCACAGGTGCGAAGTCCATGTTGAAGCCGTACTCAAAGAGATACGCGCCGATGGTGCGTCCCATGCTCTCCGCCTGTGCCGCGTCGCCGGTCGAACCTACCGCCATGGCGCTCTCGTATTTCGACAGGTTAAAGGCGGAATTCAATGCAAGACGGGCGACACTTCCGCCCTCTTCATCCACGGAGATGAAGGCGGGAACCGATACGGCATCGGTGAGCTCGGCTGTGAACGCCTTGAGTGATGCGGGATCGGCGATGTTCTTGCTGAAGATGGCAAAGCCGCTGACGGGGTAGTTTGCAAGCACCTCGCGCAGCACGGGCGTGAGCGACTTTACGCCCTCCACGGAGGACGAGTTGATGTCACCCGCTTCGAGCGTCAGATCCAGTGCATCGGGGCGGATGATAAAGAGCTGGCCGACCTTTTCGCGCAGCGTCATGGTCTGCATATACCGCACGATGGGGTCGCTCTCGTCGATCGGCTCACTCGTCGGTTCGGCGTTCGCCTTGGGCGTCACTGTGGGAAGCGGCGTGGCCGTCGGCTGCGGTGTGGCAGTCACGACCGGTCTCGCCGGTTCTTCCGGTGCGGGTTCGGGGGATTTGCCGGAACCGCATGTTGCAAAGGCGAAGAGCATGGCTGTGCACAGCAGCAGTGCCGCCGCGCGGAACGGGAGTTTATTTTTCCGATTCGATTTCTTTTTCATATCCGTAAGTCTTTCTTGCGACGCCGAGTTCCTCGTTTGCCGCGATAACATATACGCGAGTGTGCGAGTCCTTTTTCGTGATGCGGCGGTCACCGGTTTTCTGCGTATTGCAGCGCTTGGAGAGGCGGATGCCCATATGGGACAGGCGCTCGCACGCCATTTTCCGGATGACATCCGAATTTTCGCCGATGCCGCCGGTGAAAGCAATGCAGTCGAGACCCCGCATCTCGGCGGCGAAGGCGGCGATATAGCGCACGATGCCGGTCACATATACATCGACGGCGAGCTTGGCGCGCTCGTTTCCCTGCTCGGCGGCTTCGAGCACATAGCGGAGATCGTTGCTCACGCCTGATATGCCCTTGAGGCCTCCGTCCTTTGTCATGCCGCGTTGGATCTCCTCATCGGTGAGACCCTGTGCGCGGAGATAATACACGATGTCCGCATCCATCGCTCCGACGCGGTTATTGTGGATGAGGCCGGTCTGGAGCGTCAGGCCGAAGCTCGAGTCGCGGCTCTCGCCGTTTTCGATGGCGCAGATCGAGCCGCTGCCGCCGAGATGGCAGGAGACGGCGCGGTATTTTTTCCCCTCCCACTTTTCGAGCACGGACGCGACATAGGAGTGGGAAGCGCCGTGGTAGCCCATGCGGCGCACGCCGTATTTTTCGACCCACTCGTACGGTACGCCGTAGACGCACCGCTCGAGCGGAATGGTGCGGTGGAAGTCTGTTTCGAACGCGCCGATGAACATCGTTTCCGGCAGCACCTCGCGCAGCGCTTCCACGGCCGCAAGATAGGGGCCGTTGTGGGCTGGGGCTGCCGCATACATATCGCGCATGCCCTGCAGGACAGGCTCCGTCAGCTCATGCACGCCGTAATAGCCGCGGCTGAGCACGGTTTTGAAACCGACACGCTCGATCTCCCCGACCGAGGCGACAGCGCCGCGCTCCTTGCTCGTTATATCCGCAAGCAAACGGCGAATGCCGGTCTGATAATCCGGAACGGACTGCTTTTCTTCGCGGATCAGCACGCCCTTCGCTTCGTTCACATATTTATAGACAGCATCATCGGAGCTTCCCACGCGCTCCACCCCGCCGTAAGCCAACACCCTTTCGTCCGGCATATCGTAAAGCTTGAATTTGAGCGATGTGCTTCCCGCGTTGCATATCAAAACGACCATATTCATATCCCCTTTTTCCGGTTTGTACGCATTGTATCACATTTTCTTTCTCTTGCATAGACGATGTTGCTTCCCGCTTGGTTCGCGTTTGGAGAAGCGAAAAGGCGCAGCCTCTTTCGAAGCTGCGCCGATTTCTTTTTTACGCTCAGATGAAATTACACCAGTTCGATGACCGCTATCTCCGCGGCGTCGCCCTTGCGGGTGCCGATGCGGGTGATGCGGGTGTAGCCGCCGGTGCGCTCCTTGTACTTGGGAGCGATCTCATCAAAGGTGCGCTTGGCGATGTCCTCGCGGGTGATGAAAGCAACTGCCTGACGGTAGTTGTTCAGACCGCCTTCCTTGCCGAGGGTAATCATCTTCTCTGCGAGAGGAGCGATTTCCTTGGCGCGGGTAACGGTCGTTTCCATACGTCCCTTGTCCAGGAAGTCCGTGACCTGCTGGCGGAGCATTGCCATGCGCTGATCGGTAGTCTTACCGAGTTTTCTGTTAGCAGGCATTGTAGTTTCCTCCTATTTACTGGTTGTTGTCGTCGCTGGCCAAGGACAGTCCCATCAAGGCGAGCTTATGCTGAACCTCTTCGAGAGATTTCCGACCCAGGTTGCGGACCTTGATCATCTCGTCCTCTGTCTTGGAGATGAGGTCGCCGACAGTGTTGATGTTTGCGCGTTTCAGGCAGTTGAAGCTGCGGACCGAGAGATCCAGTTCCTCAATTGTCGTGCTCAGAAGCTTGTCCTGCGACGCGTCTTCCGTCTTCGGCTTCACGATGATGGATTCGCCGCTGCCGGCTTCCGAAAGATCGGTGAAGAGCGTGAAGTGGTCGCAAAGAATCTTCGCACCCATCGAAAGGGCCTCACGCGCCGTGATGGTTTTGTCCGTCCATATCTCGATGGTCAGCTTGTCGAAGTCCGTCTGATTGCCCACGCGGGTGTTTTCGACGGTGTAGTTGACTTTGAGCACGGGGGAATAAATCGAGTCGACGGGAATCGTGCCGATGATGGGCTGTAACGGCTTGTTGTGCTCGGCCGTGACGTAGCCGCGGCCGTGCCCAACGGTCAGCTCCATGGAGATAGAGCAGTCCGGTCCCAGGGTGGCAAGGTGGTGCTCGGGATTGAGGATCTCCACTTCGGAGTCCGCCTTGATGTCGCCGGCGGTGACTTCGCCCTCGCCGGAGGCCTCAAGGTAGACGGTCTTGGGAGTGTCGCTGTGAAGACGGGCGATGATGCCCTTCACATTGAGAACAATCTCGGTCACATCCTCGGTAACACCGGGGATAGTGGAAAATTCGTGCTGGACGCCGGCGATCTTGATCTTGGTGACCGCCGTTCCGGGCAGGGAGGAGAGGAGAACACGCCGCAGGGAGTTGCCCAAGGTCGTGCCGTAGCCGCGCTCCAGGGGTTCGACAATAAACTTGCCGTAGGATTCGTCCGCCGGACTTTCGATGCATTCGATACGCGGCTTTTCAATTTCGATCATGTAGTACCCTCCTTTAGATGTCGGCGCCATGGGAAAGGCGTCGCAGATATAACATTTCGCGGATCAGATGGGGGTATTACTTGGAGTACAACTCGACGATGAGGTGCTCCTCGATAGGCATGTCGATGTCCTCGCGGGCAGGCAGCTTCGCGACGGTGCCCTTCAGCGAGTCCTTCTCGCGCTCGAGCCACTGGGGCAGAGTCACGATGATGGCGTCCTCTCCGGTCAGTCTCTTGAACTTGACGGAGGAGCGGCTCTTGTCGGCAACCTCGATCACATCGCCGGCCTTGACGATGTAGGAGGGGATGTCGACGCGCTTGCCGTTGACGGTGAAGTGACCGTGGTTGACAAGCTGACGAGCCTCGCGGCGGGTCATGGCGAAGCCGAGACGGTAGACAACGTTGTCCAGGCGGCGCTCAACCAACTCGAGCAGGTTCTCGCCAGTCTTGCCGGGCATTGCGGAAGCCTTCTCGTAGTAGGAACGGAACTGCTTCTCAAGGATGCCGTAGACGAACTTGACCTTCTGCTTCTCAGCAAGCTGCAGAGCGTACTCGCTCTTTTTCTTTCTCGTCTGACCGCCTGGGTTACGGGTGGTCTCCTTCTTGCTGTAACCCATAACGGTGGGAGAAATGCCCAGTGCCTTGCAGCGCTTGGCGATAGGCTGTGTATTCTTTGCCATTGTAAGTTTTCTCCTTTCCATCGATCAGACGCGGCGACGTTTCGGAGGACGGCATCCGTTGTGCGGGATGGGCGTAACATCCTTGATCATCGTCACTTCAAGTCCTGCGGTCTGGAGTGCGCGGATAGCCGCCTCGCGTCCGGAGCCGGGGCCCTTGACGAACACTTCCACGGACTTCAGGCCGTGCTCCATAGCGGCACGGGAAGCCGTCTCGGCGGCGGTCTGAGCCGCGAACGGAGTGCTCTTACGGCTGCCACGGAAGCCCATTCCGCCGGCGGAGGCCCAGGAGATGGCGTTGCCCTGGGTGTCGGTAATGGTCACCATGGTGTTGTTGAAGGAAGAGCTGATATGCACCTGGCCCTTCTCAATATTTTTGCGCTCTCTGCGGCGGGTACGAACTTTCTTACCCTTCTGTGCGGTAGCCATGTATCAGATTCCCTCCTTTACTTTTTCTTGTTGGCGATCGTACGCTTCGGGCCCTTGCGGGTACGGGCGTTGGTCTTGCTGCGCTGTCCGCGAACGGGCAGGCCCTTGCGGTGACGCATTCCGCGGTAAGAACCGATCTCGGTCAGGTTTTTGATGTCGAGAGCCACCTGGCGGCGAAGGTCGCCTTCCACGATGAACTCTTTATCGATGCACTCACGGATACGAGCCTCTTCCTCGTCGGAGAGGTCACGCACACGAGTATCGGGATTGATTCCGGTCTCTTCGAGAATTCTCTTCGCGCTGGTTCTGCCGATACCGAAAACGTAGGTCAGACCGATTTCGATTCTCTTGTCTCTGGGCAGGTCAACACCGGCAATTCGTGCCATGTTTTGCAATCATTCCTTTCAATGGTTTTATGCCATTCCGGGGGCACTTCGACCTTGGCATAGGAAGGTCTGCCCCAAATTTCTTAACTTTGCTCTGCTCAGCCCTGGCGCTGCTTGTGCTTGGGGTTCTCGCAGATGCACATTACTTTACCCTTGCGCTTAATGATCTTGCACTTCTCGCACATGGGCTTCACACTGGGACGCACTTTCATGGTTTATCCTCCTTCGTGTCGCACTGGTGGGAGATTTTACTTTGACCGCCAGGTGATGCGGCCGCGGGTCAGGTCGTAAGGACTCATCTGAACCGTGACTTTGTCGCCTGGCAGGATACGGATGTAATTCATGCGGAGTTTGCCGGAAATGTGAGCGAGAATGGTGTGTCCGTTGCCGATATTCACCTGAAACATGGTGTTCGGCAGGGATTCAACTACCGTTCCTTCCAGCTCGATAACGTCGTCTTTCGCCATATAAGTTCCTCCTTAAATGTCGTCGGCGATGGTCAGGATCTCCGGCTCGCCGTCGGTGATGAGAATCGTGTTCTCATAGTGAGCGGACAGGGAATGGTCCACGGTTACGACCGTCCAGTCGTTGGAGAGCACGCGTACCTCAAATCCGCCGCGGTTGATCATCGGCTCGACAGCCAATGTCATGCCGGGCAGGAGGCGGGGATTTATCCGATGCTCTTTCTTGTCCGGAACGTAGTTCGGGACCTCGGGATCTTCGTGCATTTTCGTGCCGATGCCGTGTCCGACGTAGTCTCGCACGACGCCGCAGCCGTGGCTTTCCGCGTACTGCTGAACAGCGGCGGAAATGTCGTACAGGCGGTTGCCCGCACGTGCAAACTTGATTCCTTCAAAGAAGCACTGGCGCGTGATGCGCATGAGCTCCTTTGCCTCGTCCGAGACCTCCCCGACCGGGAAGGTGCCGGCGCAGTCGCCCACATACCCTTTGTAGGTGGCTCCCACATCAATGGAAACGATGTCTCCGTTGTGAATGACACGCTTTCCGGGAATGCCGTGGATGACCTCGTCGTTCACGGAAATGCACGCGCTCTTCGGGAAGCCGCCGTAACCGAGAAATGTCGGTATGGCGCCGCAGGACAGGATGAACTTATGGATCTCTTTGTCGATCTCGTTGGTGGTGATGCCGTCACAAAGCATCTTGCGCCCGACGCTTCGGGCCGCTGCGGTGATCTTTCCGGCTTCACGCATCCGTTCGATCTCACGGGCTGACTTTACGGTAATCATCATTCGGAAATCCCCAGCACGCGGAAAATTTCCCGGCTGATGTCTTCGATGCTGCCGACGTTATCTACGCTGCGCAGCAGTCCGAGGTTCTCGTAAAAGCCCTTGAGTGGCTCGGTCTGCTCATGATACACGCTCAGACGGGAGCGAACGGTCCCAGGCTTATCGTCCGCGCGGACGGTGAGCTCGCTGCCGCAGAAGTCGCACTTGCCTTCGGTCTTCGGGGGATTGCTCACGATGTGGTACGTTGCGCCGCAGCAGGGGCAGGTTCTGCGCCCGCCCATGCGCTGCACAATGGCCTCATCATCGATCTCCAGAGAGAGGACGGCGTCGAGCTCGATGCCGTTGGCAAGAAGGGCCTCCGCCTGCGGAATGGTGCGCGGCATGCCGTCAAGGATGAATCCGTTGGCACAGTCGCTCTCCGCAAGACGCTCTTTTACGATGTCGATGATCACGCTGTCCGGCACAAGGGCGCCCTTGTCGATGTACGACTTGGCGGCCAGACCCACGCTCGTGCAGTTTTTCATGGCGGCGCGCAGGATGTTGCCGGTGGAAATTGTGGGAATACCCAGCTTCTTGGAAAGGATCTCGGCTTGCGTACCCTTTCCCGCGCCGGGAGCTCCAAGCAGCGTCAGCTTCATATCGGTGTCTCCTTACTCAAGGAAGCCCTTGTAGTGACGCATGAGCATCTGACTCTCGAGAGCCTGAACCGTTTCGATCGCAACGCCGACCACGATGATGATCGAGGTGCCGCCGAGGGAGATGCCGGTGTTAGCAGCAGCTTCGGAGCAGGCGCTGATGATGATGGGCACGCAGGCGATGATGCCGAGATACACGGCGCCGAACAGGGTGACCTTGTTCAGGACCTTCTGAATGAACTCGCTGGTGGGCTTGCCCGGACGATAACCGGGGATGAATCCGCCGTTCTTCTTCAGGTTGTTCGCAACTTCGATGGGGTTGAACTGGATCGTCGCATAGAAGTAAGCGAAGAAGAGGATCAGCAGGAAGTAAACGATGGCGTAAGGAATGGTGTTGCTGTCAAAGGTGCGCATGAACCAGCTGTCGGAGCTGCCGCCGCAGAGGAGAATGATCGTGGGCGGTAGGGACGCGATGGACTGCGCGAAGATGATGGGCATAACACCTGACATATTGACCTTCATGGGCAGGAACGTGGCCTGACCGCCGTACATCTTGCGGCCGACAACGCGCTTGGCGTACTGCACCGGAATGCGGCGCTCGGCGTCGTTGACGATTACGATGAGGAAGATCATAGCGAGAGCGCCCAGAAGCATCAGGATGGTGGCGACCCAGGAGAAGGTGCCGGCCGCAGCCTTCTGGATGAGGTTGCCCACGCCGGATGGGAAGCGGCTGATGATGCTCGCAAAAAGGATGATGGAGATACCGTTTCCGATGCCGAATTCGGTGATCTGCTCACCCAGCCACATGACGAGCGCAGAGCCGGCGGTGAACGTCATAACGATGACGATGCCCGCCCAGACAGCAGGGGCACCTTCGGCGAGGAGGCTGTTGTTCTTCATGAGAACGAAGTAGCCGTAGCCTTGGAGAAGACCGATGCCGACCGTAGAGTAACGGGTGATGGAGGCGATCTTCTTCTTGCCTTCTTCGCCGCCCTCTTTGCTCAGACGCTCGAGAGCCGGGATGGCAATGCAGAGCAGCTGAATAATGATGGAGGCGTTGATGTAGGGCTGGATGCTGAGCGCGAAGATAGTCGCGACGGAGAATGCACCGCCGGACATCGTGTTGTAAAGTCCCAGAACCGTGTTCTGCAGCGTCTGGAAGTACGCCGAGAGCGCGGTGGTGTTCACATAAGGCACGGGCACGGCGTTGCCGAGCCGGTACAGAAGAACGATGAACAGCGTGAAGAGAATCTTGCGGCGCAGTTCAGGGATCTTCCATGCGTTACGGAAAGTCTGGAGCACCTTACACCACCTCAGCCTTTCCTCCGGCCGCTTCGATCTTCTCCTTGGCACTGGCGGAGAAAGCGCTGGCTTTGACCGTGAGCTTCTTGGTGAGCTCGCCATTGCCGAGGATCTTCACGCCGTAAACGCACTTGGATAGCTTGCCCTCCGCGACGAGGACATTCGCGTCAACGACGGCGCCGTCTTCGAAGCAGTTGAGCTCGGAAACGTTCAGAGACTCGAGGGGCTTGGCAAAAATGTTGTTGAAGCCGCGCTTGGGGATGCGGCGAGCCAGAGGCATCTGGCCGCCTTCAAATCCGATGCGGACGCCGCCGCCGGAGCGCGCTTTCTGACCCTTGTGACCGCGGCCGCCGGTCTTGCCGTTGCCGGTGCCGACGCCTCTTCCCTTGCGCTTGGCAACATGGGTGCTGCCGAAAGCGGGAGAAAGTTCGTTCATATACATAAGTAGGGCCTCCTTATTCTTCCGTGACCTTCACAAGATAGCCGATCTGGGCAATCTTGCCGCGGGTCTGGGGGTTATCGGGCTGGGTCGTTTCGTTGCCGATCTTGTAAAGACCCAGGGAGTTGGCAGTGGCAATGTGCTTGTCCATTCTGCCGTTCAGGCTCTTGACGAGCTTGATCTTCAGAGTTGCCATACCGTTCTCCTCCTTACGCCTTCAGCTCGTCGGCCGTCTTGCCACGGTAGATGGCGACCTGCTCGGCGTTGCGCAGCGAGAGGAGACCTTCCATGGTAGCGGATACGACGTTGTTGGGATTGTTGGAGCGCAGGCTCTTGGCACGGATGTCCTTGATGCCGGCCGCTTCCATCACGGCACGCACGGCGCCGCCGGCGATGATGCCGGTACCGGGGGCAGCGGGCTTAAGGAGCACGCGGCCTGCGCCGAACCCACCGATGACTTCGTGAGGAATGGTGGTTCCCACGAGAGTGACGGTATGCATATTCTTCTTTGCGTCTTCGATTCCCTTGCGGATCGCTTCGCTGACTTCACCGGCTTTACCCATGCCGAAGCCGACTTTGCCCTTGCCGTCACCGACGACCATGAGAGCTGCGAACTTCGCAATGCGGCCGCCCTTGACGGTCTTGCTGACGCGATTGAGGGAAACGAGCTTTTCGATGTACTCGGAGCTTTCCTCGCGGCCGCGGCGATTGTCGCGGCGATCGTTACCATATGCCATAATTCGTTTCCTCCCTCCGCTCAGAATTTCAGGCCGCCCTCGCGGGCAGCTTCTGCAAGCGCTTTGACGCGTCCGTGATAGATATATCCGCCGCGGTCGAAAACCACTTCTTCAATACCCTTCGCAAGAGCGCGCTCGGCGATCCTGGAACCGATCTTCTTGGCGGCCTCAACGTTGCCGCCGTTGCCCTCAAAGCCCTTTTCAACGGAAGAGGCAGACACCAGAGTGTTGCCGTTGACGTCGTCAATGACCTGGGCGTATGTGTTGTTTTCGCTCCGGAACACGCACAGACGCGGGCGCTCCGGCGTGCCGGAGATCTTGCCGCGAACTCTCGCGTGGCGCTGCTTGCGCTGAGCGGCAGTATTCGGTCTGTTAACCATTCAGGCGTACCTCCCCTTATTTCGCACCGGTCTTGCCTTCTTTGATACGGACAACCTCGCCCTGATAGCGAATGCCCTTGCCCTTATAGGGTTCGGGAGGACGCTTCATGCGGGTATCCGCAGCAAACTGGCCGACCTTCTGCTTGTCCATGCCCTTGATAACGATGTGGTTAGCATCGGAAACCTCAATGGTGATCCCGTCAACCTCCGGAACGATGACCTGGTGGCTGAAGCCGAGGTTCATCACGAGGTTCTTGCCTTCCTTCGCCGCGCGGTAGCCGACGCCCTGGATCTCCAGAGTCTTGGAGAATCCTTCTGTGACACCGACGACCATGTCGTTGACCAGCGTACGGGTCAGGCCATGGAGTGCGCAATTCTGCTTCTCGTCATTGGGACGCTTTACGTGGAGAACGCCGTTCTCGAGCTCAAGAATCATCTGGGGAGCAATGTTGCGCTCCAGCGTGCCCTTGGGGCCCTTCACGGTGATGTGGTTGCCCTCGCCGACAGTGATCTCAACACCGGCGGGAACGGTAATGGGAGCTCTTCCGATTCTAGACATGTTCTTTCTCCTCCCTTACCATACGAACGCGAGGACTTCACCGCCGACATGCTGGGCACGAGCCTGCTTGTCGGTCATGACGCCCTTAGAGGTGGAAATGATGGCGATGCCCAGTCCCTTGAGGACGCGGGGCAGCTCTTCGGCGCCGGCGTAAATGCGAAGGCCAGGCTTCGAGACTCTCTTCAGGCCCTGGATGGCCGTCTCCTTGCCGGGGAGATACTTCAGCGTGATGCGGATGACGCCCTGGGTGCCGTCGTCGACGAGCTGGTAGGACTTTATGTAGCCCTCGTTCAGCAGGATCTCGACAATGGCCTTCTTCATCTTGGAAGCGGGGACATCAACGGTTTCATGCTTGGCGGTGCCGGCATTGCGGATACGAGTGAGCATGTCGGCGATGGGATCGGTGATCTGCATTTGGTATATCCTCCTTATTAGAGTTACCGGTTTCCCGGTTCAGGCGGCGAGGTTCCGCATCAATGCATGATTGAGCGCGGCCTTTCGCCATCCTATACGAATATATGCCCCGAACCGGCGAAGTGACGCACGCGGTGCGGGGTGTCAGGCAAGCGAAGCGATCGGCTTCGCACTGCCTGACGCTGGGGATCGAAGGCAGCTTACCAGCTGGCCTTCTTCACTCCGGGGATCTGGCCCTTGTAAGCCAGTTCACGGAAGCAGATACGGCAGATGCCGTAGTCACGCAGATAGGCGTGGGGACGGCCGCAAATCTTGCAGCGGTTGTAGCGACGGGTGGAGAACTTGGCAGGAGCAGCCTGCTTGAGCTTCATAGAAAGTTTAGCCATTTTTCTTCTTCTCCTTAGTCGTTCTGGAACGGAGCGCCCATGAGCTTGAGCAGCTCGCGAGCCTCTTCGTCGGTCTTGGCGGTGGTGCACACGGCAATGTTCATGCCGCGGAGCTTCTCGATCTTATCGTACTCGATTTCCGGGAAGATGATCTGCTCACGAATGCCGAGGGAGTAGTTGCCGCGTCCGTCGAATGCATCGGCGGAGATGCCGCGGAAGTCACGTACACGGGGCAGAGCCACGTTGAAGAGACGATCCATGAACTCCCACATGCGGTCCTGGCGAAGTGTTACCTTCACACCGACCTTCTGGCCTTCACGAACCTTGAAGTTCGCGACGCTCTTGCGGGCGACGGTGGCGACGGCATGCTGACCGGTGATGGCGCTGATGTCCTTGATGACAGCTTCGAGCATCTTGGCGTTGTCCTTGCAGTCGCCGCAGCCGACGGACACGACGATCTTGTCGATGCGGGGGATCTGCATGACGCTCTTGTACTGGAACTTCTGCATCAGAGCGGGAGCGACTTCCTCATTATACTTTTTCTTCAGTCTTGCAACATAAGCCATAATTTTCTGTCACTCTCCTCTCTCAGATGGCGGCGCCGCACTTCTTGCAGGCGCGTACCTTTTTGCCGTCGGCGACGGTGTGGCCCACGCGGGTGGGCTTGCCGCAATTCGGGCAGACCAGCATGACCTTGCTGGCGTAAATGGGGGTCTCGCGCTGGATGATGCCGCCCTCTTCGCCCTGCTTGCGGGGCTTCTGATGACGGGAGGCTACCAGCACACCCTCAACAATGACTTTACCGCTCTTGGGGTCGGCGGAGAGGATCTTGCCCTCTTTGCCCTTGTCACGGCCGGACAGGACAACGACTTTATCGTCTTTACGAATCTTCATTATACCATGTCCTCCTCAAATGACTTCCGGAGCCAGGGACAGGATCTTCATATACTCTCTGTCGCGAAGCTCACGGGCCACAGGCCCAAAGATACGAGTGCCCTTGGGGTTGTGGTCGTTGGCGCCGTTGATGAGAACGGCGGCGTTCTCGTCGAAACGAACGTAGGTGCCGTCCGCGCGGCGGACGCCCTTGGTGGTGCGGACGATAACGGCCTTGACCACATCGCCCTTCTTGACGCTGCCACCCGGAGTGGCCTTGCGGACGCTGGCGACAACAACATCGCCCACGTTGCCGTACTTGCGCTTGGAGCCGCCCAGAACACGGATGGTCTTGAGCTCTTTAGCGCCGGTGTTATCGGCAACCTTCAGATAAGATTCAGCCTGTATCATTTCGGCGCCTCCTTACTTCGCTTTTTCGATGATTTCGACCACGCGCCAGCGCTTGTCTTTGCTGAGGGGGCGGGTCTCCATCACACGGACTCTGTCGCCGATTCCGCACTCGTTGTTTTCGTCGTGCGCCTTCAGACGGTATGTCCGGCCAATGATTTTCTTATAAATGGGGTGTGCCACGCGGTCTTCCACGGTGACAACGACGGTCTTGTCCATCTTGTCGGAAACGACCTTGCCGACGCGGGTCTTGCGGTAAGAAGTTCTTTCACTCATAATTGCTTACCTCCTTCACTGCTCGAGTTGCTTCTGACGAAGCACGGTCTTGACTCGGGCGATATCGCGCCGTACGTTGGAAATCTTGATGGGGTTGTCGAGATGGTTGGTGGCATGCTGCATACGGAGCATGAACAGGTCCTTCTTCAGATCGTCGAGCTTCTTGTTGAGCTCTTCGACGGACAGATTGCGAATCTCATTAGCCTTCATCAGTTTTCACCACCATTCTCGGTCTCGGCGGCCTCACGCGTGACGATCTTCGTCTTGCAGGGCAGCTTGTGGCTGGCAAGGCGCATGGCCTCGCGGGCGGATTCCTCGGGAACACCGGCGATCTCAAAGAGAACGCGGCCCGGCTTCACGACGGCCACCCAGTACTCGGGAGAGCCTTTGCCGGAGCCCATACGGGTCTCGGCGGGTTTCTGGGTCACGGGCTTGTCCGGGAAGATCTTGATCCAAACCTGGCCGCCGCGCTTGGTGTAGCGCGTCATGGCGACACGGGCGGCCTCGATCTGGTTGGCCGTGATCCAGCAGGGCTCGGTAGCCATCAGGCCGTACTCGCCGTAGTTGACGACGTTGCCGCGGGTGGCTTTGCCCTTCATACGGCCGCGCTGCTGGCGGCGGTATTTGACTCTCTTAGGCATTAACATCAGGAATTACCTCCTTCTTTGGGGGCAGCGGGACGGCTGTAGCCCTGGTTTGCAGGACGCTGGCCGCCGGCGCGGTTGTAGCCCTGACCCGCGGGACGCTGGCCGTTGTTCTGGCCGGGTGCGCGGTTGTCACGGTTGTAGCCCTGACCGGGGGCGCGGTTGTCGCGGTTGTAGCCGCCGCGGCGATCATCACGGCGTCCGCCGCGGCGATCATCGCGACGACGCTCGTTGAAAGGCTTGCTGGTGTCCATCACGCGCGGCGTGGTGCGCAGCGTGGTGGTGAGGATCTCGCCCTTGTAGATCCAGACTTTCACACCGATGCGGCCGTAAGTGGTCGCAGCTTCGGCAAAGCCGTAGTCGATGTCGGCGCGGAGGGTCTGCAGGGGGATGGTGCCTTCGTGGTAGGTTTCGCTGCGGGCAATTTCGGCACCGCCGAGGCGACCGCCGCAGGAGACCTTAATGCCCTTGGCGCCCATACGCATGGCGCGGCCGATGGCATTCTTCATCGCACGTCGGAAGCCGATGCGCTTTTCGAGCTGCTGGGCAATGTTCTCGGCAACGAGCTGTGCGTTCGTGTCGGGGGTGCGCACCTCAACGATGGAGATGGCGACCTTCTTGCCGATGAGCTTCTCAACATCCTGGCGGAGCTTTTCGATCTCTGCACCGTTCTTGCCGATGATCACACCGGGGCGGGAGCAGTGCACGAAAATGCGGACCTGGTTGCTGTTGCGCTCGATCTCAATGGTGGGCACGCCGGCGGCGTACAGTCTCTTCTTGAGGTACTTGCGGATCTTGTCGTCTTCGACGATCAGGTCGCCGACCTTGTCGGGACGGGCATACCAGCGGGAATCCCAGTCTTTAATGACGCCGACGCGGAGGCCGTGCGGATTAACTTTCTGTCCCATAAATCAAGCCTCCTTTTCCGCCACAACAACGGTGATGTGGCTGGTTCTCTTAAGGATACGCGCGTAGCGGCCACGGGCGGAGGCACGACCGCGCTTCATGGTCGGACCGGCGGTGACCATCACCTTGGAAACATACAGCTTGGAAGGATCCATCTCATGGTTGTTCTCGGCGTTGGCGCAGGCGCTGCACAGAACTTTGTACAGCAGGGCCGCACCGGCGTTCGGGGTATTCATGAGGATGCCCTTGGCAAGCTCGGTGTCCTTGTCGCGGATCAGATCGCAGACGATCTTGACCTTGCGGGGAGAAATACGCGCGAATTTGTGTTCAGCTCTTGCTTCCATCAGTATCTCTCCTCCTTACTTACCGGCGGTCTTGCTGCCGGCGTGGCCGCGGAACGTGCGGGTAGGCACGAACTCGCCAAGCTTATGACCGACCATGTCCTCGGTGACATACACGCTGACGTGACGGCGTCCGTCATGCACAGCGAAGGTGTGACCGATAAAGGACGGGAAGATCGTAGAGCTGCGGGACCAGGTCTTGAGGACCTTCTTCTCGCCGGCCTTGTTCAGTTCTTCGACTCTCTTGAGCAGCTCGGGAGCTGCGAAGGGGCCTTTCTTGATGCTTCTGCTCATATTTCCTTCCCTCCTTACTTAGCGTTGCGGCGCTTGACAATGAACTTGTCGGTCGGGTTCTTTTTCTTGCGGGTCTTGTAACCCAGGGTCGGCTTGCCCCACGGAGTGACGGGGCCGGGACGTCCGACAGGAGCCTTGCCCTCGCCGCCGCCGTGCGGGTGGTCGCACGGGTTCATGACGGAACCGCGGACTTTCGGGCGCCAACCCATGTGGCGGACACGGCCGGCCTTGCCGAGAGCGACGTTGGCGTGATCGATGTTGCCCACCTGACCGATGGTGGCGTAGCAGTTCATGCGGATCTTGCGCATTTCGCCGGACGGCATACGGACGGTCGCGAGGCTGCCTTCCTTAGCCATGAGCTGCGCGGCGTTGCCTGCGGAGCGGACGAGCTGCGCACCCTTGCCCGGGTACATTTCGATGTTGTGGATAACGGTACCCACAGGGATGTTCGCCAGAGGCAGAGAGTTGCCCGGCTTGATGTCGGCGCCTTCGCCGGCAATGATGGCGTCGCCGACGGACAGACCGACGGGGGCGAGGATGTAGCGGCGCTCGCTGTCGGGGTACTCAACCAGCGCGATGTAAGCGCTGCGGTTGGGGTCGTACTCCAGACGGAGGACCTTCGCCTCGACATCGCGCTTGTCGCGCTTGAAGTCGATGATGCGGTACTTCTGACGGTTGCCGCCGCCGTGATGGCGAACGGTGATACGGCCGTAGCAGTTGCGTCCGGCGTTTTTCTTCTTAACCTCGACCAGGGACTTCTCCGGTTCGGCATGCTTGTCGACTCCGTCGAAGCCGGAAACGGTCATGTGCCGACGGGCGGGGGTTACAGGACGATACGTTTTAATAGACATTCTCTTTCCCTCCCTTAGGCCATGCCTTCGAAGATCTCAATGTTCTTGGAGTCTTCGCTCAGCTTGACAACGGCTTTCTTCCAGGTCTTTGCGAAGCCGGCGGGATAACGGCCGGTGCGCTTTTCCTTGCCGTGGACGGTCGTGGTGGTCACCTTAACGACGGTGACGCCGAAGATCTCTTCCACAGCCTTTTTCACTTCGATCTTGGTGGCATCCTTCGCCACTTCGAAAGCGAACTTCTTGATGTCCAGGTCTTCCATGGACTGCTCGGTGATGACCGGGCGAATGATGATATCATAAACGCTCTTCATCAGCAGTAAACCTCCTCGATCTTGGCAAGGGCAGCCTTGTCAACGACCAGAGAACGGACCTTCATGATCTCGTAGGGGGAGAGGATGGTGGCGATGGTCGTCTCGACGCCGGGGATGTTGCGGGCGCTCTTGATGACGTTCTCGTTCACGGTCTCGGTGATGATCATGGCGTTCTCGGCGCCGAGCTTCCCGAGCAGGGAGGCGCAGGCCTTCGTCTTGATCTCGTCAAAGCTGAGGGCATCCACCACGAAGATCTTGCTCTCGGCCGCTTTCACGGACAGGGCGCTCTTCAGGGCGATACGCTTTTCCTTGCGGTTCATGGTGTAGCGGTAGCTGCGCGGCTTGGGGGCGAAGGCGACACCGCCGTGCGTCCACACGGGGCTTCCCTTGTAACCGGCACGGGCGCGACCGGTGCCCTTCTGACGCCAGGGCTTGATGGTGGAGTAGGAAACTTCACCCTTGGTCAGAGCGCTCTGGGTGCCCTGACGGCAATTGGCCAGATGGTTCTTGATGGCCGCATGAAGAACGACCTCGTTGGGCTCGATGCCGAAAACAGCTTCAGAGAGCTCAACCTCGCCGACAACCTCGCCGGCCATGTTGTAAAGATTCGCCTTAGGCATAAATCACACTCTCCTTTCCTTAGCGTGTACGGGCGGAAGCCTTCTGCGGGTTGGTACGCGCGGAGGCCTTCTGCGGGTTGACGCTGGTGCTGACGTTGGCCTTCTTGACGATGAGGGTCTTCGCAGTGTTCTTGATGAACACGATGCCGCCCTTGGGGCCGGGAATGGCGCCGCGGATGACGATCATATTCAGTTCGGGGTCAACCTTGATAACGTCGAGGTTCTGCACCGTGACCTGCTCGGCACCCATGTGGCCTGCGCCGATCTTGCCGGGGAGGATGCGGCTGGGATCCGTGGAGGAGCCCATAGAACCTGCATGACGGTGGACAGGGCCGCCGCCGTGGGTGGTAGGAGTGCGCTGGGCGCCCCAGCGTTTGATGACGCCGGCGTAACCCTTGCCTTTGCTGATGCCGGTGACGTCAACCTTGTCGCCTTCTTTGAAGGCATCGGCCTTGACGATGTCGCCGACGTTCATCTCGTCGGAATTCTCCAGGCGGAACTCGTGTAGCACGCGAAGCGCGCCGACGCCTGCCTTGTCGAGATGACCCTTTTCGGGTTTGTTGAGCTTGCGCTCGGGGATTTCCTCGAAGCCGAGCTGAACGGAGGCGTAGCCTTCCTTTTCAACGGACTTCTTCTGGACCACTTTGCACGGGCCGGCTTCGATAACGGTTACCGGAACGACCTTGCCCGTCTCGTCGAAGATCTGCGTCATGCCGACCTTCTTGCCGATGATGGCCTTTTTCATTGGATTGCTCCTTTCAGGTTATTGGTCGGGTCGCATGGATCTTTGTCCGGAGGCTCCCGACTTGACCCTGCCTTATCTTTAAGGCGCGGGGTTCAATACAGAATTTAATAGGGGGTGCTGTTGCCCGGGGTTTTAAGATATAAGGTATATCTCAGAGCTTGATCTCGATCTGCACACCGGCAGGGAGCTCCATGGTCGACAGGGCTTCCACAGTCTTCTGGGTGGGAGCGATGATGTCGATGAGGCGCTTGTGGGTGCGGCGCTCGAACTGCTCACGGCTGTCCTTATACTTGTGTACCGCACGCAGGATGGTGATGACTTCCTTCTGCGTCGGCAGGGGGATGGGGCCGGAAACCTGCGCATCGGTGCGCTTGGCGGTCTCCACGATGGTCTCGGCGGCCTTGTCGATCAGCTGATGGTCGTAGGCCTTGAGGCGGATGCGAATCATTTTCTTTGCTGCCATGGTTTGTTCCTCCAAAACTTTCGTACTTTGGGTGTTGGCGTCCACCCGGTGTACGGTGAGAAGTTTTCATCCACCGCGCCGTGCGTATCAAACCCGCGCCGAAAAGAGAACCGGCTTTTGATGGCCGGTTTTTTCTTCCCGTCACGGCGATATACGCCTCATGTGGCAGGGGGATGTAAACTCTCAGCCGCCCGATTTACGGACATACTCCACGGAAGTTACCACCGTCCGACGATGCAATCTCCCGCTTCACCGCATAATACGCCCTGCTTCTTCGCACAGGTGCTTTGACAGGATACCAAAATACTCCCCTTTTGTCAAGGGGAGTATCAAAATTTTTTCATGAATTTTTTGAGAGCAATACCGTATAATTCGGCAGGAGCGATTTGCGAGAGATTTTTTGCCGAATCAAGGAAAAGAGCCACAGCCATGCTTTGTGAATGGCAAGACCTGCTGACACAGAGCAGGCGAAAAAGATCCTCAGTTTTTGCTGCAGCATTCGCTTCCCTCACGGTTATTTTTCAAGCTTCACTCCGTATTTTTTAAGCTCTTCTTCGATCTCCTTCAGATCGATTTTCCCTTCGGCAGTGAGGCTCATGATACCGGGTCCCAGAGACAGCGAGGTTGGACCCGATCGTCCGATGTGCTTCGAAAGATCCGACGTCGTCCAGCCGCAGTTGCACCAAAGATGACTTTCGTTATTGAATTCTGTCAGAAGATCGATCAGGGCTCTGTACCGGGTTTCCGTCAGACGAACGCCGACTTCATTCAGTTCATCCATTATGTTGCTGATGCTGTCCGACGGGCTCAGGTAACCGATATTGCAATTTTCCTTGTATCGCCTCACGATCTTTTCCGGTTCACTGCCGGAGGTATTTTCCGCCAGTTCCCGAAGGACCTTTTCATTTACAGACGGATGCCCTTCGATCTCTCCGGCAGCCCATTGAAAGCTGAATGTTTCATAACTGTTTTGAAAAGAAAAGCTGCCCAGTTTTTTCCCCTTGTGAATACAGATGTGCTTTTCGCCGAAGCGGTTTTGCGATTCCGATGCGGTTACCTTCAGGCCGCTCAGAAAACGCAGAAGTTTTGTTTCCTGCGGTGAAGATCTCGGAATGGCATAGGAAAGCAGATCATCCGGCAGATAATACATTTTTTTGCATTGTTTCTCCGCTACATGATAGTAAAGGGTTTTGTGGCCGTATCCCGCCCTTATCAGACTTCTATGAACGATCTGTCTATCCGAATTGCTTCGCTTTTCCTCCGAATAGAGTTCATCGATCTCATATACATAGTAAGGAACATCTTCTCGGCGCGCAATGGATGAAAAAGCGATCAGATCTTTCCGTTTGATCGCGTCGGCTCCATATTCCCCGGAAATATTTTTGAGCAGCTTCCACACATCTCGCAAAGAGATTGTTCCGTAGAAGTTGGCACATGCCGAGAGGAACTTATGCAGAAAATCGCTCTCCCTCTCGCCGATGCCCGCATCACGGTACATTTTCGCGAGGCTTTTTTCGGATAATGGTTTCGGATACCTCTCTGCGCCTCAGGCGCCGATGATGCGGTCGGTGGCCTTTTTCACGGCGGCTATGATGGTCTCCGGGTCGTCGCCTACGTGGAATTCTCCGTTTTCATAGAGGATGCGGCCATTGACCATTGTGAGGAGCACGTTACTGTTCGAGCCGCTGTAGACGATGTTTTTCACGGTATTGTGCTCGGGCTGCATATTTGCCCGGTGCAAATCGAGGACGATCATGTCGGCAAGCTTGCCCGGGGCAATGCAGTCGGCATCAATGTGCATAGCGCGCGCTCCGGTGCTGCAGGCAGCGCGGAGGATCTCGCGGGCATCGCACGAGGCGGCATCGTTTTCACGGATCTTCTGGAGCACGGCGGCCATATACATTTCGCGGAACATATTGAGCGCGTTGTTGCTCGCCGGGCCGTCCGTGCCGATGGCGAGTGGGATCTTTCGCCGCAGCAGCTCGCTCACGGGTGCGATGCCGCTGGCAAGTTTGGCGTTCGAAGCGGGACAGGTGACGGCGTAAAGTCCGCGGCGTGCAAAGATGTCCATGTCCTCTTCGTCCAGCCACACGCAATGGAAGCCGCCGCCGCCGTGCTCGAAGAGACCGTTCTCCTCGAAGAGCTGCGTCGGGGTGAGACCGTGGCGCTCAATGCAGCCCTCCACCTCGCTCTTCGTCTCCGAGTTGTGGGTGTAGAACGGCAGCTTGTATTCGTCCACGAGCATTTTCATGTACATGAGCAGATCGTCGTTGGCCGTGTACTCGGCGTGGATGCCGGGGATGTACGAGATAAGCGGATGGAGGTTGTTGAACTTGATGGTATCCGCTTCGGCAACCGTCCAGTCGTCGCCTGCCGCAAGAGCCCCGCACATGACCATGCGGAAGCCCGTGTCGATGGTCGCCTGCGCAAAGGCCTCGCGCTTATAGTACATGTCGAAGGCACAGGTGATGCCGCCCGCTGCGTACTCCAGCACGGCAAGGCGCGTGAGAGCGTAGATGTCGTCCGGCGTGAGCTTTGCTTCCAGCGGGAATACCTTGTCAAAAAGCCAGCTCTGCAGCGGCAGATCGTCGGCATAGGAGCGCAGGAATGTCATTGCGCTGTGTGCGTGGGCATTTTTGAATCCGGGCATCAGGAGATTGCCCTTGAGGTCGATTTCGCGCTCGAAGGGCGGGTGCGCTTCGATGGCCGGTCCGACATAGAGGATCATGGATTCCTCGACCCAGACCTCCCGGTCGGTAATTTCAAAACCATCGGCGAGAGAGAGAAGCTTACCGTTGTAAAAGCGGATCATTTTGTTTCCTCCGTGTGCATGGCGGCGATGGAATCCCACAGCAGCCGTTTGAACTTTGGGGCAGCGGCGTTGGCTGCCTCGATGACCTCTTCGCCGCTGAGCGGACGGTCAGAGAGGCCGGAGGCCCGGTTTGCGACGCAGGACACGCCGCACACGCGCATACCGGCATGGTTGGCGGCAATGACTTCAACAACCGTGGACATACCGACAGCGTCGGCACCCCAGATGCGGGAAGCTCGAATATCGGCGGGCGTTTCGTAGCTCGGGCCGGTAAACTGAATGTACACGCCTTCCTTGAGGTCGATGCCGTCCTTTTCCGCTGTTTCGCGCAGGATGGCGCGCAGCGCGGGATCGTAGGCATAGGACATATCGGGGAAACGCTCACCGAGCTCATCCAGGTTCGCGCCGATGAGCGGGTTCGGGACGAGGGCGGTGATATGGTCGGTAATGCTCATGAGCGTGCCGGCCGTCAGATCGTCACGGATGCCGCCGGAGGCGTTGGTGACGAAAAAGATCTTCGCACCCATGGCATGCATGAGGCGCACTGGCAGAACGACGTCCTGCGCGCTGTAGCCCTCGTAGAGATGCACGCGTCCCTGCATGACAACGGCCGGCGTTTTCTCCACATAGCCGAGCACAAAGCGGCCGATATGGCCGGGGGCGGTGGACACGGGGAAGCCGGGCAGCTCGGTGTACGGCACTGAGGCGACCGCATCGATCTGATCGGCAAAGCCGCCGAGACCGGAGCCGAGAACGACAGCCACTTCGGGGACAAAATCGGTAATACGCCGCACGGCGGCAAGACAATTGCGAATGCGTTCCGTTTCGGGGTTCATAGTTTTTCCTCCCACAACTATTATATTATATTGTATATGGTTTATTGGTTTATTCTTCGGTGACATCGGCAAACTCTGCGCCGATGTAGCCGGCAAGGGCCTGCGGGTCGGTTTCGATCTGTGCGCCGAGGCGTCCCGCGCTGCAGCAGAACGTATCTGTCAGGAGGGCCGTTTCATCGATCCATGTGGAAAACGGCTTTTTCATGCCGACAGGAGAGCAGCCGCCGTGGACGTAGCCCGTGAGCGGCAGGAGATTTTTCTGCGTCAGCATGGCGATGCTTTTCACGCCCGCGACTTTCGCCGCCTTCTTGAGCGAGAGCGTGGCGGGAGCGGATATGACGAACACAAAGTGCTCACCGGTGTTGGCCACGGTCACAAGCGTTTTGAAAATGCACTCCGCGCTCTGCCCGAGTGCCGCGGCGACATCTGTGCCGGACGAGAGTGAGGCGTCATAGTAATGCGGTGTGTAGGCGATGCCCGCCTGATCCAGGAGGCGCATTACATTCGTTTTTTCGTTTTGCTTATCGTTCGCCTTTGCCATAAAAGTATTCCTCGATTTTTTCGCGGGAGGCGCGGACACTTCCCTGGATCATGCCCGGTGCACCGCCGCCGCGCCCTTCGAGTGCGGCGTTGATATTGCGCGAAGCGGCGCGCAGGTCAACGCTCTCCGATGCCATGACATACCGGTATCCGCCGTCTTCCGGACAGAATGCGGCACTGATGCCGGAGCAGAGAGCTTTGCCGCCTTCGGCCAGCGCGCGAAGCGCAGCGCTCGTGAGGTTTTCCTCGAAGAACAGGCGGTTTCCCCTGCACGGCGTGAGAGAGGCAAGCAGCGCCGAAACGCAGCGTTTTTCAAAGCCCGCGCGAGCGTACTTCTCCGCCTCGAGATCGCCGAGCACCCGCTCGGCGGCGGAACAGAGGCCGCTCTGCCGGGCGGAGAACAGGCGGGAAAGGCCTTCGGTCTGGGCATAGCACTCGGCGGCATCTTCGTAAGCGGCTCGTCCGGCGAGCATCGTAAAACGCACGCCGCCGCGGTGGCGCATGCGGTCTTTGAGCCGGATAAGCCCGATCTCGCCGGTGAAGCTTACGTGCGGCGCGCAGCAGGCACAGCAGTCCACGCCCGGCACCTGCACGATGCGCACCGGCATGGCGAGCTCTTTTTTCTGGCGGAACGTGAGTGCGGCGAGCTCCTCCTCGGTCGGCCAGAGAATGTTCACCGGAAGGTTTTTCCATACGGCCTCGTTCGCAAGGCGCTCGAGATGCCGCAGCTGTTCGGCATCAAGCTCACGATCAAAGTCAATGACCGCGCCGTGCTCGTCCATATGGAAGCCGATGTTCTCGCAGCCCCAGAGCGCGTGCGCATTGCCGGAGACGAGATGCTCCGCGCTGTGGATCTGCATGCGGGCCAGGCGTGTTTCCGCGCAGACCTCACCGTGCACTTCCTCGCCGGCCGCGAGAGGTGCGTCGCAGAAGTGGACGACTTCACCGTTTTTCTCATGGGTGTCCGTGACACGGACAGAGGCGAGCATGCCGATGTCGCCTCCCTGTCCGCCGCCCTCCGGGAAGAAAGCGGTGCGGTCGAGCGTCACGGCAAAAGAGCCGTTCCTCTCCTCACACGAAAGCACGCAGGCGGTGAATGCAAACAGGTGCGAATCCCGATAATAAAGCTTTTCTGTCATATGTCAGAATTTAAAAACGTTCAGGCCGACATTCTCGTCCTTCACACGGTCGACGGTGCCGTCGATGACGGTGATGACCATTTCGCAAGTGGCACTGATGCGTGCGGCGTTGAGGTGGCCGCCGACCACGGCGCCGGCCTCGTTCGCGGCACTCATGTGCAGATGGCTGTAGTATGTGCCGTTCATCGTGCTCACGGTGCCGGTGAGCGAGACGATTTCGTGCGCACCGGTGAAGGTGAGCGCATGGTACTGCCGCTCGTCGACATTGTATACGCCAACGGTGAACTTGTCCGTTGCGCCTAGAGCGGAGATGTTTCCAAGGCGGATGTTCTCCTTCTCGCATACGGCGCGCAGGCTCTCCTGCACTTCCTCCCCGCGGTCAAAGCGGGCAATGACGGTATTTCCGAAACGATGATAGTCCATTATACTTCTCCTTAACGTTCGAGGAATCCACAAAAACTATTTCTACAAATATATTATAACTGCTCACGGGTGAAATATCAAGGTTGTCATTCGTCCGAATAAACCGTATAATAAGAAAAAATCGGCGGCAGATGCCGCCGTCGGAGATTTGCTTATGGAAGATTTTTCGCGTACCCTGGTAGACTGGTATAAAAGAACGGCGCGCGCCCTGCCATGGCGGGAGAACGTGACGCCGTATCGCGTGTGGGTGTCGGAGATCATGCTGCAGCAGACGCGCATCGAAGCAGCACGCGAGTATTTCGAACGCTTTACGGCGGCATTTCCGACCGTAGAGGCGCTCGCCGCCGCAACCGAGGATGAGGTGCTCAAGCTTTGGGAAGGACTCGGTTACTACTCCCGTGCGCGGAATCTGCACAAATGTGCACGGGTCGTGTGTGAGCAGTACGGTGGCCGGTTCCCTTCGGACGCGGCAGCGCTCCGCGCACTCCCCGGCATCGGAGACTATACGGCGGGCGCGATCGCCTCGATTGCATTCGGTCTGCCCGAGCCCGCGGTGGACGGCAACGTGCTCCGCGTCCTTGCGCGCATGGAACGCTTTTCGGATAGCATTGGGAGCGACAAAGTAAAGAAGAAGTTCCGCGAAACACTGCGCGGCATTTACCCTGCCGGGGAGTGCGGCGCATTCACGGCCAGTCTCATGGAACTCGGCGAGACGGTCTGCACGGTCGGCACGCCGAACTGCGCCGTCTGCCCCATCGCCTCATACTGTACGGCGCACCGCGTCGGCGAGGAGACACGCTATCCCGTGCAGCCGGAGAAAAAGCCGCGCCGCATCGAGCATCGGCGCGTACTGCTCCTGCTGTGCGGCGATGCCGTCGCCGTGCGGCGGCGTCCCGACAGGGGGCTTTTGGCCTCTCTGTGGGAATTCCCGAACGATCTCTCCCCCGACGCGCCCGAAGGCGGTGAGCCATGCGGCGAAGCAGTGCACATTTTCAGCCACGTGGAGTGGCACATGCGCGGTTACATTATCCGCTGCCGGGAAAAATCCCCCGAATACGCCTGGGTGACAAGACCCGAACGCGAAGCCTTCGCCATGCCGACAGCGTTTCGATTTTATCGGAAAGTTTTGGAAGATATTGGGTATTAAGATATTCGGCGGCCGTGCGTATGGATCTGCGCACGGCCGCCGATTTCATTTGGCAACACCGCACAATGTCGTCTGAGGTGCTGCCTTTGCTTTATTCGTTTGGCGGAAGGAGCCGGGTCATGCTTTTCAGGCTGATGAAGAGAGTGTAGGCGTTGTGGAAGAGCGCCGATGTGGCGGGCGGCAGGATGCCAGCAACGCCGAGGCAGATCAGCATGAAGTTGAAGCTTATGATCTTCCGATAATTCGTGTGGATACGGTCCATCATGGCTTCGCTCAGCGAGCGGAGCGTCAGGAGCGCATAGAGGTCGTTGGCGCCGACGGTGATGTCCGCGACTTCGCGCGCGATAGCGGCACCGTCGCGAATGGCGATGCCCGCGTCCGCTTCGGAGAGGGCCGGGGAATCGTTCACGCCGTCGCCGAGCATGACCACGCGCCGTCCGGCTTCGTGTTCTCGGCGGATGAAGTTTGCCTTGTCCTCGGGGAGAACTTCGGAATAGTATTCGTACACGCCGACAACCGAGGCCACGGCGTGTGCCGTGCGCTCGCTGTCACCGGTCATCATGACGAGCTTTGTAAAGCCGAGCTTCCGAAGAGAGCGCACCACCTCCGGTGCTTCCTCGCGCAGCGGATCCTCCACGCAGATGACGGCGCTCAGCACGCCCGACACGGCGAGATAGAGATGCGAATATTCCGCCGGAAGTGCGTGGAATTTCTCCTCCTCGCCCTCGGGAATGACGCATTTCTCGTCTTCAAATACAAAGTGATGGCTCCCGATGACGACCTTTTCGCCGTCTACGCTGCTCGAGATGCCGTGCGCTACGATGTACTCCACGCGGGAGTGGCGTTCCTCATGGCTCAAGCCGCGTGCGGCGGCTTCGGCCACGACGGCCTTGGCCATGGAGTGCGGGTAGTGTTCCTCGAGGCAGGCGGCAAGCGCGAGCATATCCGCTTCGTCCTTGCCGTTGAACGTGACAACAGAGGCCACATGCGGCGCAGCATAGGTGAGCGTGCCGGTCTTATCGAACACCATGGTGTCCGCCTGCGCGACCGCTTCCATAAAGCGCCCGCCCTTGACAGAGATGTGGTGGATGCCGGCTTCTTTCATGGCCGAGAGAACGGCGATCGGCATAGAGAGCTTGAGAGCGCAGGAAAAGTCGACCATGAGCACTGCGAGAGCGCGGTTTACGTTGCGCGTGAGGAGCCAGATGAGCCCCGTTGCGCCGAGCGAGTACGGCACGAGCTTGTCCGCGAGGTGGGAGGCCTGCGCCTCGGTATCGGACTTGAGCTTTTCCGATTCCTCAATCATGTGAACAATGCGGTCGTAGCGGCCCGAGCCCATGCTCTTGTCAACTTGGATCGTACACTCGCCTTCCTCCACGACCGTTCCGGCATAGACATATCCGCCCTCCGTGCGTCGAACGGCGAATCCCTCGCCGGTGATGGAGGCCTGATTGACCATAGCTTCGCCCGCGACCACATGGCCGTCCAGCGGGATCATACCGCCGGTACGCACAATGATGCGGTCGCCGGGGCGCACTTCGCCCACGGGCACGGTAATACCGCCGTCGGGCGTTTCGAGCCAGACCTTGTCCACCTGCAGCGCCATGGTGCCGGCGAGATCGGCAACGGACTTTTTGTGCGTCCACTCGTCAAGCAGCTCACCGATGCCAAGCAGGAAGATGACCGAGCCCGCCGTTTCAAAGTCGCCGCGCAGGAGCGACACACCGATGGCGGTGGCGTCGAGCACAGGTACTTCGATCTTACCCTTCATCAGGCAGCGGACGCCTTCGCGCAGATAGCGCAGAGCGCGGATGACCGTCCGCACGGCACGCAGCGGCGCGGGCAGCAGAAGCTTCACGGCATAGCGGCGACACACGCGGAAGATGAGCTTTCCTTCGTATTCGCGGTTGAGCGCGCGCACGCTGTGCTCCGGCGCAAGGGCAGTGCACTTGTCGTAGGAAAACGATGCGAGTGCCGCGAGAATGTCCGCGCGCGGGGCGGTATAAAGAATCACAGCGTTGCCGGTACGGTCGTGAACCGTGACCTCGGCAACGCCGGGGGTGCTTCGCAGATACGCCTCCAGAATGTCTGCCTGGAGCAGCGACATACTCGGCTGCTCCAGGTGGACACGGATGCGTCCCGCCGTTTCATGCAGGATCGTGCATTTCATGGCAGATCATTCGGCGGTGTTTTCCACGGTCTCGCCGATCTCGGCGGCGGCATACTTCTCGTTGAGAACTTTCGCATCGGCGAGAATGTCGTCCGCACCCTCGCGCACCTGCGTGGCGGTGGTCATAACGGCTTCCTTGGCACGCAACACGGCGGCCGTGGCGAAGGTGTATACCTTGCGGGCATCCTGTCCGGTAAGGATCTTAATGCCGGCCGTTCCGAAGAGCACGCCGCCTGCAAACAGTCCGAGTTTATCCCATTTCATAAAAAAATCCTCCTTAGCATTTGTTTTATCGGTTGCTCTTTCGTATTCTATATTTGCCCTCCCCTGTTTGTCAACGATAACCGTACAAACTTTTTACCAAATAATCATTGGCAGGGTGCCACCGATAATGTATACTATGGGCAGCAGCGCATAATTCGGCAAGAGCGCTTTGCGGCAAAATTTCCGCAGAGCGCCGCAGACGACATTGTGCGGTGCCACCCGGGATCTGCTTGTATGTTTGGGAGGACACTATGGATAAGTACGCGGCACTGAAGCATTATTTCGGGCACAGCGAGTTTCGCCCGGGGCAGGAGGATCTCATTGATGCCGTGCTGTCCGGTCGGAACGCGATGGGCATCATGCCGACCGGCGGCGGCAAGTCGCTCTGCTATCAGATCCCCGCGCTGCTCCTGCCGGGTCTCACGCTCGTCATCTCGCCGCTCATCTCCCTCATGAAGGATCAGGTGGCGGCGCTGCGCGATGCGGGCATCCCCGCCGCATTCATCAACAGCTCCCTCTCTTCCGAACAGCTTCGCACCGTGTACCGCCGCGTGCGGGATGGGGAATATAAAATTCTGTATGTCGCGCCGGAGCGTCTCGGCGGGGAGGGCTTCTCCTCGATCATGCGCTTCATGCAGGTGTCGCTCATTGCCGTGGACGAGGCACACTGCATTTCGCAGTGGGGGCAGGACTTCCGTCCAAGCTACCGGAGCATTCCGGACTTTGTGGATTCTCTGCCGGTGCGTCCGCCCGTGACGGCGCTCACTGCGACCGCCACGGCGGAAGTGCAGAGCGACATCGTTCGTCTTCTACGGCTGCAGGATCCCGAAACCGTCGTCACCGGTTTCGATCGGCCGAACCTCTTTTTCGATGTGCGACGTCCGAAAAACAAATCTGCCGCGCTTCTCGAACTGGTCCGGGAGCGCCGCGGCAGGACCGGCATTGTCTACTGTGCCACGCGCGCCAATGCCGAAAAGGTGTGCCGGCAGCTGTGCGAGGACGGCATTGCCGCCGTTTGCTACCACGCCGGCATGGAGGACGCCGCGAGGCGGCAGAGTCAGGACGACTTCCAGTACGACCGCGCCGAGGTGATCGTCGCTACGAACGCTTTCGGCATGGGCATCGACAAATCGAACGTGAACTTTGTCATCCATTATAACATGCCGAAGAGTCTCGAGGCGTACTATCAGGAGGCCGGACGCGCCGGACGCGACGGCGAGAGCGCCGACTGCATTCTTCTCTGGTCATCCGGCGATGTGGAGACAGCCAAATTCCTCATTCAGAACGGCGGCGGCGAAGACCTTGAAGACGAGGAGCGTGAGCGCATCCGCGCCAAAGACTATGAGCGGCTCGGCATTATGACCGGCTACTGCAAAACCTTGAGGTGCTTTCGCGGGTACATCCTCGACTACTTCGGTCAGCCGCACGGCAGCACCTGCCCGAACTGCGGCAACTGCCGCCGCACTTACCGGACGGAGGACATCACCGTCCCTGCGCAGATGATCCTCTCGTGCGTGATGCGTGTAAAGGAACAGCTCGGCTACTATGTCGGCAAGGCGCTCGTTGTCCGCATCCTGCGCGGCAGCCGCGACCGACGCATTCTCGAGCTCGGTCTCGAAACGCTCTCGACCTACGGCCTTATGAAAGATGTCCCGCGGGAGAAGGTCAATGCCATGACGGACTTTCTCGAATCCGAGGGCTATGTGCGCACCAACTCCGAGCATTTCACCTTTGAGCCGACCGAAAAGGCGCCCGCCGTGCTCTTCGGCGGTGAAAAGGTCTCTATGGCGGTGGAAGAGACGGCCGTCCCGCCTCGCGGGAAAAAAGCGGCCTCCGTCAAGGACGCTGCACCCGCCGCTGCGGTCAGCGGCGGTCTTTTCGAAGCACTCAAAGCGGAGCGAATGAAGATCGCCGCCGCGGAGCGCGTCCCTGCGTATGTCGTCTTCTCCAACGCCACCCTCGCCGACATGGCCGCCAAAGCCCCCTGCACCCGCGCCGAATTTCTCGAAGTCAGCGGCGTAGGCGAAGTAAAAGCCGCCCGCTACGCCGAAGCCTTCCTGAAGGTCATTCGGGAGTTTGAGCCGTGACACCGGGCTGATGAGAACGTCTCGGCAGGAAGGAACACAAAAGATAAACTGCCCCGAAAGTTTTGATCTGCTCTCTCTGTGAGAGACAGTGAAAAAAGAGAAACTGTCAAGCACAGGGGGAGCATATCCGTTTGACTTTCGGGGTTTTTTCGAGCGGGGAGCATCGCACACTGCTCCCCGTGAGAAAGAGATTCGATTTATCCGAGGCGCGCTTCAAGGGCGGTAAGTTCATCGGCAAGGCGTTTGGGGAGCTTGTCGCCGAACTTGGCGTAGAACCCGCGGATGCCGGCGCACTCGGTCTTCCAGAGCTCGGGGTCGACGGAGAGCAGGGAGGCGAGCGTTTCCTCACTCACGCCGCTGCCTTCGAGATCGATGTCTTCGGGGTAGGGCTCATAGCCGAGCGCCGTTTCGCGGGCGCCGACTTCGCCGAACGCGCGGCGCAGCACCCAGTCGATGACGCGCAGGTTGTCACCGAAGCCCGGCCACAGGAAGCGGCCTTCGTCGTCGGTACGGAACCAGTTGACATTCGCGATGACCGGCGGGTTGGTGACGAGCTTTTCCATATCCAGCCAGTGCTGCCAGTAGTCGCCCATGTGGTAACCGCAGAACGGAAGCATGGCCATCGGGTCGCGGCGGGTCTCGCCGACCTTGCCCTCGGCCGCAGCGGTCTTTTCGGACGCCATGATGCTACCGACAAACACGCCGTGACCCCAGTTGCGGCTCTGATAGACGAGCGGCGCGGTCTTGGCGCGGCGGCCGCCGAACACAATAGCAGAGATGGGCACGCCCTGCGGGTTTTCAAATTCACTTGAAATGCACGGACAGTTGGTCGCCGGGGAGCAGAAGCGGGAGTTCGGGTGCGCACCCGGTTCGCCGGACGCGGGATCCCAAGGCTCGCCCTTCCAGTTGAGGGCATCCGTGGGCGGATTCTTGTCGAGGCCTTCCCACCAGACGGTGCCGTCAGGTTTGAGGACGACATTGGTGAAGATGGTATTCTTGCGGGTGGCGGCAAGGGCGTTCGGGTTTGTCTTCTCGCTCGTGCCGGGAGCCACGCCGAAGAAGCCGTTCTCGGGGTTGACGGCCCACAGACGGCCGTCCGGGCCGGGACGCAGCCAGGCGATGTCGTCGCCGACGCACCAGCACTTCCAGCCCTTTTCGCGCCATGCCGCAGGCGGGATGATCATGGCAAGGTTCGTCTTGCCGCAGGCGGACGGGAATGCGCCGCAAACGTAGCGGATCTCACCCTTCGGGTTCCGCACGCCGAGAATGAGCATGTGCTCTGCGAGCCAGCCCTCCTTGCGGCCGAGCGTGGAGGCGATGCGCAGCGCGAAGCACTTCTTGCCAAGCAACGCGTTTCCGCCGTAGCCGGAGTTCACGGACATGATGAGGTTTTCTTCGGGGAAGTGGGTAATATAGCGCTTGTCGGCGTCGAGCTCCGCTTTGGAGTGCAGGCCCTTGACATAGTCCGGGCTGTCGCCGAGCGCATCAAACACCGCGTTGCCCACGCGTGTCATGATCGACATGCTGCAGACAACATAGATGGAGTCGGTGATCTCAATGCCGTACTTCGCGAACGGGGAGCCGATGGCACCCATGGAGTACGGGATAATGTACATTTTGCGTCCGCGCATGCAGCCGTCGTAAATGTCGTGCAGCATAGCCTTCATTTTGTCGGGCGCCATCCAGTGGTTCGTGGGGCCGGCGTCCGCCTCATCGCGGCAGCAGATAAAGGTGCGGGCTTCCACGCGCGCCACGTCGTTGAGCGCGCTACGGTGGTACACGCAGCCGGGCAGCTTCTCTTCGTTGAGCTTCACGAGCTCGCCGGTGACATACGCTTCGCGGCGCAGTCCTTCGAGCTGTGCTTCGGTGCCGTCGATCCAGACGATTTCATCCGGACAGAGCAGTGTGCGGCACTTCTCCACCCAATCGGTAACGTAATGGTTTTTCGTATATGCCATTTTTGGAACCTCCCGATTTTTCTTTTTACATTATATTATTCATAATACATGTAATGCTGCACTTTGGCAATAGGCTAAGTCGCTATATTTCGGGATTTTTGCAATTTTCATTTGTCAATCTTGCGAAAAAGTGCATTCGAAAGCTCTGCAAATTGCAAAACAGAGAGCGTTTCACCGCGGACGGATGCAGGAAGTCCCGCCTCGGCGATCGATTCGTCAACCGCTGTGCGGTCGAGCTCGGAGAACCCGGCGCGCAGGGCGTTGGAGAGCGTTTTGCGGCGCTGGCCGAAGACGGCGCGGACGGTGCGGAAAAAGAATTTTTCGTCCGTGACGGCAGCCGGCGGCATGCTGCGGCGGTCAAAGCGCACCACGGCGCTTGTGACCTTCGGCTGCGGCACAAAGCAGTGCGGCGGCACATCAAAGAGCATATGCGGCTCGGAGTACCACTGTGCGAGCACGGTGACTGCGCCGTATTCGGCGCTGCCGGGTGCGGCGCACAGACGCTGCGCGACTTCCTTCTGGATCATGACCGTGATGCTCTCAAAGCAGCCGCTCTCCCAGAAGGCCGTAAGCAGCGGCGTCGTCACATTGTACGGAAGGTTCGCGCACACCTTCCACGGCCGCTCGCCGAGTGTTTCCGTGCAGATCTTCCGGAGGTCTGCCCTGAGCGCGTCCGTGAATACGACCGACACGTTATTATAGTCCGCCAGCGTTTCCGAGAGGACATCGCGCAGACGCCCGTCAAGTTCTATGGATGTGACATGCGCAGCGATCTTCGCGAGCTGCTCGGTAAGGCAGCCGACGCCGGGACCGACTTCGAGTGCGCCGTCCCCGGGTGTGATGCCGCTCTCCGCAGCGATGCGCTCGGGTACCCACGCGGCCGTGAGGAAGTTCTGCCCCATGGATTTCGAGAAGCGGAAGCCGTGCCGCCGCAGCAGGGCGGTGACCTCCCGGTAATCGGTCAGGTTCATCGCTCCACCGTCTTTTCGTACGCCGCGCGCAGCCCGCCGTCCTCGGCGCCGCCGATAAGGCGGATCGTGCCGCAGGGAGAGAAGCCGTGCTTTTGGAGCATGGAACGCATGGGGGTGTTGTCGGGCGCCGTGTCCGTGCGCACGCCGGCGCAGCAGTATGCGCTCGCGAGATCCTCCGCCAGAGAGATCATCTCTCCCGCGATGCCGAGCCCGCGGTATGCGTCCGCGATCATCAGGCGATGGATGACAAGATAGGGTCCGGCGCAGGAGAGCCACTCGCCCGCAAGCGCGGTATACGATGCCTCACTCCGGCGGCTGATGCAGAGATACCCTGCCGTCACGCCGTCTGCGGTAAAGACCCAGCCTTCATCGCGCGCAATGTCCGCGCGGAAATCGGCCTCTGCCGGGTAGCCGGACTGCCACTGCCGAAGGCCATGCGATGCCATGAACGCTTTCGCTTCATCCGCAATGGCAAGGATCGCGGGCAAATCACTCTCCTCGGCGCGGCGGCAGTCGATCTTCGGCGGCATGGGGCGCGGGTGGCGTTCGGCGTCGATCTCATCGATCAATTCTTTATCCTCGTCCGTCTCGGGCGTGAATTTTTTGAAGAGCTCCGGGCGCTTGTCCATCGTGCGCTCGAGCATTTTCTTGCGCCGCCAGCGGGCGATCTCGCGGTCTACGCCGCTGCGCAGGATGGGCGGGACTTCGCGGCCCTCCCACACGTCCGGGCGGGTGTACTGTGGGTACTCAAGCAGGCCGTCCCAGTGGCTCTCGCCGGTGAAGCACTCCTCGTCCGCGAGCACTCCCGGGATGAGGCGGCACACGGCGTCCGTCACCGCCATGGCAGCGATTTCGCCGCCGGTGAGAACAAAGTCGCCGAGAGAGATCTCTTCGTCGACGCACTCCTCGATGAAGCGCTCGTCCACGCCCTCATAGTGGCCGCACACGAGCACGAGGTGGTCGTAGTCCGCCGCGAGACGGCGCGCGCAGCTCTGGTCAAATGTTTTGCCCTGCGGGGACATGTAGATGACGCGGCGCTTCCGCTCGCCGGCCTTTTCGCACACAGCATCGAGGCACGACTTGAGCGGCTGCGCCATCATGACGCAGCCCCAGCCGCCGCCGTACGGATAGTCGTCCACCTGCTGCTGTTTGTTTTCGGTGTAGTCGCGGATCTGCACGGCGTGAATGTCCAGTATGCCCTTTTTCTCCGCGCGGCCGAGGATGCTGATCTTGAGCGAAGCCTCCACGGCGTCGGGAAAGAGCGTGAGAATGTCGATGCGCATGCTGTCACATCCCCTCTATCAGATGAACGCGGATGGTCTCGCCCTCCGCATCAATATCCAGAATAAATTCCGGCACGGCCGGGATGGTGTGCTCGGTCTCGCCCTGCACGACATAGACCTGTCCTGCGGGCATATCGAGCACTTCGGTGAGTTTTCCAATCTCCGCGCCCGTTTCGTCGATGACGCGCGCGCCGAGAAGGTCGGCAACGAAGTGCCGTCCCTTCGGGAGGCGGACATCGCTGCGTGCGAAATACACGATCTTGTTTTTCAGAAGCATCGCGCCGTTTACGTCGTCCGTTCCCTCAAAATGCACGATGAGCATGCCCTTGTGGACGCGCGAGGACACGACGGTGCGCGGCGTGCCGTCAATGTAGAGCGTTTTGAGCGGCTTTAAAAATGCGGCGCTGTCGCACCACGGTTCGAGCTTTACCTCGCCCCGGATGCCGAAGGTATTGATGATCTTCCCCGCTTCGAGATACGGCTCTTTTGCCATATTCCTTCCTCCGAAATAAAAAGCCGCAGGAACGGGGCATGGCCCCACCCCTGCGGTTGATCTTGCGGGCAGCACCGCACAATGTTGTCTGCGGCGCTGTCTTTGTCGTTCTCTCAGTCGAGAATTTCGACGGAGACTTTTTTACCCTGTCGCTGGGCGACGGCTTTCATCAGAACGCGGATCTCCTTGACGACACGGCCCTGACGGCCGATGACCTTGCCCATGTCGCCGGATGCGACCCGCACTTCAAATACTGTTTCGCCGCCGCTCTCGTGCTCGTCCACGGAGACCTCATCCGGTTTCTCCACGAGGCTGCGCACGATATAGGTCAGCAATTCTTTCATTCCGCTGCCCCTCGGGATCAGGCTTCGGCTTTCTTCAGCAGGCCGCGAACCGTGTCGGTGGGCTGGGCGCCGTTGGCGATCCAGTACTTGGCACGCTCCATGTCGATCTTGATGGTGGCGGGCTCGGTCAGAGGATCGTAGGTTCCGATCTCTTCGATGAAGCGGCCGTTGCGGGCGAAGTGGCTGTCCGCCACGACGACGCGGTAGAAGGGGGCTTTCTTGGCGCCGACGCGGCGCAGTCTGATTTTGACCATGATGTGTTTCCTCCAAAAATTTTTAATTTTATTTTTTATATTTTCATTGCATCGCAATAAAAAGTTTGGGAATCAGAGGCCGAACGGCATTTTCATGCCGCCGCGCTTAAAGCGTTTCATCTTCTTGCCGGAGAGCTGGCGCGCCATCTGCTGCATCATCTCAAACTGCTTGAGAAGGCGGTTAATGTCCACAACGGCCACGCCTGCGCCTGCCGCGATGCGGCGCTTGCGGCTCGAGTTGAGTATGGACGGATTCTCGCGCTCGGCGGGAGTCATGGAGAGGATGATGGCCTCGGTGTGAGCCATGGCCTTCTCGTCGATCTTCGCTCCGGCGAGGGCCTTGGCATCGAGCCCCGGCACCATGCCGGCGAGTTCCTCGAGTGAGCCCATACTCTTCATGGAATTGAGCTGGTCGAGATAGTCGGTCAGCGTGAAGCGGTTCTTTTTGAGTTTCTCGGCGAGCTCCTGCGCTTTCTTCTCGTCGACGGCAGCTTCAGCCTTTTCGATGAGCGTGAGCACGTCGCCCATGCCGAGGATGCGTCCCGCCATGCGGTCAGGGTGGAAGACTTCGATGGCGTCGAGCTTTTCGCCGATCCCGGCAAACTTGATGGGCTTGCCCGTCACGGCTTTTACGGACAGAGCCGCACCGCCGCGGGCATCGCCGTCGAGCTTTGTGAGCATTACGCCGGTAATGCCGAGAGCCTCATCGAAGGCGGCAGCGGCGTTCACCGCGTCCTGACCGGTCATGGCATCCACCACGAGAAGAATCTCCGCAGGCTCGGTCTCGGCCTTGATGCGGCGCAGCTCGTTCATGAGCTCCTCATCGATGTGAAGACGGCCGGCGGTATCGAGGAAGGCGATGTCGTTGCCGTGGCGCTTGGCATGCTCGATGGCGTGTTTGGCGATCTCCACGGGGTCGCCCTGTCCCTCTTCAAAGACGGGCAGGTCGAGCTTTTTGCCGACGGTCTTCAGCTGATCGATGGCAGCGGGGCGGTACACGTCGCACGCCACCAGCAGGGGACGCTTGTTCTGGCTCTTGCGGACGAGCGCGGCGAGCTTGGCGCCGTTCGTCGTTTTGCCTGCGCCCTGCAGTCCCACGAGCATCACGACGCTCGGAGATTTGGAGCTTATGTTCAGCTTCTGGCTCTGTCCGCCCATCAGGGCGCACAGCTCCTCGTTGACGATCTTGATAACCATCTGCGCGGGAGAGAGGCTCTCGAGGACATCCGCGCCGACGGCGCGAGCGCTGACGGTCTTGACGAAGTCCTTGACAACCTTGTAGCTCACATCGGCTTCGAGCAGGGCCAGACGCACCTCTCGCATGGCTTCCTTTACGTCCGATTCGGACAGACGCCCCTTGCCGCGGAGCTTTTTGAACACGTTATTCAGTTTATCGGACAGGTTCTCAAATGCCATGGCGCAGCTCCTGTAATGTTGCGGCGATCTCGCGCGTGAGCGTTTGCGCTTCGCCCTCGGTCATGGTTTCGAGCCGCGCGAGCTTTTTTTCCGCCTCTGTGAGCAGTTCCCGCTCGGCGGCGAATCGCGCGACCAGGCCGGTTTTTTCTTCATACCGGCGCATACTCTCCTCGGCGCGGCGGATAATGTCCCACACGCTCTGCCGGGAAATGCCCTCGCTCTGGGCGATCTCCGCAAGAGAGAGGTCTTCGTTGTAGTGCAAGTCGAAATACTCGCGCTGCTTTTCGGTGAGCAGCTCACCGTAGGAGTCAAAGAGCATGGTGCGGAAAAGCGCTTCTTCCATGGTCCGCAGCCTCCTCTGTCAAGGTTTTTCCCCTGTCACCCGAGTATTATAGTCTTTTCCCCCGCCCCTGTCAAGGACTTTTCTCTGACAGGCGTGCAAAAATCGTACGCAGCGGCGGAAAAATGCCGTCCGTGACCGTTTTTGCGGAAAAATTTCATATTTCATCTATGATTATGCGGAAAAAAGTGTTATACTGCTTTTGTGTGTCAATCAGAAAGGGCGTGGACATATGGAATATTTCCGTGAAGAGCTTTTCCCCTGCGTATCGCTTACGGCGGTGCAGACCGACAAATTCAAGACCGGCATTCTCACCGGCTATCTGCTCACGCAGCTTCGGCGCGAAACGGCGGTGGAAAACGCCGTGCTGCCGTATGTTCTGCGGCGCGGCACGACCTCGCTGCCGGATATGAAGCGCATCTCCGAGCATCTCGACGAGATGTACGGCGCTTCGATCGAGCCGTCCGTTCGGAAGCTCGGCGAAATCCAGGCCATCGGATTTTCCGCGCTTTTCGCGGAGGATCACTGCCTTCCCGGCAAGGCCGATGTTCTCGGTGACACGGTGCGCCTGTTGGGCGAGCTGTGGCTCTCCCCCGCCACGCGCGGCGGACTGCTGCTGCCGGACTATGTGAATTCCGAGCGTGACAAGCTCGTTGAGCGCATCGAGAGCGCGAAAAACGACAAGCGCTCCTGGGCCGTCAAGCAGCTCTTTGCCAACATGTGCGCCTTTGAGGACTATGCCGTCGGCGCGCACGGCACGGCGGACGAAGCGGAAAGCATCCACTATGTAAAGCTCACGAAGCACTATAAAAATCTTCTCTCCACATCGCCGATGGAGTTTTTCTACTGCGGCAGCCGTCCGGGCCGCGAAGTCGCGGAGCTGCTGCGCACGGCGTTTGCGCTGCTCCCGCGCGGAGAGATCGATCTTGAGCTCGGCACCGACATCCGCATGAATGCCGTGGAGGACGAGCCGCGCTATTTCACCGAAGAAGACGAGGTGTCGCAGGGCGTGCTCGCCGTCGGCTGGCGTCTCGGCGAATGCATGGACGATCCCGACCCTGCCGCCATTGCCGTATTCAACACGGTGTTCGGCGGAGGCGTTGCCTCGAAGCTCTTCCTCAATGTCCGTGAGAAGCTCTCGCTTTGCTACTACGCCTCTTCCTCCTGCGATATTTTCAAGGGGGTCATGGCCGTGTGCTCCGGCATTGAATTCGATAAATACGATGCGGCGCTCAAAGAGATCCTCGCGCAGCTCGATGCCGTTCGGAACGGCGACATTTCCGACGAAGAGCTTAACACCGCCCGGCGCACCGTGGCGGGCAGTCTCCGCACCGGCGCGGACAGTCCGTACTATCTCGCAGACTTCTACCTGCGCCAGACGGTGCAGGGTCTGGACGCTTCGCCGGATGATCTGGCAGAGCTCGCCGAGGGCGTGACAGCCGAGCAGGTCGCCGCCATTGCACGCAGCACGGTGCTCGATGCCGTATACTTTCTCCGCGGAGAGGAGGCGGACGCCGAATGAAAAAGCATGAATACGCCAACCTCGGCGAGACGATCTATGAAGAGACCCTCCCGAACGGTCTGCAGATCCTCACGGCCGTCAAGCCCGGCTTCCGCAAAAATGCCGCCTTTTTCGCCACCCGCTGCGGCGGGGCCGACCGCCGCTTCAAGGTGAACGGCGAGTGGCTCGATACACCCGCGGGCGTGGCGCACTATCTCGAACACAAAATGTTCGATATGCCGGACGGGCGAAATGTCCTCGCGGACTTTGCCGCGTTCGGCGCGAGCCCCAATGCGTTTACCGGCAGCGGCATGACCGCCTATCACTTCACCGGTGAGGGCAATTTCATGAGCAATCTCCGTCTGCTGCTCACTTATGTCTCCACGCCGTACTATACCGAGGAGAGCGTGCAGAAGGAGCAGGGCATCATCGGGCAGGAGATCTGCATGAGTGAGGATTCCCCCGATTACGCCAACTACTACGCGCTGCTCGGCGCGCTCTACGAGCATCATCCCATCCGCGAGTCCGTTGCAGGCTCCGTGGAGAGCATCGCCGCCATCACGCCGGAGATTCTCTACCACTGCCACAACATTTTCTATCATCCCTCGAACATGGTCCTCTGCTGTGTCGGCGACATCGATCCCGGGGCGGTCGCCGCTGCGGCGCGGGAGATCCTGCCCGACACCGTCGGCGAAGTGCCCGAGCGCGATTACGGTGAGCCGGAGTCGCCGCTGCCCGGAACGATACGCACGGAGCGCCGCATGAGCGTGTCCGCGCCGCAGTTCCTGCTCGGCGCGAAGCTGCCGTACGGCAAAGACGGCGCACAGCGGATGCGTCAAAAACTCGTTGCGGAGCTGGCGGGTGAGTGTCTTCTCGGCACATCCTCGGAGTTCTACAACGCCCTGTACGCCAAGGGACTGCTCAACCGGCAGTTTGCCTTCAGCTATGACACCGCCGCGTGCACTGCGACGCTCATTTTCGGCGGCGAGAGCCGCGATCCGGACGCCGTTCTCGATGCGGTGCAGGAGGCCGTTTCCGGCGTCGCCATGCGCGGGCTGGATCCGAAGGCATTCGAGCGTTGCCGCCGCGCGGCGTACGGGCAGATGCTCACATCGCTCGATTTCTTCGCCGCCTACGCCGTATTGCTTGCCGAGGGTCGGCTCGAAGGCTACGATGCGCTCGATGCGCTCACCGTGCTCGAGACGATCACCCCCGCCGAGGCTGAGTCCTTCCTGTGCGAAAATCTCACACGCGAGAAGCTCGCCATGGCGCTCGTGCTTCCGTCCTGAATTTATACTACCTGAAAGGGGATATCCCTATGCCCGAGGCATTTCCCGGCGCGATCATTTCGTTTCCCATGCTCGGTGAGAGCTTTTCCTTAAACCCGAGCGGCACCTATACGCTCTTCGGCCACACATTCTACTGGTACGGTGCCATCATCGGTCTCGGCTTTGTGCTTGCCGTGATCTACTGCCTGCGGCGCGGGCCGAAGAAGTTCGGCGTCTCTGCCGATACGCTCACCGATGTCGTCATTCTCGCGCTGCCCGCCGGCATCATCGGCGCACGGCTCTACTATGTGCTGTGCCACTGGTCGAACTATGTCGGCGATACCGCACTGCAGACGCTCTGGAACTGCTGCAAGATCTGGGAGGGCGGTACAGCCATCCCCGGCGGTCTCATCGTCGGCGTGTTCGCCATCCGGCTCTATTCGCGCAAGAAAAAAATTCCGTTCGGTGCCATTATGGACTGCCTCGTGTTCGGTCTCCTCATCGGACAGATCATCGGGCGGTGGTCGAACTTCATGAACCGCGAGTACATCGGCGAAGTGACCGACATTTTCTGCCGCATGGGACTCACCGTCGGCGACACGACCTGCTATGTCCACCCGCTCTTTCTCTATGAGTCGCTGTGGAATCTCGTCGGCTTTATCGCGCTGTCCGCATGGTCGGAGCGCGGCGGCCGGCAGTACGACGGCCAGGCGACACTGCTCTATTTTATATGGTACGGGCTCATCCGTTTCCTGCTCGAGCCGCTCCGTACCTCTCCCCTGCTCATCCCCGGCACGACGTTGCGCGCCTCGCAGGTGCTCTGCGGCGGCATGTGCCTTGCCGCGCTCATTGTTCTTCTGGTGCAGAGCCGCCGTCCGCACCGGAAGGAAGATCTGTATGTGAACCGTGTCCGCGCCGAAAGCGCCGAAGCGGCTGACAATAATTCATCGGAGGAAGCACAAACGACCAAGACCGCAGAAACACCGGAACCTGCGGTAAAAAACAAGGAGGACATGTAATTATGGCATTCAATCTGGATTTGATCACCGAGATCATCAGCACGCTCCGCGACCGCGGCGCCGAGTATGCCGGCATCGCCATGGACAAGACGAAGGACGCCGCCCGCATCGCCAAGCTGACCGTTTCTCTCGGCAACGAGAAGGAAGCGCTCAAGAAGGCGTACCTCGAACTCGGCAAAGCCTACTACGAAGAGCACCACGACAGCGCCGAAGGCCTTTACGCCCAGCTCGTCGAGGAAGTCGACGCCGTCAACAAGCGCATTGAAGAGATGCAGGAAGAGATCGCATCTCTCAAGGAGTCCCTGCACACCACCGAGGATGCGAGCTTTGAGGAAGTCGTAGCGAAGGACGAAGACGGCGACATCACCGTCGAGATCACCGCAGAAGACGAAACCGCCGAAGCTCCGGCCGAAGAGCCCGCCGAGCAGCCTGCCGCCGAAACCGAGATCGTTCCCGAAGAGCCCGAAGCCCCCGCTGAGGAAAAGCCCGAAGAATAATCGTCAAAAAGCCGCGCGGTGCGGGAAACATTTCTCCCGCGCCGCGCGATTTCATTTTAGGAGTACTCATTCCATGCAGAACTACAAACTGACGCTCTGTTATGACGGCACGCGCTATCGCGGCTGGCAGAAGCAGGGAAATACGGCGCAGACAATCCAGGCGAAGCTCGAGACGCTGCTCTCCCGCGCGCTCGATCAGCCGGTCAAAATGGCCGGCAGCGGCCGGACGGACGCCGGAGTGCACGCGCGCCGACAGGTGTGCTCATTCCGCGCCGAGACCGACAAGAGCTGCGCGGAGCTTCTCGCCCTGCTGCGGCAGTTTCTGCCGGAAGACATCGGTGCGATCTCGCTCGAGACGGCGCCGGACCGTTTTCATGCGCGTCTATCCGCCGTGCGGAAAACCTATGTCTACCGCATTTGGAACAGCGACGTGCCGTGCGTTTTCGAGAGAAAATACACATATCAAGAGCCGCGTCCGCTCGACTCGGATGCCATGCGCCGCGCCGCCGAGCTGCTTCTCGGACGGCACGATTTCTCGGCGTTCTCCTCGGGCCGCAAGACCGGACGCGCCGCCACGCGGACGCTCGAGTCCGTATCGTTCGAACACGTCGGGGAGGAAGTGCGCATCAACTTCACCGGCAACGGTTTCCTCTACAATATGGTGCGAATCCTGACCGGCACGCTTCTCGAAGTCGGTCTCGGCGAACGCCGCACCGAAGACATCCCCGCCGTCCTGGCCTCCCACGACCGCTCCCGCTCCGGCTTCACCGCCCCACCCCAAGGCCTCTTTTTGTGGGATATCCAATATTGAAAAGCCGCCGCGCAAATGCGCCGAACGGCTTTTTTTAAAGGATATAAGTTAGTGCAGGCTAACTGTACAAGCTGTTTGAATGATCTTGATAAGCCTGCAAATAAAAAGTCAAGCCCCAAAGCGGACTTGACAGAAGAAAAATTTGTAGGCAGAAGGAAGAGAAAAAGTGCAACACAAAAAGGCCGCCACAAATGCGCCGACCTGAGAGGTCAGGTGGCAGTCGGTTACTCCGCGTGGTGCAGACCTGTTGAATTGAGAATAACTTCTTTATAGAGAAAATCGAGCACTCATATCCAATCCGCGCATGTGTTACCGCAATCGCAAATAATTTTATTGCTTTTTGCGGTTTAAAACCGCAGAAGTTATTGTTTTTGGAGTGAGCCGAGGTATACTGTCAGCAAGCTGAGGTGATTTAGATGATTTACAGACCTTTATATGTAGAAAAGATTATGGCTTATGCGAATACGCCGTTTGTAAAAATTCTTACTGGTGTACGGCGCTGCGGAAAATCAACGATCCTGGAAATGCTAATGGAAGAGCTTAAAACGCAGCGGAATATTCCGGAGGGGCGCATCGTCAGCCGGCGCTACGACTCAATGGAATATGAGGATACAACGGCGAAACAGATGTACGCAGAACTGAAAGAACGACTTTCGCCGGAAGGCAAGACCTATCTGTTTCTGGATGAAGTGCAGGAAGTCGACGGATGGGAAAAAGTCGTAAATTCACTGGTGTCGGACTTTGATGTTGACATATATGTTACGGGTTCCAATTCCAGAATGATGTCCTCCGAAATCTCAACTTATCTTACCGGACGATATGTGTTATTTCGTATTTTTACCTTGTCTTTCGGCGAATATCTGATGTTCAAGAAGCAGTATACCGAGGTCGGTGAACCGAAAACAGAACTTGCAAACTATGTGCGTTTGGGTGGATTTCCCGCCGTGCACTTGCAGCCATTTTCTCAGGATGAGGTCTATACCATTGTCCGGGATATATATAATTCCACGATTTTCTCGGATATTGTCAGACGCAATCAGGTGAGAAAAATCGACCGGCTGGAACGAGTCGTAAAATACACATTCAACAATATCGGAAATACTTTCTCAGCAAAATCCATTTCCGATTACCTAAAAGCAGAACATCGTTCGCTGGATAACGAAACTGTCTACAGCTACTTGGAGAAGCTGGAAAAGGCATATCTGCTGCATCGCTGCTCACGATTCGATTTGCAGGGCCGAGAGATTCTGAAAACTCAGGAGAAATTCTATCTTGCGGATACATCTCTGCGCTACAGCGTTCTCGGATATAATGCAGACAGCGTGGCTTCCGGTCTTGAGAATATTGTATACCTGGAGCTCTGCCGCAGAGGATACGCTGTCAATGTGGGTAAGTTCGGCAGCGGAGAGATTGACTTCGTGGCAGTCAGGCAAAACGAAAAGCTCTATGTGCAGGTCGCGCAGGAACTTTCTTCCCAAAAAACCGAAACGAGAGAATTTAAGTGTTTGCTGGAAATTCACGACAATTACCCCAAATATGTTCTCACGGCAGATGAATTCTCAGGTGGAAATTACGAAGGCATCAAGACGATGCATATAGCGGATTTTCTGCTAAGCACCGAGTACTGATTTTTGACATACTTACGGTGTAAACAAAATCGGTGCCGTCACAAGCTGCAGGCACGGCATATACTAAAACGAAAGTCCCGTAATCGTTGAGATTACGGGACTTTTGAAAATTTTTGGTGCGGATGTTCATATCAAATCAAAAAAGAATTCTGCTTAAGGCAACAGCGGATTACGGGTATGTTC
>CAVGGQ010000004.1:0-53591 GCA_963628785.1 Oscillospiraceae bacterium | reverse complement strand
GCTCTGATTAACTAATTTCTACCATGCAGGTGTCCAACTTGCACTTGCAATTTGCGATAAATTTATATCCTACAATGTCGCCTGATTTATTTCTGATTTTTATGATGGTTGCCATAGATGTCACCTTGATTTGAAAAAAGCCGGAAATGTCCGGCTTTGTGTTGGGTTCATAATATCGTGGGTATGGCGGCTGAATACACCATATCGGCGACGCAATCGGGATGCCGTTTCTGTATATGCTTCAGCAGACCATCCGATTGAAATATAGCTCCGACCGGAAGACTCTGCCCTGTAATCATATTAAACTCTTCACGATATAGATTCTGTTTTCCTTCTCAGTATTAAAGATGCAGCTACATATTTCAGGTCATCGAGCCTCTGCGTTTGTGAACCAACTGCACATGCTATTGCCAAAGGATTGTACGTAAACGAAAAAAATAACGGCTGTCGATGGTGGCTTCGTTCCCCCGGATGTATGCAGAATTATGCGGTCTATCTCAATATTAACGGGGAAATCTGTTATAGTGGATATTATGTAAACGGAAGCAAAATTGCCGTACGGCCTGCCATGTGGATCAGTTTGGAGTAATACAGCTTTTTACGGAGCGGTGTCAACCCCTTTTATGTGGTTGGCACCGCCTTTTGACGGTAAAAGGGAAGACCGCCGCAGCTCATTTCGAACCGCGGCGGTCTCTTACTATTGAAAATCGGATGATCAGAAGATGGCTACGACGGCGCCGTTGTAGGTCTCGGCGATGTAGTTCTTCACGGTGTCGGACTGCAGAGCCTTGACGAGGGCCTGGGTCTTGGCGCTGGTCTCTTCGCCTTCGCGGATGGCGACGATGTTGGCGTAGGTCTGGGCGGCGTCGCCGGAAGCATCCTCGATGGCGAGGGCATCGGCGATGTCGAGACCGGCGGCGAGCGCGTAGTTGCCGTTCACAACGGCGAGCGTGCCGGCGTCGGAGTTAAGGTACTGGGAGGGGACCATATCGGCCTGCACGGGGACGATGTTGTAGCCGTTGTCTTCCACGATGTCGAGGTGGCTGACGCCGTTGGTGGCGGAAGCGTCTTCGGGCAGGGTGATGAGGCCTTCCTGAGCGAGGAGCAGGAGTGCGCGGGTCTCGTTGGAGTCATCGGCAGGGATCAGGATGGTAGCACCCTCGGCAACATCGTCGAGAGACGCAAGGCCGTTGCCCCACAGACCGAACGGCTCGTAGTGGATGGAGGCGGCGGCGATGAGGTGCGTGCCGTTGCTCTCGTTGAAGCTGTTCAGGTACGGGGTGTGCTGGAAGTAGTTGGCATCGAGCTCACCGTCTTCGAGAGCGGTGTTGGGCAGAACGTAATCATCGAAAATGACGATCTCAAGATCATAGCCTTCCTCGGCGAGGAGGGGCTTGATCTGCTCAAGGATCTCGGCGTGCGGGGTGGAGGAGGCGCCGACGGTGATGACTTCGTTGGCGGTCGTTTCTTCCGCAGCTTCGGCGGTGGCTTCGGCTTCGACGGTTTTTTCGGCGGGGGCTGCGGTGGGCTCGGCGGTCACGGTCTCGGTGGAGCCGCAGGCGGCCAGCGCGAAGACGAGGGTAAGCGCGAGTACGATTGCAAGAACCTTTTTCATGATGTTTATCTCCTTTAAAAATTGGATTCCAAATAATGGGGGGACTATGTTTTCAGGAAACGCGCTTGTCCGTTTTGCGGACGATGTACATGCCGACTTCCTGAATGACCTGCACAATGATGACGCACAGGAGGGCGGCGAACCAGATGATGTCGGAGTTCGAACGCTGGTGGCCGTAGATGATGGCAATCTGGCCGAGGCCGGTGCCGCCGATGGTGGAGGCCATGGCGGAATAGCCGAGCACCGTGACCATAGAGATGACCGCGCCGGTGATGAGCGAGGGCTTCGCTTCGGGCACGAGCACCTTGGTGATGATCTTGAACGAGGGCGTTCCCATCACTTCGGCGGCTTCGATGACACCCTTGTCTACCTCTTTGATGGAGGACTCGACCATGCGCGCGACATACGGCGCGGCAGCGATGACGAGCGTTACGATGACGGCCTTGTTGCCGAGAGATGTGCCGACGAAGAACTTCGCGACCGGCAGCAGCGCGACCATGAGGATGATGAACGGCACGCTGCGGAAAGCATTGATGATAACACCGAGTATCTTATTGAGCACCGGCATCGGGTGGATGCCGTCCTTGTCGGTCACGCACAGGAGCACGCCGAGCGGCAGACCGATGACATACGCAAAGAGCGTAGACAATACGGTCATGTAGATCGTCGGCCAGACACCGTCCGTAAGGAACAGGTTGTTGTTCCAGAGCTTAATAAACATTTCCGTCATCCCATCACACCTCCTCGGAATAGGTGACGCCCTGCTGATCCAGCCATGTGCGCGCCCGGTTGGCGAGCACGGTGTCGGCGGGGAGCTCCAGGAGCGTCTGCCCGTAAGTTTTTCCGTCAATCTCGCGGATGTCCGCGGATACGATGTTTACCGGAACCTGACATTCCATAATGAGACCGGCGATGACCGGGCTCTGCGTCGTTTCGCCGTTGAATGCGAGGCGGAGGCGCTTGCCGCCGGGCGTAAAGGACGGCGTGGCGGCGGCGCCGGGAAGAATGAGCTGCCGCGCGATCTTCGACCGGGGATTCGTGAACACCTGGCTCACAGCACCCAGCTCGGCAATCTGTCCGTGGTCGATGACGGCCACGCGGTCGCAGATCTGATCGATGACGCGCATCTCGTGCGTGATGACAACGACCGTGACGCCCATCGTGCGGTTGATCTCTTTCAGAAGCGAGAGAATGGACTGCGTCGTGGTAGGGTCGAGCGCGCTCGTGGCCTCGTCGCAGAGGAGATAGCGCGGATTGGTTGCAAGCGCGCGGGCAATAGCGACGCGCTGCTTCTGTCCGCCGGAGAGCTGCGAGGGATACGCCTTCGCGCGGTCGCCGAGCCCGACGATCTCGAGAAGCTCCATGGCGCGCTTCACGGAATCCTGCTTTTTCCATCCGGCAATCTCCAGCGGATAGCAGACATTCTGCAGCACACTGCGCTGCGCCAAAAGGTTGAATCCCTGGAATATCATGCCGATGGAACGGCGGACGAGCAGCAGCTCTTTACGGGTGAGAGCCGTGAGCTCTTTGCCGTCTACGGTGACCGTGCCGGACGTCGGACGCTCGAGCAGGTTGATGCACCGTACCAGCGTGGACTTGCCCGCACCGGAAAGACCGATGATGCCGAAAATCTCGCCGTCCTCGATCGTGAGGGAAATGTCATGCACGGCGTGGATCTGGCCTTCGCCCTCTCCGAAATCCTTGGTCACGTTCTGAAGCTGAATCAAAAGCGAACCCTCCTAACAAACAAAAAAGCAGGCTGCCATTTGGGCATCCCGCTTCACAAAATCTGCGTTCGAAAAGAATCGAACTGCACCTTTTATCCCTGAAAAGCAGTCAGCAAATGGCTTCGATGTGCGCAGCAAAATCTGCGCATGAACATCATCATGGACATGCACATCTCGGTCATCATGCTGGCAAACGTACGGCGCATCGGCTGAGCTCCTTCCCACTAGATTAAAGCGATAAAATTAACTTGTGTGCATTATATCCCCGTAGGACGGCCGTGTCAATATACTGTAAAGCCCTAAAGAAAAAATCGGTGAAAAAACACAAAACCTCCTCCGAAAATCGGAGAAGGCTTTGTGAATAATCATTCAAGGAAGCACCGCATAATTCGGCAAGAGCGCCGACGACGGCATTGTGCGGTGCTGCCTTAAGATTTGTACTCGAAGGTCATGCCGCAGATGGAGATGGTGTCTCCGTCATGGATGCCGAGCGACTCCATGCGCTCATAGATGCCGGCATCGCGCAGCGATTTGTCGAAGTACATGCGGCTCTCATAGTCGGAGAAGTTGACGGTCGAAACGAGGCGATCCATCCAGGGACCGGCCACCATCCAAACGCCGTCACACTCTTCGATGTCTACATCATCGGGCGAACCGAGATCGGGCGCGGGCGGGACATAGTCCGGCTCGTATACGGCAATCGGGGGGAGCGTGGCGAGCATGGCCGCAGCGCGGTTCATAAGCTCCTTCGTGCCGGCTGTCGTGGCGGCGGAGAGCTCAAAGAACTCATACCCGAGCTTTTCTGCATGGGCGCGCAGCCGCTCGATGGGCTCGCGGTCCTCGCCGAAAAGATCGCACTTGTTCGCGGCGACGATCTGCGGACGGGAGGCAAGCTCCGCAGAGTAATCCGCGAGCTCCCGGTTGATGGTCTCAAAGTCCTCGATGGGGTCGCGCCCTTCGCTGCCTGAGACATCAACCACATGGATGAGCAGGCGGCATCGGTCGATGTGGCGCAGAAAATCGTAACCGAGACCCGCACCCTCGCTCGCGCCTTCAATGATGCCCGGAATATCCGCGAGCACGAACGAAGCGCCCTCGGCGACATACACAACGCCGAGATTGGGGAAGAGGGTAGTGAAGTGATAATCGGCGATCTTCGGCCGTGCGCGGGACACGCTCGCGAGCAGCGTGGACTTGCCGACATTCGGGAAGCCGACGAGACCGACATCCGCGAGCAGCTTCAGCTCGAGAATGAGCTCATGGCTTTCACCGGGCATGCCGGGCTTGGCAAAGCGGGGGACCTGCCGCGTGGGTGTGGCGAAATGCTGGTTGCCCCAGCCGCCGCGTCCGCCCTTGGCGACGACGAACGGCTCGCCGGTGGACATATCCGCCATGATGCCGCCTGTATCCTTGTCACGCACGAGCGTACCGCGCGGCACACGGATGGTCACGCTCGCGCCGTCCTTGCCGGAGCAGCGCTTGTTGAGACCGTTCTCGCCGTTGTCTGCGACAAATTTGCGCTTATAGCGGAAGTCCATCAGCGTGGACATATGGTCATCCACGACGAGGATGATATCGCCGCCGCGTCCGCCGTCACCGCCATCCGGGCCGCCCGCCGCGACAAACTTCTCGCGGTGGAACGTAACGGCACCGTCGCCGCCCTTGCCGGCATATACGCTGATGGCAACTTTATCTACAAAACCGTAGCTCATGCTTTTCCACCTATCAAAATAAAATCAAAAAAGAGAGACCGACGAAGCCGTCGGTCTCTCGGGATCTTTACTGCGCGATTTCTTCGTAAACAGAGACCTTCTTGCGGTCCTTGCCCATGCGCTCAAACTTCACGATGCCGTCCACGAGGGCGTAGAGAGTGTCGTCTCCGCCGATGCCCACGTTGGTGCCGGGGTGAATTTTCGTTCCGCGCTGTCTGACAAGGATGTTGCCGGCCAGAACAAACTGACCGTCGGCCCGCTTGGCGCCCAGACGCTTCGACTCGCTGTCACGACCGTTGCGGGTGCTGCCCATGCCTTTTTTATGTGCCATTCTTTAATCACACCTCCATTAGTCAAATAGTACGGATCATGCGTTGATCGCGGTGATTTCCACCTTCGTGTAGGGCTGACGATGGCCCTGCGTGCGACGGTAATTCTTTTTCGGCTTCATCTTGTAGACGCGGATCTTCTTGCTCTTTCCGGTCTTGATGATCTTGCCGGTCACGGTGGCGCCTTCCACAGTGGGAGTGCCGAACACGTTGACGCCCTCATCGACAACGGCCAGAACCTGATCGAAAGTGACTGTCTCGCCATCGGCAATGTTGAGCTTCTCGACGTAAATAACGTCGTTCTCGGCTACGCGGTACTGCTTACCGCCGGTCATGATAACTGCGTGCTTCATTATACATCCTGCCTTTCTTGCAGACTCGCTCTCCCGGGCGGAGGTCGCCCTCACTTATAGGCCCTTTCAATGCGGCTTTGATACTATATCACACCGCAAACGTGATGTCAACAGAAATATTTCATTAAAACATTGATTTTCCGGATCCTCCGGCACTGCAAACGACTTTGCCGTTTACGAGCGTCAGGTATGCCTCGCCGCCGATGCGCGTGAGGGGGTCTGCCGTCCAGATGACGATGTCGGCGTCTTTCCCAACTTCCAGAGAGCCTACGCGGTCGGCCACGCCGAGCTGACGCGCGGGGTTGATGGTGACGGCGCGCCACGCCTCTTCCGTATCGAGTCCCGCGCTCGCCGCGAGACCGGCGCAAAGCGGAAGATACTTGAGCGGAATCACGGGCGCATCGGTGATGATGGATACATTGACGCCCGCCCTGTGGAGGATGCCCGCCGTTTCAAACGCCTTGTGGCTCAGCTCCACCTTGCTCTTGTGTCCGAGCGAGGGGCCGACGAAGGCGGGATAGCCCTCTTTGGCAAGCTCGTCGGCGATGAGCGCGCCGTCCGTACAGTGGTCGAGCGTGATCTTGATATCGAATTCGTGCGCGATGCGGATAGCTGTGAAAATGTCATCCGCGCGGTGTGCGTGAACCTTCAGCGGGATCTCGCCGCAGATGACCGGGAGCATGGCCTCGAGCTTTGCATCGTACGCGGGCGGCTTCTCTCCGGCCTTGTCCTCGGCGTACTTCTTCGTGCGCATCAGGAGATCGCGCAGCAGTGCCGCCACGCCCATACGCGTCATCGGGGCTTTGTTCCCGCTCTTGCCGTAGCACCGCTTGGGGTTCTCGCCGAACGCCGCTTTCATGGCGGCGGGGTCTTTGAGGATCATATCGTCCGCGCGCTTGCCGGCGAGCTTGATGACGGCGAATGTGCCGCCGACCACGTTCGCGCTGCCCGGCCCCGTACACGCCGTCGTTACGCCGCCGCGCAGGGCCTGACCGAACGCCTCGTCCTGCGGATAGATGGAGTCGATGGCGCGAAGCTGCGGCGTGATGGGATCGGTTATCTCGTTCTCATCCGCGCCTTCCCAGCCGACCGCCTCGTTGTCCAGCCCGATGTGGCAGTGCGCTTCGATGCATCCGGGCGTCACGAGCCGCCCCTCGGCATCGATGATCTCCGTCCCTTCGGGGATCTCCGGATCTTTTCCCAACGCGAGGATCTTTCCGTCGTCGCCGACGAGGATCTTGCCGCCGGGAATCTCTTCGCCCACAATGGGCTTTATATTTCCGTTTTTGATAAGCAGCATAGCAAATATCCCTTCCGTTCAGTGTTTCTTTTTGCGTTTTGCGATGCGCACGCCGGGGAAAATACCGCCGCCGACGAGAACGATCGCCGCGCCGACGCCGAGCAGAATGATGTTTTGCACATATTTTCCCTGCTTGGCGACAAGCCCGCCGGGGAGCGGATCGGAAACGATGTCCTTATAATAGAGCATCTGCGTTTCGTATTCCTCCGGTGCATCCTCATGCAGAACGATGAGCCGCGCGCCGTGGTACTCCCTGTCTCCGTAAATGTAGAACCCGATGCCGGAGGTGTTTACGATGTCTATGCCGCGATAGCTTCCCGCAAAATCGTTCACATGGTCGTGCCCGAAGAAAGCCGCGACGATGTCGCCGGTCTCGCACATGGTGTCAAACTCTGTGCTGTCGAGATCCGTGGGGCAGGGCGCTTCACCGAGATGCCCGGCGGTAAAGTTGTCCCCAAGCTTATAATAGTGTCCCGCATGACCGGAAAAACCTTCCACAACGCCGTCCTCGTTCTTCTCGGACGCGGGCACTTCCTCGAGCATATCGTAGATCTCGGGGAAAATGATGTGCTGGAAAAGATAGGCGGGGATCTTCTCACCGTACTCCGCCTCGAGCGCGGCTTCCGTTTCGGTGTACCAGTCAATCTGATCCTGCTACATGCGCGCGTATTTCGATCCGCCGCTCTCGTCGTAGGTGCCGCTGTCGATGAACCAGAGGTTTACGACCGGCCGCTCCACGTCGGAGGAGAAAACGAGCAGGTTATAGTTTCCGACGCCGCTCATCTCCTCACCGCTGACCATAAGGCAGCCGGGATAGCTTTGGTATATGGCCAGCTGCGTCTCCTTGCTCACACCGCCCTCATCGTCGTGGTTGCCGAATATGGCGGCAAAGGGGATGCCGCGCTCGACGACGGGGGAGAGGATCGCATCGAGCGCCTTCTCCATGGCCGCCTCCGTGCGCACCGAGGGGCCGTGTACCTGATCGCCGGTGAATACGACGAGATCGGGCTCGGCGGCGTCGAGCGAGGCGTTCAGCAGCTTGAGCATCGTCTCCTGCGGCTTTGCCGTATCCTGCGTATCCGCAACGATCAGAATGCGAAATTCGCCGTTCTCGTCAAACCTCAGTGCGGTGTCGTCCCCATCCTCGGCCGCCGCCGGCACGGCGCACACAGCGAGGAGCAGTGCCGCCATCACGGCCGCAAAGGAGCGGCGGATGTGTTTTATCGTTTTTTGCATAGCGATCCCTCCAAAGTCGCTTAAAAAAATGTCCCCGGGGAAAACCGGGGACAAAGGAGTTTGAAAACGAATTACTTCGTCACGAGGGCGAGCGTGTCGCGGGCAATCATCAGTTCCTCGTTGGTCGGAATGATGTACACCTTCACGCTGCTGTCAGCGGCAGAGATGTCGACTTCCTTGCCGCGGACATTATTCTTCTCGGGATCGATGTGAATACCGAGGAACTCAAGGCCCTTGCAGATGCTCTCGCGCATGGAGGCAGAGTTCTCGCCGACGCCGGCCGTGAAGGTCAGGATGTCGACACCTCCCATGGCGGCGGCGTAGGAGCCGATGTACTTGCGAACTTCGTAGGCAAACTTGTCGAGAGCGAGACGAGCGCGCTCGTTGCCTTCGTCGGCGGCCTTGTCGAGATCGCGGAAGTCGGAGCTGACACCGGAGATGCCGAGCACGCCGGACTTCTTGTTGAGGATGTTGTTCATCTCGTCGGCGCTGAAGCCGTACTTATTCATAAGGAACTGGAGAATGGCGGGGTCGAGGTTGCCGGAGCGGGTGCCCATCGGCAGACCTTCCAGAGGCGTGAGGCCCATGGAGGTGTCAACGCACTTGCCGTCGATGCTCGCGGAAACGGAGGAGCCGTTGCCGAGGTGGCAGTTGATGACGCGGGTGCCCTTCTTGCCCATGATCTCGCAGGCGCGGACGGACACGAAGCGGTGAGAAGTGCCGTGGAAGCCGTAGCGGCGGACGGAATCCTTCTCATAGTACTCGTACGGAATGGCGTAGATGTACGCTTCGGGAGCCATGGACATGCCGAAGGAGGTGTCGAACACGGCGACCTGCGGCACACCGGGCATAGCCGCCTGGCAGGCCTTGATGCCCATGAGGTTGGCGGGGTTATGCAGAGGTCCGAGCGGGAAGCAGCGCTTTATGGCGGCTTCGCAGGCATCGTCGACGATGCAGGACTCCGTGAATTCAATGCCGCCATGGAGCACGCGGTGACCGACAGCGCCGATCTCCGCCATGGTATCGACAACGCCGTATTCCTTGCTTGTCAGCTTATCGAGAACGGCCTCAATGGCTTCCTTGTGGGTGGGGAAGGCAATGTCCGCTTCGAAAACGGGCTTGCCGTTCTGGGGCTTGTGGGTCAGACGACCGTCAATGCCGATGCGCTCGCAAAGACCTTTGGCGAGCAGGGACTCGTTGTCCATGTCGATGAGCTGGTACTTGAGAGAGGAGCTGCCGGCATTGATAACCAAAACCTTCATTTGAAATTGTTCCTTTCCATGTTGAAATTCTTCTTGCGTCGGGGTATCATTGGGACAGCAGGATCGTCCCATTTTTGCAACACCCTATTTTAGCTTGCTTTACCCCAAAAAGCAATACCAAATCGTTCGATAAAGGATAATTTTGTATGAGATCGGTTGGCATCACAGCGGAATATAACCCCTTTCACTTCGGCCATCAATACCAGATCGGTAAGATCCGGCAAAAATACGGCGCGGACGTGCCTGTCACGGCTGTGATGTCGGGTGACTTCGTGCAGCGCGGCGAGGCGGCGGCGTACGATAAATTCACCCGCGCGCAAGCGGCGATGCGCAGCGGCGTGTCGCTCGTGCTCGAGCTCCCTCTGCCATGGTGCATCGCGTCCGCCGAGGGCTTCGCGCGCGGAGGCGTGGGACTGCTCGGCGCTGCCGGCGTCGTAGACACCGTCTCCTTCGGGAGCGAGAGCGTGGATCTCGCATCGCTCGGGAAAACGGCATCCGCCCTCGAAACGGACGCCTTTTCCGCTCTTTTGAAAGCGAAGCTCGCGGACGGCAGAGCGTATGCCCCGGCTCGTGCCGAAGCCGCGCACGAGATGCTCGGCGATGCGGCCCACGTGCTCGATACGCCGAACGACCTGCTCGGCACGGAGTACATCCGCGCAGCGCATCGCCTCGGCTATACATTTAATTATTTTCCCGTTCGACGCACAGGCTCCGTACACGACGGCGCGGGCAGCGCATCGGATCTGCGCACCGTGCTCCGCACCGGCGGCAGCATTGCGGAGAGCATACCGGAAGAGGCATGGAAAGTCCTTAGCGACGCCGATGCCGCCGGACGCGGCTATGTGCCGCCGGAAACTCTCCGCACGGCGTACCTCTCCCGATTGCGCGAGAAAACGCCCGAAGACTTCGCCGCCGTGCCGGACGCGGGGGAGGGGCTGCACTATCGTCTGTACGAGGCCTCCCGCACCGGCGGCTCCATCGAGGAAATTGCGGACAGGGCAAAATCCAAGCGCTATGCCCACGCGCGGCTGCGGCGCATGCTGCTGTGTGCGGCGCTCGGCGTTCGAGCGGGCGATGCCGACGGCGTGCCGCCCTACATCCGCGTGCTCGCCTTCGATGAGCGGGGAGCAGCGCTCCTTCGCGAAATGAAAACGGCCGCCTCGCTTCCGGTCATCGTCAAAAGTTCGCGCATCAAGGACGAGAGTGCGCGCGCACAGTACATCTTCTCTCTCACGAGCCGCGCGCACGACTTTTTCGTCCTCGGACGCAGGGATCCGTCGGCCCAGGCGGCGGACGAAGACTACCGATACACCCCGATCTACTGCACGCAGAACGGGAATTCGCCTGTCGGATAACCGATTTTGTGTATATTAACAAAGAGAGTGTCCGATAATTTTGCGAATTCAGCGAAAAAAAGCTTGCATTTTCCCTCCGTGAGGATTATACTACCGTCATATAAATTTGGAAAAACATTTGTCCGCAACACGCGGACGAAAATCGATCCAAAGGAGAGGTAAAGAAAATGAAAAAGCTTTTATCCGTTCTGCTCTGCGCATGCATGTTCTGCGCGATGCTCGCTGGCTGCGGCAGCTCCGCTTCGAGCAGCTCTTCTTCCGATGCCGACGTCGTTAAGATCGGCGTTTACGAGCCGCTGTCCGGCGACAACGGCGCCGGCGGCAAGCAGGAAGTTCTCGGCATGCAGTATGCAAACTCCGTCACCCCGACCGTTGAGATCGGCGGCAAGACCTATCAGGTCGAGCTCGTGATCTCCGATAACGAGTCCTCCAACGACAAGGCCGTTTCCGCCGCCACCAAGCTGGTGTCCTCGGGCGTGTCCATCGTTCTCGGCTCTTACGGCTCCTCTGTCGCCATCGCCGGTTCCGACACCTTCGCCGAAGCTAACATCCCCTGCATCGGCGTCACCTGCACCAACCCGCAGGTCACCGATGGCAACAAGCACTACTTCCGTATCTGCTTCCTCGATCCATTCCAGGGCACCGTTCAGGCCAACTACGCGCACGATGAGCTCGGCGCCTCCGTCGCCTACTGCCTCGGCCAGCTCGGCAACGACTACGACCAGGGCCTCATCAATTACTTCAAGGTAGCTGCCGAAGCGCTCGGCATGACCGTCATCACCGAGTCCTTCCCCGAAGGCAACGCCGACTTCACCTCCTACCTGAACAACGCAAAGAACGCCGGAGCCGAAGTCATCTTTGCTCCTACCTCCATCAGCTATGCACAGCTCATCGTTGAGCAGTCCGCCGCGCAGGGCATCAACATCCCCATCTGCGCCCCCGACACCTGGGACTCCAATGTCGTCCTCGAAGCCGCGCAGGGCACCGACCTTTCCGTCAGCGTTTCCACCTTCTATGCCGAAGGCGGCGACCCCAACTTTGAAGCCGGCATCAAGGAATGGATGAACAGCGATGCCGATGCTCTCGCCAACAACGGCGGCAACGACATGATCGCAGCCGTCACCGTCATGGGCTATGACGCCTACTATGTGGCTCTCGAGGCTCTCAAGGCCGCCGGCAGCACCGACTCCGCCGCCGTTATGGCCGCTCTTCCGGGCGTGACCTACACCGGCGTTTCCGGCAGCATCGCGTTCGATGAAATGGGCGACGCCATCCGCGACACCGCATTCATTAAGCGCGCCAACACCACCGATTTCGTTTGGGACTTCGTCGCCAGCCAGCACGTTGCCTGATTCCCGATTTTCATTGCCTTTATTTAAGCGGGGGTACATCGTGCCCCCGCTTTCCCCAATTATCAAGCGCATACATGTGCCCCGCAGGTTCGGGGCAGACTTATGCGCTTGGGACATCATCGATCGGAGGCCTTCTCATGGCTGAATTTTTCCAAACCAACCTGCCGTACATCCTCGCCGGCATTTCCGTCGGCGGACAGTATGCGCTCATTGCCATCGGCTACACGATGGTCTACGGCATCCTGCGTCTTATCAACTTCGCCCACGGCGATGTATTCATGGTAGCGGGTCTCGTTATGGTCTATGCCAGCGCGTCGCTGCCCATGTATGTTTCCGTTCCGATCGTGCTCATTTCCACGGTCATTCTCGGCTTCCTCATCGAGCGCGTTGCGTATAAGCCGCTCCGCTCGGCGCCGCGTATGTCTGTTATGATCTCGGCCATCGGTGTGAGCTACCTGCTGCAGAACTGCGCTCTTTACTTCACCGGCGGCCTTGCCAAGATCTATCCCACGCTTCCGTGGATTTCGGAAAGCATCACCATCTTCGGCGCCACGACGAAGATCGTCACCGTCGTGACCCCCATCCTCACGCTGCTCCTCGTCATCGTCCTCTCACTCTTCATCAAGCACACGAAGATCGGCATGGCCATGCGCGCCGTCGCCAAGGACTTTGAGACCTCGCAGCTCATGGGCATTAAGATCAACTCCGTCATTTCCATGACATTCGTCATCGGCTGCTTCCTCGCCGCCATCGGCTCGCTGCTCTACTTTACGAACTATCCCTCCGTCACCCCGACCTCCGGCTCCATGCCCGGACTCAAGGCGTTCGTCGCGGCGGTGTTCGGCGGCATCGGCTCCATTCCCGGCGCGGTCATCGGTGCGTTTATCATCGGTATCTGCGAAAACATCATCAAAGGTCTGGGCTCCGGCTGGACGATCTTCTCCGACGCCTTCACCTTTGTCCTTCTGATCGTTGTCCTTCTCGTCAAGCCCACCGGGATTTTCGGCGAGTCGGCCACCGATAAAGTCTGAGGAGGTGCACTATGGGTAAAACACTGAAAGCACCCTCCGAGAAGAAAAACTACACGGGCATCATCCTGCTGGCCGCACTGTATGTTTTCCTCTATGTGCTCGATAACTTCCTGCCTTCCACGAGCTTCACGCTCATGCTCATCCCGGTACTGAAGAAGGGCGCCATCTATTCGCTCATCTGCGTTTCCATGAACCTCCTCAACGGCTTCACGGGACTCTTCTCGCTCGGACAGGCGGGCTTCCTTCTCCTCGGCGCGTACGCCTATTCCATTTTCTCCATCCCTGCCGACCAGCACGAGGTAGTGTATCAGTACTTTGACGGCGGCCTCATCCGCTTCTCCATTCCCGAAGCGCTTTCCAATGTACTCGGACAGAACCTCGGTACGCTCCTCGGCGTCCTCATCTGCATCATCCTCGCCGGCCTCGTCACCGCCGCTTTTGCCGCCCTCATCGGCATCCCGGTGCTGCGCCTCAAGTCCGACTATCTCGCCATCGCCACGCTCGGCTTTGCCGAGATCATCCGCGCGCTCTTCCAGTGGAACGGCCTCGGTGTTGTGACGAACGGCTCCAACCTCCTGCGCAAGTACACGAACTTCTCCGATATGAAGCTCGTGTTCGGCAGCGTGACGCTCAAGTTTGCCACCATCTTCCCGTTCCTCATCGCGACGCTGTCTATTTTCCTCATTGTCCTTCTCATCAACTCCTCGTACGGCCGCGCCTTTAAGGCCATCCGCGATGACGAGGTCGCCGCAGAAGCGATGGGCATCAACCTCTTCAAGCACAAAATGCTCTCGTTCGTCATTTCAAGCTTCTTTGCCGGCGTCGGCGGCGCTCTGCTCGCCATGTATCAGACGACCGTGCAGGCGGCACCCTTCAAGTCGGCCATGACCTACGAGATTCTCCTCATCGTCGTCATCGGCGGCATCGGCTCCATCTCCGGAAGCTGCATCGCCTCGTTCCTGTACATCGCGTGCAACGAATGGTGGCTTCGCTTCCTCGACAGCGGCGAGTTCTTCGGCCTAAAGGTATCCTTCTTCCGCGATGGCTTCCGCAAGGTCGTTTTCTCCGTCATCATCATGGTCATCGTGCTCTTCTTCTCCAAGGGCATTATGGGCGACAAGGAGATCAACTTCGGCAGGATCACGGAATATATCAAAAAACTGATACCCGCCAAAAAGAAGGCAGTCGGAGGTGAAGACCATGAGTGAAAATTCTATGCTCCGCATGGAAGACGTCACCATGCAGTTCGGCGGCGTCGTAGCGGTCAATAACCTCTATCTGCGTGTGGACAAAGGCGAGATCGTCGCCCTCATCGGCCCGAACGGCGCCGGAAAAACGACGGCCTTCAACTGCGTGACCGGCGTATACCGCCCAACGAACGGCAAAATCTTCTTTGAAGACCACCTGATGGTCTCCACGCATCCCACCGGCAAAATGCAGAAGCTCTATGAGGGCCAGAACGCCGAAAAATATCTCGGCGAAAAGATCATCACGCCCTCGCCCGATGCCATAACCAAGCTCGGCATTGCCCGCACGTTCCAGAACATCCGCCTTTGGAAAACCATGACTGTATTCGAAAACGTCCTCACGGCCAAGCACATGCGCGCCAAGCAGAATGTCTTCAGCGCCACGCTGCGCATCAGCGCCGCCGAAGAACAGCGCATGAAGCGCGAGACGATGGAGCTTCTCGAGGAGCAGAACCTCGCAGAGTTCCGCAATGAGCTCGCCACCTCGCTGCCGTACGGTCTGCAGCGCCGTCTGGAGATTGCGCGCGCGCTGGCCACGAACCCGAAGCTCCTCCTCCTCGACGAGCCGGCCGCCGGCATGAACCCGCAGGAGACCGAAGAGCTCGGCCGATTTATCGTGCAGATCAAGGAAAAATACGATCTCACCATTCTGATGATCGAGCATCACATGGAGCTCGTAATGAAATTCTCCGACCGCATCTATGTCGTGGATTTCGGCAAGCTCATCTCGGAAGGTACGCCGGCCGTTGTGCAGAGCGACCCGAAAGTTATCGACGCATATTTGGGGGTGGCAGAAGAATGAACGATGTGATCCTTTCCGTGAAAGATCTTTGCGTGCACTACGGCGGCATCGAAGCCGTGAAGGAAATTTCCTTCGATGTGCACGAGGGCGAGATCGTCACGCTCATCGGCGCGAACGGCGCGGGCAAGAGCTCCACGCTGCGTTCGATCGCCGGCCTTGTAAAGCCCTCGAAGGGTACCATCAATTTCCGCGGCGATAACATCACCGGCCGTGACCCCACCGTCATCGTGAAAAAGGGAGTCACACTCGTCCCCGAAGGCCGCCACATTTTCCCGGATCTCACCGTCCTCGAAAACCTCAAGGTCGGAGCGTATCTCCGCCATGACGACATCTCCGGCGACATCCAGTGGGTCTACGACCTCTTCCCGCGTCTGCGCGAGCGTTCGTGGCAGCCGGGCGGCACGCTCTCCGGTGGCGAACAGCAGATGCTCGCCGTGGGCCGTGCTCTTATGGCGCGCCCGAAGCTCATCATGATGGACGAGCCTTCCCTCGGCCTCGCGCCGCTCGTGGTGCGCGACATCTTCGATATCATCCGCCAGATCAACCGGCAGGGCGTTTCCATCCTGCTCATCGAGCAGAACGCCAACATGGCTCTCAAGGTCGCGGATTCCGCTTTCGTCATGGAGACCGGCCGCATCACCATGTCCGGCACCGGCAAGGAGCTCCTCTCCAACGAGGATGTAAAGAAAGCCTACCTCGGCACTTAATTTTAACAATTCCTTTGTTTACATTTAAACCGGAAGATTGTAATATACAGTCATCTGGTTTAAGTGTTATATGACTTTGGAGGCAACCGATATGCACATCGTAAACAGCACCTACATACTGCTGCCCCGCACGGAAGATCTGGGCGCGTGGAGCGTGATCGCCTGCGATCAGTTCACATCCGAGCCCGAGTATTGGGCAGAGGCGGAAAAGCGCGCCGCCGAAAAGCCGAGCGCGCTCTCTCTTATGCTCCCCGAAGCGTGGCTGGACACATCCCGCGCCGACGGTGCAGACGAACGCATCGCGGAGACCATGAAAAAATATCTCGCGGATGATGTCTTCCGCACGGTTCCCGACAGCTTCATCTATGTCGAGCGCACCCTGCCCGACGGGCGCATCCGCCGCGGCCTCGTGGCGGCACTCGACCTTGAGCAGTACGATTTTTCGGGCGGTCACACCGCACACGTCCGTTCCACCGAGGGAACGGTCGAGGAGCGTCTCCCCCCGCGCGTGAAGATCCGCCGCTGCGCTCCGCTCGAAATGCCGCATACGCTCCTCCTCATGGATGACCGCACCGACAGCGTGTTCTCTGCCGCAGAGAAGCAAATAGCATCTCTCGAGAAGCTCTACGATTTCGACCTGATGCTCGGCGGCGGGCACATCGCCGGCTGGCGTGTGAGCGGCGAGACAAAGACCGTCGTGCAGTCGGCGCTCGATGCGCTCGACAATGCAGCGCTGCAGCGCGAGAAATACGGCGCTGCGGCCGATAACGGCAAGCTCACTTTTGCTGTGGGCGACGGCAACCACTCCCTCGCTGCGGCCAAGCGTTTCTGGGAAGAAAAGCGCGAGACGCTGCCGGAGAGCGAGCGCGCGAGCCATCCTGCCCGGTTCGCCCTCGTGGAGCTCGAGAACATCCACGAGCCGTCGCTCGACTTCGAGCCCATCCACCGCGTTATCTTCGATACCGACACCGCCGCCTTCCCGGCAGAGCTCGAGGCGCACCGTGCGGAATGGGAGAGCGCGGACAAAACGCTCGGCGAGCGCGTGGCGGCTGCCGAAAGCTTTTGCCGCAGCTATATCGCCGCGCACGGCGGCACTGTCGATTACATCCACGGCGACGAAACCGCCCGTACCCTCGGTGAGAAGCCGAACTGCGCTGCCGTGCTCCTCCCTCCGGTCGAAAAATCCGGCCTTTTCCTCTCCGTTCTTAAAAACGGCGCTCTGCCGAAAAAGAGCTTTTCCATGGGCAACGCGCGCGACAAGCGCTATTACCTCGAATGCCGCGCTATCCGCTGACCCATGTTGATCAATAAGGAGACAATCGTATGAAAGAAGTCAAAAACCCCAAGAAACCGCTGATCTACTACTATATCATCACGCTGATCCTGCTTGTTCTTTTCAATGTATTCGTAGCCCCGCTCCTCAATCGCCAGCAAGTCATTGAAACGGACTACAGCACATTCATGCGCATGATCGACGAGAAGAAGATCGGCAAAGTCGATGTGAGCGATTCGGAGATCGTATTCACCGACAAGGACACCGGCACTATCTACTATACCGGCGTCATGTATGACCCCGAGCTCACACAGCGCCTCTATGACTGCGGCGCGGAGTTCGCCAAGGACATTGAGCAGACCACCTCGCCGGTGCTCGTCTATCTCCTCACACTCATCCTGCCGCTCATCATTTTCTTTGTACTCGGACAGTTCATGCGCAAAAAACTGATGAACCAGTTCGGCGGCAAGAATGCCATGTCGTTCGGCATGGGGAACAGCAACGCGAAGATCTATGTGCAGTCCACGCAGGGGATCCGCTTTGACGATGTTGCAGGCGAGGACGAGGCCAAGGAAAACCTCGCCGAGATCGTGGATTACCTCCATAACCCCGCCAAGTACACCGAAGCCGGCGCATCGATGCCGAAGGGCATCCTTCTCGTAGGGCCTCCGGGAACCGGCAAGACCATGCTCGCCAAAGCTGTCGCGGGCGAATCCAATGTGCCGTTCTTCTCCATCTCCGGCTCGGAGTTCGTGGAGATGTTCGTCGGCATGGGCGCATCCAAGGTGCGCGACCTTTTCAGCCAGGCCAAGGAAAAAGCCCCGTGCATCGTGTTCATTGATGAGATCGATGCCATCGGCCAGAAGCGCAGCGGCGGCACGATGGGCGGCAACGACGAGCGCGAGCAGACGCTCAATCAGCTCCTCACCGAAATGGACGGCTTCGAGAGCAACAACGGCGTCATCATCCTCGCCGCCACGAACCGCCCCGAGTCCCTCGACCCCGCGCTCACGCGCCCCGGACGCTTTGACCGCCGCGTGCCCGTGGAGCTGCCCGACCTTGCCGGTCGTGAGGCGATACTGAAAGTCCATGCCCGCAAGATCAAGGCCGCCGAGGATGTCGATTTCCACACCATCGCGCGCATGGCGTCGGGTGCCTCCGGTGCCGAGCTTGCGAACATCGTCAACGAAGCCGCGCTCCGCGCCGTACGCAGCGGCCGCACCATCGTGACCGAAGCGGATCTCGAGGAGAGCATCGAAGTCGTCATCGCAGGCTACCAGAAGAAAAACGCCGTCCTCTCCGACAAGGAGAAGAAGGTCGTGGCGTACCACGAGATCGGCCACGCGCTCGTGGCGGCGCTCCAGTCGCACTCAGCGCCTGTGCAGAAGATCACCATCATTCCGCGAACTTCCGGCGCTCTCGGCTACACCATGCAGGTCGAGACCGGCGATAAGTACCTCATGACCAAAGAGGAGATCGAAAACAAGATCGCCACGCTCACCGGCGGCCGCGCCGCCGAGGAAGTCGCCTTCGGCGAGATCACGACCGGCGCATCCAACGACATCGAGCAGGCCACCAAGCTCGCCCGCGCCATGATCACGCGCTACGGCATGAGCGACGATTTCGATATGGTTGCCCTTGAAACGGTGAACAACCGGTATCTCGGCGGCGATGCCTCGCTCGCATGCTCTGCCGATACACAGAAAGTCATCGACGACAAGGTCGTCGAGCTTGTCCGCACGCAGCATGAAAAGGCTAAGGAGATCCTCACCGAGAACCGCGCCAAGCTCGACCGCCTCGCGCAGTACCTCTACGAAAAAGAGACCATCACCGGCGATGAATTCATGACCATCCTCCGCAGCGAGGAAGAAAAAGCCTGAAATTAAACGCAAAGAACTCCCTCCGCGAATGGCACGAAGCCGCATCGCGGAGGGAGTTCTAATGTTCTGTTATTATCCCAAGTGCTTTTCCAGCAGCACGAGGCGGATGCCGGGGATGCCGTTGAAATCGCAGGGAACACTCGTAATCTCTTTATAACCGAGTGAATGGTAGAGGGTGCGGGCACGCACGTTGCGCTCCTGCGTGTCAATACGAAGCTCGCGGCAGCCTTGCCGCAGCGCCTCTTCTTCATAGAAGCGCGCAAAGCCCCGCCCGAGGCCGTGACCCGCCGAGGCGGGATCTGCGACGAGAGTGTGCATTACGAACACCTCATCCTCTGCCGCAGAGAATTCCCACGGCGCACCGGCATACGCATCCACCTGTATCTTATTGAGAATGGCGCTTGCCTCCACGGTGCCGCCCATTTCGGCGACATACAGATCGCCTCGCGCGAGCGCAGCTTCCGCCGTAGCGCGCACCGGGTATACGCCGCGCTGCCAGCCGATGACGGCCCGGCCCGCTTCCTCCTCGGTGTGAACGGCTTCGTATATGGCGGCTATGGCGGGAATATCCGTCTCGGCCGCTTTGCGGTAGAGAATGTCCATGCGTTATCCTTTCTGTGCCGTCGGCAATGTGACAGTGAATATGTTGCCGCCTTCGCCGCCTTCACAGCGGATCTTTCCGCCATGCTCGGTGACGATGCTCTCGGCGATCGGCAGACCGAGGCCGTAGCTGTGGTTCATGCTGCGCACCTTGTCGGCGCGGTAAAAGCGTTTGAAAATGTCTTTGCACTCCGTGGGGGAGAGCGGCTCGCCGGGCGTAGCAACGGTCAGCTCGCACATGTGGCCGGCTTTGCGCAGCGCCACGCGCACCGTGCCGGGCGCGGAATATTTCACGGCATTGTCAAGCAGGATCTCCACACACTGGCGCAGATGCTGTTTGCTGCCCTTCACGGTGATGTCCGGTGCGATATCGCACTCGAGCATGAGTCCTTTTTCGAAGAACAGCGCCTCGAAGGGGAGCGCCGCATCCTGCACGAGCGCACTCCAGTCAAAGACTTCAAACGACTTCTGCACTGCGCCGTTGTCCACGCGCGCCAGCTCGAGGAGGCTCTCCACAAGTCCGCGCATCTGGTTGGACATCGTGAGGATGCTGTCCGTAAAGCGCTCACGCTCCGCCTCGCCGAACGAGGGATCCTTGAGCATCTCGGCGTTCGTGAGAATGACCGTGAGCGGCGTTTTGAGCTCGTGTGATGCGTCGGAGATAAACTGCTTCTGCTGCGTCCACGCCTTTTCCACGGGCTTCACCGCCCAACGCGCCAGAAGAAAGCTCACGGCAAAAAAGAGCGCCGTGGCGGTCAGTCCGATGATGACGCAGTTACGAATGAGGTTCTTCACGGTGGTGCTCGCACTGGAGATGTCGGCGAAGATGATGTACTCGTTGCCGAACTGCGAGGTGCGGAGATACCGCAGCGAGTAACCGCCGAGGGTGCCCTCCGTGTCCCCGCTGCCGAGCGCTGCGGATATGACCTCGGCGAGCACATCGGAGTTATTCAGATCGAGATAGCTCGAGCCGCTCACGCGCACGCTGCCCTGCGGCGAAATACGCACGATGAAGTAGGGGAGACGAGAGGATGTATCCGGCCAGTTGAGCTCGAGGGGATTGGCAGCCACCGCCGTGAGCATATCGGATGTTTCGCGCCGGAGACTGCTGACCGTGTTGCCGATGAGCACCGTAAAGGTTACGCAGAGAATGGCCAGCACGAACGCCATGTTGATGGCGACAAAGCGGAGACGAAGCCGTTTCAGCAAGTCTCGCCCACCTCCAGGTGATAGCCGAGCTTGCGGATGGATTCAATGCGGATGTTCGAGCCGATGCTCGCGAGTTTCTTGCGAAGGAACGCCACATACACCTCAACGCTGTTTTCCATCGCATTCGAATTCATGCCCCAAACGCGGGAGAGCAGGATCTCCTTCGAGAGGTTGTTGCTGCCGGACTGCAGCAGCAGGCGCATCACATCAAACTCCCTCGCGGACAGACGCACGGTCTTTTCGCCGCAGCAGAGCGAGCCGGACGCGAGGTCGAGCTCCGTGTTGCCGAACACCAGCGTGTCGACCTGCCCGCCCTGACGGCGCAGCAGCGCATTGATGCACGCCAGAAGCTCACGCGTGTCAAATGGCTTCGTGAGATAGTAGTCGGCGCCGGCATTGAGTCCTTCAATGCGGTCTTCGAGTCCGGAGCGCGCGGTGAGCATCAGAATGGGCACGGCACAGCGCTTGGCACGCACGGCGCGCGCGACCTGATAGCCGTCCATACCCGGCATCATAACATCGAGAATCAGCAGATCGTAAACGCCGAGCTCGGCATACTCCGCGCCGGTTACGCCGTCGTATACGGCTTCCACGTCAAACCCCTTGGTTTCGAGCAGCGTTTTCAGGGAGTCGGCCAGCAGTTTTTCGTCTTCGATAATGAGAATTTTCATGAATGTCACCTTGCCTTTTCGTTTTTTACATTCTGCTCCTATCATATACCATCGAACTGAAAAAAACCTGAACTTTTTGAAATAATTCAAAAAATTTTTCTCCTTGACAATATACGCAATGCGTGGTATTCTTCAACTGTTCATCCAATAGGAAACGCATTGAAGGGAAAGAGTACGAACCCCGGGTACATGCAGAGAAAAGGCGGTCGGTGCAAGCCTTGATGTACGCAGTTCGGAAGCCGTCCCCGAGCGGTCGGGAGAAAATGCCCGAACGGGATCTCGCCGTTATGTTGAGAGCCGGTATCATCGTACCGGGCAGAGTGCGGACGCATCGTCCGAATTCAGGTGGTAACACGGAAGTATATTCCGCCCTGAACCTTTACGGGTTCGGGGCGTTTTTATTTTGTCTGTCAAAGGAGAAGCACCATGGAAAAGAAAAATTACGAGCAGTCCAAGAAGCTGGACAATGTTTGTTACGATATTCGCGGCCCCGTAATGGACGAGGCCATGCAGATGGAAAAGCGCGGCGCAAAGATCTTAAAGCTCAACATCGGCAACCCAGCGCCGTTCGGATTCTCCGCGCCGGACGAGGTCATCCTCGACCTCATCTATAACCTCCGCAACTGCGAGGGCTATTCCGATTCGCGCGGCCTGTTCTCCGCCCGCAAGGCCATCATGCAGTACTGCCAGCTCAAGGGCATCCCCAATGTCGGCATCGACGATATCTTCACCGGCAACGGCGTGAGCGAGCTCATCACGCTCACCATGCAGGGTCTCCTCGACGACGGCGACGAGATCCTCGTTCCCTCGCCCGACTACCCGCTGTGGACGGCGGCCATCACGCTCTCGGGCGGCACCGCCGTGCACTATGTGTGCGATGAGCAGCAGGACTGGTATCCCGACATCAATGACCTCCGCTCCAAGGTCACACCGCGCACGAAGGGCATCGTCGTCATCAACCCCAACAACCCGACCGGCGCTCTCTATCCGAAGGAGATCCTCGAGCAGATCGTGCAGGTCGCGCGCGAGAACGACCTCATCCTCTTTGCCGACGAGATCTACGACCGCCTCGTCATGCAGGGCGAGCCCGAGCACGTCGCGCTCGCGTCCCTCGCGCCGGATCTCCTCACGCTCTGCTTCAACGGCCTCTCCAAATCCCACCGCGTGGCGGGCTTCCGCTGCGGCTGGGTGTGCCTTGCGGGCGACAAGTCCCACGCGCAGGGCTACATCGCCGGCCTCAACCTGCTCGCCAAAATGCGCCTATGCTCCAACGTTCCGGCGCAGAGCATCATCCAGACATCTCTCGGCGGCTACCAGTCCGTGGACGAGTACCTCTGCCCGGGCGGCCGTATGTACGAGCAGCGCGAGCTCATCTGGAACATCCTCAACTCCATCCCCGGCGTGAGCGCCGTGAAGCCGAAAGCGGCCTTCTACATCTTCCCGAAGGTGGACACGAAGCGCTTCAACATCCACAGCGATGAGCAGATGGCGCTCGACCTCCTCAAGGAGGAGAAGATCCTCGTCACCGCCGGTACGGGCTTCCACTGGAGCGAGCCGGACCACTTCCGCATCGTCTATCTCCCCGACCTTGTCGACCTCAGGGAAGCCGGCAGCCGCCTCGAGCGGTTCTTCGGCAGCTATCACCAGACCGACGACTGAGCAAAGGCAGCACCGCATAATTCAGCAAGAGCGCTTTGCGGGCAAAATTTTCGCAAAGCGCCGCAGACGACATTGTGCGGTGCTGTCTGAAATTTTTATCGGGACAAAACGGAGGAGAGGTGTTTATGAAACGAAGACTTTGGTGCGGCACGGCGATGCTGCTGATGTTGATCCTTCTGCTGACGGGCTGCACATCCGGCACACGGATGATCTCCGGCCTTGAGGATGTTGATCGGAGCACTTTCCGTCTGGGAACGGAAACGGGCTCCCACACACAGGACCAGGCTGAGGAGGTCTTTCCGGAGGCGGAGCTGCAGCTTTATGCCACCTTTATGGACGGCATCGCCGCACTGAAGGCCGGAAAGATCGACGGCTTCCTTTTTGATAAGGTCGTACTCGACCAGATCTGCGAGGAAGATCCCTCTCTTGCAGTGTTGGATGGCACCATCGGCGGCAGCGATGTTGCCATCGCCCTGGCTAAGGGAAGCGAAACGCTGCAAGAGCGCATCAACGCCGTCCTCGCGACATTGAAGGAGGACGGAACGCTGGCGGACATGGAGCGGCGCTGGATCGACGGCGAGGATCGAACCATGCCCGCGCTCGAGGCCCCCGAAAACCCCACGGGCACGCTCCGCATCCTTACGGAGGGCATGACCATTCCCTTCGGCTATCTTGACGGCGGGGAGGACGGCGAAGTGATCGGTTTTGACATCGAGCTGGGTGCCCGCATCGCCTACGCCCTGGGCATGGATTACTCTGTGGAAACCATGAGTTTTTCCGCGTTGATCCCCGCCCTGATCGCGGGAAAGGGCGATGTCGTGCTGGCCAACATGGTCATAACGGAGGAGCGGAAGAAGGAGATCCTTTTCTCCGATCCGTATTACTACACCCCCACAGCCGTGGCCGTTCAGAAGGAGCGCCTTTCATCCGCTGCCACGATGATCGATCCCACGGACGAGGAGCGGGAGACGTTCCTTTCCTCCGCAAAAATCGGCGTGCTTCTGGGCACCATCCCGGAGCTGTATGCGGAGGAGCATTATCCGACCGCGGAAATTCTCAAATACGATGCCCGCACGGACGAGCTTGCCGCCCTTATGGCGGGTAAAATCGACTGCGCGCTGCTGCCGCGGACGCAGGCAAAAATGTTCGTCAACCAGCAGCCGGGCTACAGCTACAGCACGAATCCGCTCTATTCCAACCCCGTGTATTTTATCGTCAACAGAAGCAAGCCGGAGCTGCGCGCGTCGATCAACGAGGCACTTGCGGAGCTGAAGGCGGACGGAACGGTGGACGCCCTTTATGAAAAATGGACATCGGGCGACTACTCCATGGAGGGCATCCCGGTCTGCGAGGACGGGCCGATGCTCCATGCCGCAGTCTGCTCGACCAGCGAGCCGCTGAGCTTTGTTTACAACAACGAGGTCGTCGGCTTTGAATGCGAGCTGATTGCGCGCCTCGCATTCAAAATGGGCATGCGGGTAGAATTTCAGGACATGGCCTTCGGCGCACTGCTTTCCGCTGTCGCGAGCGGCAAGGCCGACATCGCCTCGGGTTTCGCCTACACGGAGGAGCGGGCGAAAGAGGCCGATTTCTCCGAGCCCTATTATTCCGAGGACATCACTTACATCGTAAAAAACGGCACAGCGACGGAAACAGGCTCATTTGCGGAGAAGATCAAAGATAATTTTACCGGCACATTCCTGACGGAAAGCCGCTGGAAGCTCTTCATGAAGGGCATCGGCGTGACCATCCTCATCAGCGTGTGCGCCTACGTTCTGGCCACGGCGTTGGGACTGGGGCTTTGCAAAATGCTCAACTCCCGCTCTCGTCTGTGGCGCACCGTCGCCGCCGTATACGGGAAGATCGTCACGGGTATCCCCATCCTCGTCTGGCTGATGATCCTTTACTACATGGTGTTCCGGAGCGTGGACATTCCGGGCATTCTCGTTGCGATCCTCGGCTTTGGGCTGGAGGGCGGCGCGTCCCTTTCGGGCGTGTTTAAAGCGGGCGTGGACTCCGTGGACAGAGGGCAGATCGAGGCGGCGTACGCCATCGGCTTCCGGCAGCAAGCCATCTTCCGGCACATCGTGTTCCCGCAGGCCGCAGCCCATGTGTTTGACCTGTATACGGGATATTTCGTGTCGCTGGTCAAATCCACATCCATCGTGGGTTACATCGCCATCGCCGACCTGACCAAGGTTTCCGATATTGTCCGAAGCAGAACATATCAGCCCTTCTTCCCGCTGATCACCACGGCGCTGATCTATTTCGCCATCACCTGTGTGTTCATTGCACTGCTTCGATTCCTCCGGCATCGATTCGATCCGAAACGGCGCAGGAGCTTGCTTAAGGGGGTAAAGCTCAGATGATCAGAGTGGAGCATCTCGGAAAAACATTCGAAAACGAGATTCTGCGGGACATCACCGTGGACATCAATGACGGCGATGTCATTTCCGTCATCGGTCCCTCCGGCTGCGGCAAAAGCACATTCATGCGCTGTCTGAACATGCTGGAAACGCCAACGACGGGCAAGGTCTTCATCGACGGGCAGGAGATCACCGCCGCGAACAAGGCGGAGCTTGCGGCGCTGCGCAGGAAGATGGGCATGGTGTTCCAGTCCTTCAACCTGTTTAAGAATATGACCATCATTGAAAACGTCATGCTGGGGCCGGTGCATCTGCTGGGCACGGACAGGCAGACCGCCTACGACGAGGGCATGAAGCTCCTCGATTCCGTCGGCCTCGGCGGCAAGTCCCTCTCTTATCCGGAGGCGCTTTCCGGCGGCCAGAAGCAGCGTGCGGCCATCGCCCGCACCCTCGCCATGAAGCCGGAGGTTATCCTCTTTGACGAGCCCACATCCGCCCTTGACCCGACCATGGTCGGCGAAGTTCTGGGCGTCATGCAGCGGCTGGCCGATCAGGGCATGACCATGCTGATCGTCACTCACGAAATGTCCTTCGCGGAGAACATCGCAAACCGCGTGTTCTACATAGACGAAAAGGGTATTTACGAGCAGGGCACGCCGGAGCAGATCTTCCACGACCCGCAAATGCCCAAGACCCGCGACTTCATCTACCGGATCCGCAGCTTCACCTACGACATCCACGGTGTCTCCTTCGACTTCTATGAGCTGCTCGGCCGGGCAGTGGACTTCATGACGCGGCACCGCTTCACAGAAAAGCGCATCCGCAGCATGGTGCTGCTGGGCGAGGAGATCATCTTCAACCTTCTGTTCCCCGCCATCGGCAGGGAGAAAGCCGAGCTGCGGTTGACATTCCGCTACTCGGAGAAGCTGGACAGCGTGGAGCTGATCATCGAGGGCGAGGGGATCCACGAGGATCTTCTCGAGAAATACAAAGACAAGATCTCCGAATCCATCGTGCGCCACATTGCCGGAGAGCTCCGTGCGCAGGAGGGAAGGCTTGTGGCGGAAGCTGCCGGTATAATGTAAGGCAGCGCCGTACATTGTCGTCTGCGGTGCTTTGCGGAGATATTGTCCCCGCACTTCCTTGCAATACACAAATAAGAAAGCACCGCGCGATTTGCTCTCGGCAAATTGCGCGGTGCTGTTTTTGCATCAGCCGCAGTATGCGTTGTCTGTCAGCCATTTGTCTGTGCGGTAATGATTGAAGCTGATTTTGGCTGTGCCGTTGTTCGAGAGCGTCACGATCTGCTCGGCCTGGGCCGGTGTATACTGCCAACTCCAAGGCGTCGTCTCCGTTACGGTGCATTGCCCCGGAGTGAGGCCCGTCAAGGTTACGGAGCCGTTCCCGCAGACGACAGTCTGCACGGTCTCGTTCGCCGTCTTAACGGTGAACAGGAACGCCTGATCTTCCTCCTCGGCTCCCTTCACCGTGATAGCGAGAGATGCCGTGCGCGCCTCATCTTTCGTGTAGGCAATGGTGAGAACGTTTCGCCTAATGGTGTCCTCGGCTCGGATTTGTATGCTCCCTGCGCTCTTCGGTGCTGCGTAGCCATCGATGGCAACGAGCTCTCCGGTGATCGTCGCGCCGTAGAGCGCTGTGCCTTTCACTCTCTCGTGTATCTCGTTATTATTAGTTTCCGCATCAATATAACAGATCTCGTAAGGATAGCTGTTTCTTTTATACTTGAATTTCAGCTCCGTGCCTTCGGCATCCAGTATGGCGGATTTGGACCACTCGGTTCGGTATGTAAAGCCCTCGAGTGTAAGCGGCTCTGCGCTCACCGTTTCGCCGATAGTGCCGAGCTTCTTTTCGGAGCTGTACACATCGTATGTGCCGTCCAGCGCCTCCGTATAATGTGTTATGAGATAATAGGCATGCGTGTCGTCCCGCGTATAGTAGAAGGTGATCACATTCTCCCCCTTGGGGTCGATAACAAGCGTTTTCTGCGCGGCATCGGCTATGAATCCGTTGATCGGCTCACAGTCCGCGGTAACCACCGCACTTGTTGTATAGTTTGGTGCATCCTCGACGGCCTTCTCGTCGAAAACATTCGTGCCGGTGGATTTGTTTATATACCTCACCGTATACTTGACCGAAACGCCGCTTCCCTTCGTATAGACAAAGGTGAAGCTATTCTCGCCGGAAGCGTCAAGCGTGATGGAGCCGGACGGACTTTCTGCATAGTAGTTATTTCGGTAGGAGTCGTAAAGATCATTGCCGGACTTGGGGATAAAGGTCAGCGTATTGCCGGCGAGTGCCGTTCCGGTCGTCGGATCCGCGATTGGGATCTGCTCCCCGTTCTCGCCCGTCGTCTTATAATATACGGTGTAGCTCACCGGAGTATCGGATGACCACTTTGCGTAGAGCTTCATGTCGCGCTCCACGGGCATCTGGAAGGTGTATACCTTCTCTTCACCGTCGCTTGCCCGATAGAACCAACCGACGAAGGTGTAGCCGCCGTTTTTCGGAGTCTCCGGCGTTTCGACAGTCGTTCCGTGCGGAATCGCTTCCCATGTGCAGATCGCGGGATCACCCTTCTTCATCGATTCTTCGGTGAGATAGGTTTCCACCTTGTGGGTCTTCGTCGTGTAGTGCGCATAGAGCTTGAGATCCGCCATCGGCATGGTCATTGTCTCAAAGTTGACTTTCGATTGCTCGTAGCACTCCGGCGTTGTATACCAGCCTTCGAACATATACACATCCGGGTCAAGCGCGTCGGGGAAGACCTTGGGACTGTAATTTATATATTTCTCATCATTAAGGGATACGCCCCAGCGCAGCTTCACGTCCGTATCCACTTTACCGTCATACGCGATAAACTGCAGAGAATATTCATTGCGGTCATAATAGAAATGCGCTCCCTGGAAATCAGCACCGACCTTAGCGCTCTTCTCGCTATTAACGGTATAGCCGTCGAGCGTAATGAAATCGCTTTCATCAACGGTGCCGGTAGTATAGCGGATGCCGAAGGCGGTTCGGACGAAGGTATATGACCAGCCGTCTGCATCATAGGTCCCATCCGCGTTCTGCAGAGAATAGTAAGCGACAAGCCGGTCGGCCGTGTCCGGTATATACGCATAGTAGATCCGATCCTCCGCCGGCATATATTCCAGATAGGAAATTTTATCGCTTGTCCATCCGTTGTCCGAATCGAGTGTCCAGTTGTTGATATTTGATCCGTTCGTCTTCCCCATCTGCCCAAAGCGTTCGGCGATGTTCGCCCCCCACTTGGCGGTGATGGTGCCGTAGTAGTCGTACTCGCTCAGCTCTTCTTTGTAGTCTGCGGCATCCTCCGGCTCGCGGAAATGAAGCGTGAACTCCCGGCGGTCATAGTAGACATTGATGATCGAAGAGCCATCCGCGGCAACGGTCATGGTGTCGGCACCGGTGAGGATCCACTTCGAGGCGTCTATATTGACGATGCTCTTATAGCACTCCGCCGTGTGGGTATGCACACTCTTTCCGCAGCTGTAGCAACGATCGTTATGCGTGTGCTCCGTGCAGAGGGCGCGGAATTTGCAGTAGGATGCCGAGTTCCATTCCACGCGTGCTCCGACCTGTGCCCCCTTATGGTCGTCCAGAGTATCGGTGACATGGTGGCTTGCCCACCAGCCGTAATCATACCAGTTTCCGTTGAGCTTGAGGAAAAATCTCTTCGTGGATGTGCTTTCCAGAAGGTATATGTATCCGTTCTCCAAGCCGCCATCCAGCGTTTCGAAATAATACCAGTTGAAAAGAGCATAGGTGCCGTCAAAGTATTCTTTGTCAATGTCAATCTTGTCGCTCTCGCTCAGGCCGTAACACTCCACCGTATGCTCATGTGTGCAGGCATTGCATTCGGCGGTGTGGGTATGCTCTTCCTGCGTACACGTGAGAACGCTTACGAAGTTTTCTTTCGTGAGCAGTTTGCCCGTGGTGCACTCGATGGTCTGTGTGTCCAGCTGATCATACTCTTCGCTGTCGGCCTGCTCGCCCCAGATCAGGACTTTGACATTGGCCGTTTCCGAAGCCTCCCACACGGCGGTATATTCCACATTATATGCAGGGACAGTCGTCGGGAGACCTTCAACCGTTGAGCCGTTGAGCGACCAGCCGAGGAAGGTGCATCCGCTCTTGGTCGGCGTCGCAATTTTGAGCTCCGAGCCGTAGCGGGCATAAACAGACTCTGCGCCCGAGCCGCCGCTCAGATTGAGCGTCACAAGAAAATAATAGCGGTTATAGTAGATGTCCACGACCGTGTTGCCGTTAGCCGAAACCGTCGGTTTGTCGTAGTCGAGAGCATAGAAACCGCCGGTCTCCTTCAGCTCGGTATTTTCCAAGCCGTCGGGCACCGTGGTGTCGACTTTTGCTTCGCGTTTTTCCTCCTTATATTTCGTATAAGCATCGCCGGTCACATTCTGCGTGTGGTGAATGACGGTATACTCATACTCTACCGGTTCGGGCTGCGATTCGTCCGACACAGGATTGTCATCGCCTCCAAGCGAGGCGGTGCTGATGCCGCCGTCAGACATGAAACCGAAAAAGGAATCTGTGTCATTCCCGGGTGCCTCATCGGAAGACTCCGACGCAGGCGCAGCCGTCGCTTCGGCCGTCGGCTCCGGGGCGGCGGTGCTTTCCGTCACGGTGATCACAACCGTTTTGCTGAAAACCTCGTTTCCCTCGCTGTCGGATGTGCGGCAGCGCAGCGCGGCGATTCCGTCCGCCGCGAGAAGATTGGCAAGCATGGCGTAATCGACGGTAATGCTCTGTCCCGTCTCGCCGGAAATGTTTGCCCATATGTCGGTTGCGACACGGATCTGCCACTGAAAGGAGCCGCTCATCCCCGCCGTCAGTGTAACGGAGCCATTCTTCGTCATGGTGACGCTCTCCGTCTCCGCGCCGTCGGCGCCGTAAATTGCGGATCCCGCATCCTCGGCCGATACCGTGGAAAACGGCACGAGCGAGAACATCACCGCAAGGCACAAAAACAGGGTGAGCAGTTTTTTCTTCATCGGAAATCTCTCCTTTTCGGATTTGCAGACTATCTAAGCCAACACCGCAAAATGTCGTTATTGCAGATTATTATACTCATTCAAATTGTATTATACACCCTCCACCGCAATAAAGAAAGAACAAATTATTACATTATCACAAAGATCCCGCAGAAGTCCGAAAAGCTTCTGCGGGATCTTTGTGTTTATTCTTCGTTTTTGCCGGATCGGAAGACCCATTTTTTCTGGATCTGGTAGCTCGCGAGGAACAGCACGCCGTCCACCGGGAGCTTGATGAGCGTTTCCGCGAGATTGGTCGCGTGGGTGAGGCCTCGCAGCTCGGAGACGAGAAACGCCGAGAGGCTTGCCTGTACCATGGCGAGCAGCGCATAGCGCCATGCGGAGCGTCCGGCCGAGCCCTTGTCCTTGAATACCACGGTGCGGTTCAGGAGATAATTCACCACCGCCGACACAACGCGCGCGCCGTAGGTGGATGCAAGCTCGCGCGTACCGTCCGAGAGGGAAACAAGGAGCACGGAATTGAGAAGCGTGAACAGTCCGTAATCGAGCAGAAAGCAGACGATGCTGCTGCCGGAAAAGCGCAGGAAGGAGCGCAAACCTTTTTTCATCATTTCCCTCCGCGGAAGATATGGCGGAAGATGAGCTTATAAATGCGCCATGAATCTTTCACGGTATCAAAATGGCTCGTCTGATTCTCGTCAATGTACACGGTGTCGATTACGACCTCGCCGATGCCGAGTCCCGCCTTTTTCGCGGAGAGGAGCATCTGCGTTTCGTACTCGTAGCGCTCACCGCCTACGGTGCAAAGCCACGGCAGATGCCTGCGGGCAATGGCGCGAAGGCCGGTCTGCGTGTCGGTCACGCCGACGCCGCAGGCGAGCTTCATAAAGCTGCGCGTGATCTTGTTGCCCACTTTGCTGCGCAGCGGCACTTGCTCGAGCGAGAAGTCGCGCACGCCGAGCCAGAGCTTGTCCGGCTCGCGGCACATGGCCTCCGCGCACGCGCGCGCGTCCTTCGGGCGGTGCTGATCGTCGCCGTCCACAACGACAACGCCGTCAATGTCGGGGCGGTTCTCGATGCACCAGGCAAACGCCGTCTTCATCGCGCGGCCCTTGCCGCTGTTCACACGGTGGCGCAGCACCGTAACGCCGGGGCGCTTTGCGGCCTCCGCAAAAGGCTCCAGATGTCCTTCATGACTTCCGTCATTCACGATCACAATGTCGTCAAATCCCTCGGCGAGCAGTCCGTCAACGACCCGGACGAGCTTTTCATCCGGCTCATACGAGGGGACAACAGCGGTAACTTTCATGTTTTTCCCCTCCTTTATCAAAGAGTTTCGTAGTTGGTGATGATAAATGTGCCGTTCGTCTTCACAAAGTAGATGCGCATGGTGGCGTTGACGTAGTCAATGGCCTCGCCGTTGTAGGTGCACTTGGGATTGTAGGTGACATCGACGCTGTAGCAGTTGTCCGCCCAGATGACCACGCCGGAGGCGGTGGTGTCGGAAGTATCGATGTTGCCGTAAGCGGTGTTCCAAACGACGCCGTTGTAGCTGTCGTACAGGTCGGAATACGCCTGCGTGCCCTGCGTGAGGTAGGCGAGCGCCGTCCACAGATTGGCGTTGGTGCCGTTGTAGCCGTTCATATAGTAGTTCAGGTACGCGCGCACGAAGTTCACGGAGGTGTTGATGTACTGCGCCGCTTTGTCGCCTTCGAGGCACAGAAGAAAATCGCCCTCGGCGGTCTCCGTCACGCTGCAGCCCGCGGGCGGATCGACGGTGAGCTCCGGCTCGATGAGAAGTCCGTCCACCGTGTAGGTCGTCCAGGACACCGGGTTCTCAAGCGTATCCTTGAGCGGCTCATAGGAGAAATTGCTCTCCGGCTCGCCGGCATACTCGCTGCCGAGCTCCGTGCCGTTGCAGTAGACCTTGCTGCCCGTGGCGACCTTGACGGAAGCACTCGCCGTGCCTTCAAGCTCAAGCTCCACATCGGACACGCTCCAATTCACGTCACTGCCGGTCAGTGTGATCTTCGCGATCGTCTCGTCGCCGTCCTTGAGCACATAAACGGGCGTCTCGTCGGTATAGTCGAGCGAGCGGTACGCTGCCACGGACTCCGCGCCGAAGCGCTCTTCCATGTAGGCGCGCACGCGGTCGCGTCCGTCAATGTTCTCCGGACGCTTCTCATACCAGAGATTCGTCCAGTCATCGGCGGTATAGGAGGCGAGCCATGCTTCAAACGCCTTCTGCGGCGCCTGACGCACTTCCTCGGCGCGCTGCTTCTGCTGCAGGACGATGGCGGCCTGCTCGGCTTCGAGCTGTGCCTCGGCGTCCCTGTTCTTCTGGAACTTCGCCAGGGCGCCCCAGAGAACGGCGAGCACCGCCGCAAAAATAACGGCGAGGATGATCGTGTAGGTGAGGAGACGCTTGCCGAAGCTTTTCTTCTTGCGGCGCTTCGCAGGAATTTCTTCCTCCGGAATGTCCTCGTGCTCGCGGCGCGGGGGGCGCTGCCCCTTAGGCGCATCGCCGCCGGCCTCGGCTTTTACATTGCGGCGCGCATTCTCCGAGCGCTTTTCGCCTTCCTGTGCTCTCCCGGCACGGCGCGGCGAAGGCTTTTCCTCCTGCTCTTCTGCCGGGGCTTCGGCTTTCGCGTGCTTCGTCCTTACGGGATTTGCGGTGCGCCCGGTATTTTTTCCCGGCTCCTCCGCCTTTGCGCGGCGGGGCTTTGCGCTCTCGGCGGCCTTTTCGCTTTCGGCAGCGGGCTCTGCCGTCACGGCTGCCCTTGCTGCGGCGGCGCGCGGCGCTGTCGAGAGCGTCTGCACCGAGGGCTTTTTTACCTGCGGCGCGGGAGCTGCGGCCGGCTCTTCTTTCGGGAGAGTGCCGCCGAAGAGATCATCATCGGAAGCGAGGATGTCGGCATCGACTGCCCCAACGGCATCGACCGGCTCTGTCGGCACGTTCTTGCCGGGCATTGTCACGCGGTCATTCGTTTCCGGCACATCAAAGATGAGCTCCTCCTCGCGAACGGAGGCGGTGCGCTCAGCGCGCGGCAGGCGCTCCTCGACCTTCCGGCTGCTGCCGGAGCTCGGCTTTTCATGTTTTCCCATAATTTCCCTCACCTCAATTCAGCACGAGGATGGCGGTGGACATCTGGCGCATGCCGACGATGTTCGAGCCGCGCGTGATCTGCTCGCCGTTATAGTACATGAGCGAGGAGGAGCCGCCGTCCAGGTTGGCGGCGTTTACCGCGCCGTACTCATACATGATCTTGGCGATATCGTCATAGGTCGCGCCCATGCTGTCGGGCTTGCGGCCTTCGATGACCATAAGAAGAATAGTGCCGTCGGAGCACTGACCGATGCAGGTGCGCGGGTTCATGCCGCCGCCGAGATTCGTCAGAAGCTCGCCGTCCTTCACGAGCACGGGGCCGGGGGAGAAGCTGACGGCCGACTGGATGCCGAGATCGAGCGCCTGCTGCGCCGTCATGTCGCCGACATGCAGGATGTGGTCGGCATCAAATCCGACAACGTTCTGATACCATGTTCCGGCGCTGCCGTAGGCGATCTGGCCGTCGCTGATGACGAGACCGTCCGGGATGCCGCCGTTGCCGCCGCCGTTCGGATCGTAGAAGCCGCCGGCGTTCGTGCCCGCGATGGCACCGTATTTCTCGATGAACTCATAGAGATACAGACCGTGATAGTTGGCGCCGTACGCATCGAGCGTGCCGACGACCACCTTGGAGGGATCGTGAATGATCATCATTTTGCCCTTGAAGGTAGAGTCCTTGATGTCGATGACTTCGAGCCACTCGCCGCTCTCGGCGGTGGTTTCTGTCGGCTCCACGACAACGACCTGCCCCGCAGAGGTCTCTTCCTCTGCCGTGCGGCCGTCCTCATACGGCAGTTCGACAAAGTCGCTTGCCGTCCCGGTCGTTTCCGCCTCTGTTTCGGTCTCGGTCGTCTCCGTCGGGTTCAGGATCGCCTCGACCTGCGAATCGGAGAGCACCAGGTGCGGCAGAAACTTCAGCGCACTGGTCTCGTTGGTGGACAATACAAAAAGCCGTTTGGCCTCCGACGACGGGCCGTGAGTCAGAACGCCCATGACGCCGTAGAGAAAAACGACAAACAGCAGTATGGTAACCAGAAGGGTCAACAGGATGTGCCCGATGACACGCGTGATCCCGCCGGCAGTGCTGCCCTTACGCATAGATGATTCCTCGCTCTCATAGTAATAAGGATACCGAATTATTATACAACAAACGCCATGCTCTTGCAACTACAAAATAGACGGAAAAACCGCCCCTTCGGTTCTCCCGAAAGGGCGGCAATGCGGAAAAAACGGTTTCAGTGCGCGGCGGCTTCCTTGCGCACCGCATCCTCCGGCTGAAGCAGCTTGGTCTTCACGGAGAGAATGTAAATAACGATCGCGGCCACGAGCCAGTTGAACGCCGTGTAGATGCCGTTGTAAAGGAAGGAGTAGAACCAGACGTTGCCCATCGTAAGGCCGAGGAATGTTTCCGGCATATACTCGCCCCAGACGAACACGCCGCTGAGAACGAAGGAGAAGAGAGCACCGAGAGCGCCGATGACGGTGCCGAGCACGGGGTGCTTGGGCGTGAGTCCGGCGAGACCGGTCAGAGCGTAGGCAAGAGCGTAGTCGAGCAGGAGCGACTGCCAGCCGTAGGCGATGCCGCCGCCGATGATGGCCTTCAGGACACCGAAGACGAGTCCGGCACCGAGGCCCCAAAGCGTGCCGCGCCGCAGCGCGAATACCATGAGAGGAATGAAGAGAAGGTTCATCGAGCCGCCCTGTGCGAACAGGTCGAACTTGAGGAAGTTGAGCACCACGGCCATGGCGACCATGATGCCACCTTCGCAGAGTATGCGGGTGGTCTGTTTGCTTTTCATGTGAAAGCCCTCCAAAATAAAAAAATCAGCCACCCGATCCCGGAGTTGGCTGAAGAACAAATACCGTATGGTACTCCCTCCGCCGGCATTACCCGGATCAGGTTGAAGGGTACCGGTGCTTCAATTTGCACCGTCTCAGCCGGGAAAAACCCAGCACCCCTGTTGTGTGCCCTTATAATATACCCGAAAATTCAAAAAAACAAGCCACAAATTGACAAAATTCACGAAATACTTGACCGATCTTTATTCAAACAGTATAATAGAGCTGTAAAATTATGGCAAAACCGCAATATTTTCGTAAAGTGCCGCAGACGACATTGCGCGGTGCTTCCGAAAGGAGTTCCATTCTATGCTGCAAATGAAAAATGCCGCGCTCGAGGCGCCCGGGAAAAAAGGCGCGCACGCGCTGCGCTGCCTGAATCTGACGCTTCCGGAAACGGGCCTTGTTCTTATCACCGGCACGTCCGGCAGCGGGAAAACGGCACTGCTGCGCCTCATCGCCGGAACGGCGGAGCCCTCCCGAGGGGAGATCCTCTTCGGCGGCGAGAACACGGCGCGCTGGAGCGCATCCCGCCGCAGCGCGCGGTACCGCGAGTGCGCGTGGGCGGACGAGGCTCTGCTCCTGCCCGACCTCACGCTGCGCGAAAACGCCGAGCAGTTCTGCACGCTCGCCGGTTTCCGCCGCCGCGATGCGCACGAGAATGCCCGTGATGCCCTCGCCGAGCTCGGCCTGGAGAGCACCGCGGATCGATACCCCGCCTATCTCACCGGCGAGGAGCGCCGCCTCGGTGCGCTCGCCTGTGCTGCGGCGCGCGAAGGGCGCATCCTGCTCGTCGATGAGCCGACGGACGGCCTGAGCGCGGAGAGCGCAGAGACCGTACTTTCGCTGCTGCTTCGTGAATCCGGGCAGCGGCTCGTAGTCGCCGCCTCCCGCGATGCGGAACTTTTCGGCGGGGATGCGCGCGTTATCACGCTCGGGGACGGACAGATCACCTCCGACACGGACGAGAACGGGGAAGAGGAGAATAAGACCTATCCGCCGGTGGCGGGAGCGGGCGCCGGGGAGATGCTTCGCACGGCCTTCTCGAATTTCCGCAAGAAAAAGACCCGCACCTTTGCGCGCGCCTTCGTGCCGTTCGCCGCGGTGCTCGTGCTCTCGCTGCTCTTTGCCGCCTTTGCCATCGGCCGTCAGAACGCCGCGGACGCCGAGACCGAAATGCTCTCCGCCTATCCGCTCACACTCACGATCGACGCCGTCGCGTCTGGCGACCTCGCTTCGCTTGCCGCCTGGCTCGATTCGCACACGGATGTGAACACCGTCTCCGTTCAGCGCACCTACGCCATCACGCCGCACATCTACAGCGGAGACACATCCTCGAAGAGCATTACCGCACTCAACAGCGAGGAGAACACGCACTGGACGCAGCTCCCCGCAGGTGAGAGTCTGCGCTCTCTGCGCTATGACCTCGTTTCCGGCCGCTGGCCGGAGAGTTATGACGAGGCCGTCGTGATTCTGGATGTGAACGGTAACGTGGATGCCGCCTGCCTCACGGCGCTCGGCCTTGACCCTGCCGCAAACACGAACATCACCTATCCCGAGCTTCTTCGCCTCTCGTTCCGCGTAGTGCTCCCGACGGACGAATATGTCCGCAACGCCGACGGCACATGGGGCTACATGGGTGCGGACGAATCATTCATGACTGCGCAGATCGCGGCCTCGCAGTCTCTCAACATCGTCGGCATCATCCGCCCCGCGGGTGAAGCACCGGGAGAGAGCCTGACCGGCGGCGCGGGGTATCTCCCCGAGCTGAGCGAGTGGACGGTGGAGACCGTGCTCACGAGCGAGCTCGTACAAGCGCAGATGGCATCTCCGGCGACGGATGTCCTCACGGATCTCCCGTTTGACACCACGGGTGTGTACACCCTCTCCGAAGACGAACAGCGCGCTGCGCTCAAAAGCTATGCCGTCGCCTGCACGCCGGAGGAGCAATCGGACATGTACGCCGCCGTGACCGGCGAGAGCATTGAGACCGAACGCGCGCAGGATGCGCTGCTGCAGGCCATATCCGCGCTCACCGAAGACACGCTGCGCGAGGCGTTTGCCAGGTACATATCCTCCGGTGTCTCCCCGGCATCGTACGAGGAAAATATGCGTTCCTTCGGCGCGGAAGCGGCGCAGACCGTAACCGAGATCCGCCTCTATTCGCAGACCTTCGATGCGCGCGAAACGCTCGGCACGGTGCTTGGTTACTATACGGAGACCATCTCCTACACCGACACGGCCTCGGGCCTCATGCAGCCGGCGCAGACGCTCACGGCCGCCACGGAGAAGATCAATACGATCGGCTCGTTCCTTGCCGCCGTTCTCGCTCTCGTTTGCGTCATGGCCGCATCTGCCCTGTCCGTCGTTCCCCGCGAAAAGGAGCTTCGTGTTTTGAAGGAGCTCGGCCTCGCTTCGCCGCAGAGCGTCATCGCTTGGGAGAGCATCTTTCTCGCCCTGCTCGGCTCCGTCCTCGGTGCTGCCGCAGCCTACGCTCTCTGCGCCCTCTTCGGCGGCATCCTCGCATGGCAGACCGCCGCGCTCGTCGGCATCGGTGCGGTCCTCGCCTCCTGGCTCGCCTCCGTGTGCGCCGCATCTTCTGCCGTCAAATAAAGGCAAAGGCAACACCGCACAATGTCGTCTGCGCCGCTTTACGGATCTTTTTCGCCGGCTCATTGTCATCAAACCTTGCCATACACAAAGTATGGCTGCGGTTTTCTTCCTTGATTCGGCAAAAAATCTCTCGCAAATCGCTCTTGCCGAATTATGCGGTATTGCCCAAACAAACATCCCGCGAAGGATCGAATTTCTTCGCGGGATGTTTGTTTATTTGTCCGCTTTCGGCTCGTCTACCGGCGTCTCCTCACCGTCCGGTTCGCTTTTACGGCGGAACTTCGGGAGAGCACGGTTGAGACAGGCACTCAAAAGCAATATGTACTGGCAGTAGTAAAGCCACAGCATCACGACGACGACCGTCACGAGCGAGCCGTATGTGCCGTAGTGTCCGGCGTTGACCCATGCGGAAAACGCATAGGAGAAGAGCGACCAGCCGACGGCGGCGGTCAGTGCGCCGGGGAACACCTCGCGGAACGGCGGGCGCAGCCCGGTGCTCCAGCGGAAAATGGCACCGAAGAACATCGTGAGCACCGCGATCACCACGACAAAGCGGAAGTGCAGCAGAAATGTAAAGAACGATGTCGTTCCGGGCAGATACTTCTCCACAAGATTCTTGATCTGTTCGCCGAAGCCGCCGAGCACGAACGAGAGCACCATCATGAGGATCATGCCGAGTGTATAGATGATCCCGCGGGCGCGGCGCATCAGGAATCCCGCGCGGCGCGGCTGCTCATAGATATCCTCCAGTCCCCAAATGAGGGAGGAAAAGCCCATCGCGGACGACCAGATCGTGGCAATGAGCGAAATACTGAGGACGCCCGCGCCGCTGCTGTACACATCCGAGAGGATGATGCGAATGAGCTCGGTCATCGATTCGGTGAGTACGGGCGCGAGCTTTGCGAGAAGCTGCTCCTCCGTAATGGAGGTATACGGCAGGACCGAAACGCAAAGTATGACGATAGGCACGATCGAAAGGAAAAACCAGAACGCCGTAGCCGCCGCGATCGTGGCGATCTGCCGTCGCCCCATGTATTCCGAAATGTGCCGGAAATTATTGATGAGTTTCTTTATCTTATCCATAAAGCGGATTATATACTATTTGAACGCATCTAGCAAGCTTTACTTTTGCGGCAGATTCATGTAAAATACAGTCATTACGAAATCTGAGGTGCACGACTATGAAAAAATTCCAAAGCATGCTCGCTCTTCTGCTTGCGGCGGCGCTGTGCCTTTGCTCGCTGACGGCGTGCGGTACGGCATCGGGCGGTGTGAGCGAGAGCATCGTCTCCGGCATCGAGAACGCCGAAGCAAACTTGGAGACAACACCCGGGACCGGAGCATCGGCCGTTCCGCAAAGGACCGGAACGACGGCGGTACCGACCTTCTCCGACGGCGTCCATGCCGACACCGACTACGCCGATATGGAATGGTATATCTACGATCCGACCGAGTACTATGCCTCGATCGACAAGCTCGCCGCCTGCACGGACGGCGACGAGGCGCTCAAGCTCTATAAGCAGCTCAACTCGGAATATATCCTCGCAGCGACGTTCGATTCCCTCGCCTACATCGAGTTCTACGCAGATCCCGACGACGAGGAGCTGAGCACTGTCTGCCAGGAGATGGACTCCATGTGCACCGATATGCTCGATGCTCTCTATACCGCCCTCTCTACGGCACTCGATGGCGATGCCGGCCCGGTGCTCGAGGAGTATTTCGGGGAGGAGAACGCGCAGGAACTGCGCGACTATGAGGAGATGACCGACCGCGAGAGCGAGATCCTCGACCGCATCTCCGAGCTGCAGCTCGAGTACAACGACCTCATCATGCAGAGCCTCACTTATACCGAAATGACCGAGCAGATCGGCGGACTGTATGTCGAGCTCATCGGCCTTTACAATGAATATGCGCAGCTCAGCGGATACGACAACTACGCCGATTACTCTTACGAAAATGTCTACGGCCGCGACTTCACGCCCGAGGATTCGGCCGTCCTGTGCGAAGCGGTGAAGCCCTACGCCTACGCCTATTTCAGCTACCTCTTTTCGGACGAGGCGGCCTGCGCCGACTTCACGGTGGACACCGACTATTCGACCGATGAGCTCTTAAACCTCCTGACGACCTACATGCCGCGCGTTTCCGACAAAGCGGCGCAAGCCGCAAACTACATGGTCGGCCACGGCCTTTACTATCTCGGAAGCGCCGATGAGATCTCCGAGATCGGCTACACGACCACGCTCGAATACTACAACGCCCCGTTCATCTATAACTCCCTTTACGGAAACGCCTCCGACATCGGCTCCATGTTCCACGAGTTCGGCCACTACTACGAGGCCTACTCGAACATCCCCCAAGATCACCTCCTGAATGCCGGCACGTACGACATTTACGAGATCCACTCGAACGGTATGGAAGCCCTGTCCTTCGGCTGGTACGACGACATATACGGCGATGAAGCCGGCCTTGCGAAGATCAAGTATCTCGACAACGCCCTCTACAGCATCGTCATGGGCTGCATGCTCGATGAATTCCAGCGCGTAGTCTATTCCGCCGAGAACCTCACGGCGGAGCAGGTCAATGACTACTTCACGCAGATTGCCGCCGAGTACGGCATCGAGAGCTACTCCAAGTCCTTCGCTACCTACTGGATGCAGGTGAGCCACAACTTTGAGCAGCCGTTTTACTACATCAGCTACGCCGTCAGCGCCATCGCCGCACTGCAGATCTACGAAATGGCGGAGGACGACTGGGACGAAGCCGCAGCATTCTATAATGACCTCGTGGATCTCGGCGCCGTGGATTACACATACTGCGAGCTCCTCGAAAAAGTCGGTCTCGAGAGCTTCACTAACGGTCTCCCCGATTGCGTCGGCGAAGCCGTAGAAGACATGGCAGAACTCTGCAATGCCTACGACAGCGCCGCCTAAATGCTAAGGCAGCGCCGCAGACGTTATAGTGCGGCGGTGTTGCCTTAAAAATAGCCCCGCGCCAGTGAAACGGTCAGTGTGAAGAATTCGCGCATGGCGTAGTGGATGAAGCCGAAGAAGCTCGAGCGGGCGGGGATACCGGAGAAGTCATAGCCGCCGTAGCCGCCGAAGCTGCGTGCCAGACAGAACGCGCGGAAGACATGAAAGTCGCTCGTTACAATGCCTACCTTTCGGATGTCCTCGCCGAGCATGGGGAGAGAATTGCGCAGATTTTCGTAGGTGCTCGTTGAGCGGTCTTCCAATCGGATGCGCGAGGGGTCGATCCCCGCAGCGACGAGACCTTCGTAAATGCACTGCGCTTCGCTCATCGGTTCGTCCTCGCCCTGCCCGCCGGATGCGATGCACACGGTGTCGGGGTTTGCCTCGAGATATTCGGCAGCCGCATCGATGCGCTCACGCAGCGAGCCGCTCGGCCCGTCGTCATTTACGCGCGCTCCGAGCACGATGATGGTATCCAGCCCCTCGCTCGGCGTATGGAAAGCGCCCGAGACCACAAAGCACTCCACGGCGAGGAAAACCGCGATCGCCGCCCACACGACGATATTGACCGCCGTGAGCCACCCGCGGGGGAGAGGCGAACTTTTCCCCTGCTTCCACGCGCGCTTCCACAGGAAATACCGCGCAAAGCAAACGGCAGAGAGCATCGGCCAGAGGTAGAGCAGCGACTGCCCGAACCGCACGGTGATGCCCATGCAGAGATAGTATAGTAAAGTAAAAATTCCCGCAATCAGGAAAAAACGATTCACACGCAAAGCACCTTTTGTCATAGAAGACCTCCGAAGTCATGCTGTTTACAAGACGCGCCGTACGCGCCGGAGGTTCATTATACAATATTCAGTGGGAGAAACCAATGGGAAAATTCAGCGGATATCTGCTTATTGCGGATTATGACGATACCTTCTGCGCCGAGCACGGCCGAGCCGTGCCGGAGGAAAATCTCCGCGCGGCGCAGCGGTTTATGGACGAAGGCGGCCTTTTCACCATTGCCACAGGCCGAGACGTGCGCTCTTATTTCTTTATCCGCGATCGCTTCACGGTGAACGCACCCGTCATACTGAGTAACGGCGCCGTAATCTTCGACGGCGCGGAAAACGAGAGCTGGTACGAGAGCTTCCTGCCGTTTTCCTGCCGAGAGGATCTCATTGCAGTCCGCAATGCGTTCCCGGGAACGGGCATGGAGGTGCACCGCGGCGCGGATGTACGCGTGTGCGGTGCAACGCCGAACCTCGAAGAGCACCTCGCGCACATGGGCGTTCCGGTTTCCGAAGCCGAACCCGGACACATTCTCTTCCCATGGACGAAGGTCGTGCTGGTCGCACCCGGAAACCTCTCCGGCGAGAACGAGACAGCACATGCGATCGCCGAGCGGCTCTGCGAGCAATTCCCCGGTAAATACGAGGCTACGCCCTCCGGTGCGCTTGTGGATGTGGTTGCCGCCGGCAGCGACAAGGGCGCGGGCGTACAGAAGCTTGCGGAGTTTCTGGAGATCGAACCCGAAAAAGTCCTCTGCATCGGCGACAGCTGGAACGATATCCCGATGCTGAAGATCGCGGGGCGCGCCTTCGCTCCGGCCTCGGCTCTGGAGGAAGTAAAGGCACTTGAGTTCGTCACGGTGCTCGGCGAGAGCGGGACTTGCATCCGTGACGCCCTGCAGACTATGACAGATGTACAGGAATCAAAATAACACATCAATTATTTTATACAATTTCCCCACGAAAAATTTGTTGACATTTCCGCTCCGGGCTTATATACTGAAACCGAATTCCGAATAACGGAGATTTAATTCCATGATGACGCTTTCTTTCATTACCCGATACTTTTTTAGCCGTACTATTTCATAGTATGGTAATTTGTGATGCAAAGATTGTCTTTGGAAGCTAAGGCTTTTCAGGCGGCACAGATTACACTGTGCCGCTTATTTTTTTGGAGGGAAAGAATATGATCGTCATTTTGAAGAACGGCGCCGCCGAAGAAAAGAAAAACCAACTTATCGACTGGCTGGAGGGACAGGGCCTGAAAATCCACACCTCCGTCGGCGAGTATCAGACGATCCTCGGCCTCGTGGGCGACACGAGCCGCGTGGACATGGATCTGATCGCGAGCCTCGGCATCGTGGATTCCGTCAAGCGCGTGTCCGAGCCCTTTAAGTGCGCGAGCCGCAAGTTCCATCCGGCGGACACCGTCGTGCAGGTGGGGGATGTGCGCATCGGCGGCGGCAACTTCGTGATGATCGCCGGCCCCTGCAGCGTGGAGACCGAAGAGCAGATTGTCGGCATCGCGAAAGCCGTCAAAGCCTCCGGCGCGCAGATCCTCCGCGGCGGCGCCTTCAAGCCGCGCACCTCGCCCTACGATTTCCAGGGCCTCGCCGCAACGGGACTGGAACTTTTGAAGATCGCCCGCGCGGAGACCGGCCTCCCCATCGTCACCGAGCTCATGGGCACCTCGTCCCTCGACCTCTTCGAGAATGTCGACATCATTCAGGTCGGCGCACGCAATATGCAGAACTACGACCTCCTCAAGGAACTGGGCAAGATTCGCAAGCCCATCCTCCTCAAGCGCGGCTTTGCGAGCACGCTCAAGGAGCTCCTCATGAGCGCAGAGTACATCATGGCGGGCGGCAACGAGCAGATCATCCTCTGCGAGCGCGGCATCCGTACCTTCGATGACTTCACACGCAACACGCTCGACCTTGCCGCCGTGCCGATGCTGCGCGAGCTCACGCACCTGCCGGTCATCGTCGACCCGAGCCACGCCACCGGCCTTGCGCGCATGGTGCGCCCGATGGCGCTCGCCGCCACGGCCTGCGGCTCGGACGGCCTCATCATCGAAGTCCACAACGACCCCATGCACGCTCTGTGCGACGGCGCGCAGTCCATCCGCCCCGAGGAATTCGACTCGCTCGCCAAGGAAGTGAGCATCGTCCGTGAGGTAGCGGTAAAATGACGGTCGGTATTGTCGGTCTCGGCCTGATCGGCGGCTCGCTCGCCAAAGCCTACCGCGCCCACGATGCGCGTGTGCTCGCCCTGGATACGGACGCCTCCGTCCTCTCGTTCGCGCAACTCGACGGCACGGCGGACGGCGTGCTTACCCCCGACCTTCTGCCGGAATGTGATCTCATACTCATTGCCGTCCGCCCGGACGCGTCGGCGGCGTATCTGCGCGAAAGTGCGCCGCACTTCGGCGCGCATCCGCTCGTCATCGACTGCTGCGGCGTGAAGGAGTGCGTATGCTCCGAGGCGTTCCCGCTTGCAGAGCAGTACGGCTTCACCTTTATCGGCGGCCACCCGATGGCGGGCAGCCACAGATCGGGCTACAAAAACGCCCGCGCGAATCTCTTCCACGCAGCGCCCATGGTGCTCGTGCCCGCCGAGCGGGACGACATCACGCTCCTCGCCCGCGCGAAAGAGCTGCTAGCCCCGGCGGAATTCGGCCGCTTCAGCGTCACGACCGCCGCCGAGCACGACCGCATGATCGCCTTCACCTCGCAGCTCGCGCACATCGTGTCGAACGCTTATATCAAAAGCCCGACGGCGGAAAACCACAAAGGCTTCTCCGCCGGCAGCTATAAAGACCTCACGCGCGTGGCGTGGCTCGACCCGGCCATGTGGGCGGAGCTCTTTCTCGAAAACCGCGAAAATGTACTCTTTGAACTCGACAGCCTTGCTGCATCGCTTGCAGACTACCGTGAGGCGATCGAGGCGAACGATATCGAAACACTCACGGCGCTCCTCGACGAGGGACGGCGCCGCAAGGAGGAGGTAGACGGCCGATGAAAACCATTCATGTGAGCGCCTCGCGCGAATACGATGTTGTCATCGGCGCGGGTCTTCTCACGGAATGCGGGGAGCGCATCGCGCAAGCCGTTCCCGGCGCCGCCAAAGCGGTCATCGTGACCGATTCCACGGTCGCGCCGCTCTATGCTTCACGCGTGAGCACATCGCTTGCCGAAGCGGGTCTTTTGACAGAAACTTATGTTTTCCCCGCAGGCGAAGCGTCGAAAACGCTCCGCGAGTGGGAAAAGATCCTCTGCTTCCTCGCCGAAAAACATATGAGCCGCAGTGATGTTCTCGTCGCCCTCGGCGGCGGCGTCGCGGGCGATATGGCGGGCTTTGCGGCTGCGGCCTATCAGCGCGGCATCCGCTTTGTTCAGCTCCCGACAACGCTGCTCGCCGCGGTCGACTCCTCGGTCGGCGGCAAGACGGCGGTGGATCTGCCCGCAGGCAAAAACCTCGTTGGTGCCTTCTGGCAGCCCTCGCTCGTGCTTTGCGACATCGGCACTCTCTCGACGCTCCCGCCCGATATTTGGCGCGACGGCTGCTCAGAGGTCATAAAATACGGGGTGCTCGACGGGGAAGAGCTTTTCTCCGCCCTCGAGGCATCGCTCCCCGAGAAGCTCCCCGAGGAGCTCATCGCGCGGTGCATTGAGATCAAGCGCGACATCGTCGCCGAAGACGAATTCGACACCGGCCGCCGCCATCTCCTCAACCTCGGCCACACCGCCGCCCACGCGGCGGAGCTGTTAAGCGACTACACTGTCTCGCACGGCAGCGCCGTTGCGATGGGGCTCGTATCCATGGCACGCGCGTGTGCAAACCGGGGAACATGCCCCGCGGGCGATGCGCAGCGCATCGAGTCGCTTGTGCGAAAATGCTCTCTCCCGACCGAACTGCCGTACGGCGCGGACGCGCTCGGAAAGGCGGCGCTCTCCGATAAAAAGCGCGAAGGCGCGACCTTGCCCGTGATCCGCATCGACGGCATCGGACACTGCGCCGTGCAGAGCATCGCCGCCGAAGACTGTCCGAACTGGCTCCGCCAAGGAGGTGCAAAATGAACCTTTCGATCACCCCCGGCGCGCGGACCGGCTCTGTCCGCGTCCCGGCTTCCAAATCGCAGGCGCACCGCCTGCTCATCTGCGCGGCGCTCGGCAAAAAGCCCGTGCAGATCCGCTGTGCCGGACGAAACGCCGACATCCTCGCCACGGTGGAGTGCCTGCGCTCCCTCGGCGCGGACATCACCGACAGCGGCGACACACTGACCGTAAGACCCATCGGCGGCTCGCCCGAGAAGCGGTGCACGCTCCGGTGCGGCGAGAGCGGCTCTACGCTGCGCTTTCTCCTGCCGGTCGTCGGCGCACTCGGCGCGGACGCCGTATTCAAGCGGGAGGGCCGTCTCTCCGGCCGTCCTCTCGAGCCGCTCCTCTCGGAGCTGCGACGCGGCGGAATGGAATTCCACGAAGAAGAGTCCAAACTCCGCTGCTCCGGCGGCCTCATACCGGGCGACTATACGATCCCCGGCAACATCTCCTCCCAGTACATTTCCGCCCTGCTCTTTGCTCTGCCCCTCCTGCACGGCGAGAGCACCCTCACCGTCACCGGAAAGTGCGAGAGCGAACCGTACATCGCCATGACGGAGAAAGCCCTCGAGCAGAGCGGCATTCTCCTGCATCGCACCGCGGACAGATGGGTCATCCCGGGAGATCAGGTGTACACACTGCCCGACACCGTGGAGGTCGAGGGCGACTGGTCCTCGGCGGCCTTTTTCCTGTGCATGGGCGCACTCTCCGAAAACGGCATCACCGTTGCGGGACTTCGCGCCGACACCGCGCAGGGCGACCGCGCCGTTTTGGACATCCTCCGCACCATGGGCGCGAATATTCATGAATTCCCGGACGGTGTCACGGTGCGGCGCGGCAAACTCCGCAGCTGCGAGATCGACGCCGCTCCCGTACCGGATCTCATCCCCGCCCTCGCCGCTCTCGCCGCAGCGGCGGAAGGGGAGACGCGCGTCATCCACGCCGCGCGCCTTCGCCTCAAGGAATCCGACCGTCTGCACACCACGGCATCCGTACTCGCCGCGCTCGGCGCGGACATCGAGGAGCTTCCGGAGGGACTGATTATCCGCGGCGGCTCACTTCGCGGCGGCACGGTGAGCGCCTGTAATGACCACCGCATCGCGATGGCCGCCGCCGTTGCGGCTTGCTCCTGCGCCGAGAGCGTGACGATCGAGGGCTGGGAGTGCACCGCCAAATCGTACCCGTGCTTTCGTGAACATTTTGAGGCATTGCAAAAGGAGGAAACGCCGTGAGCAGCATCGGAACAAGCTACCGCATCACCGTATTCGGCGCCTCGCACGGCGACGCCATCGGCGTTGTCATGGAGGGACTGCCGGTCGGCTTTCCCATTGATATGGACGCTCTAAATGCTTTCCTCGCGCGGCGCGCCCCCGGCCGCAATGCCTTTTCGACATCGCGCCGGGAAGCGGACAGCCCGGAATTCCTAAGCGGCGTCAAAAACGGCGTCACCTGCGGCGGTGCGGTCACAGCCGTCATCCGCAACTCCAATGCGCACTCCTCCGATTACGATGCGCTCCGTAATACGCCGCGCCCCGGCCACGCGGACTTCACCGCCCGCATGAAGGACGGCGAGAGCGTTGATATCTCCGGCGGCGGCCGCTTCTCCGGCAGGCTCACCGCTCCCTTATGCATCGCGGGCGGCATCGCCATGCAGCTTCTCGCGAAGGAAAACATCCGCATCGTCTCGCACATTGATTCCATCGCTGGCATTCGGGACGAGGGCAACTTCCCCGCCCAGACGGCTCTCACCGACTTCCCGACCGTGAGCGAAGCGCAGGGCGAGAAAATGCGCTCTGCCATCGCCGCTGCCAAAGCCGACGGCGACAGCGTCGGCGGCATCGTGGAATGTGCCGCGCTCGGCCTTCCCGCGGGGCTCGGCGACGCGCTCTTTGACGGCGTAGAGAGCCGCCTATCTGCAGCGCTTTTCGGCATTCCCGGCGTAAAAGGCGTGGAATTCGGCACGGGCTTTTCTGCCGCCGACCTGCGCGGCAGCGAGAATAACGACCCCTTTGTAATGCGCGATGGCAGGATCGTCACCGAAACGAACCGCTGCGGCGGCATCCTCGGCGGCATCACCACCGGCGCACCGCTCGTATTCCGCACGGCATTCAAGCCGACGCCGTCCATCGCCAAAGCGCAGCGCACCGTAGATTTCGCCCGCATGGAAGAGACCACAATCGAAATCGCAGGCCGCCATGACCCCTGCATCGTACCGCGCGCCGTTCCCTGTGTGGAGGCGGCCTGCGCCGTTACCCTATATGATATTTTATGTTCGGAAAGAGGAAGACAATTATGACGATCGAAGAACTTCGTACCAAAATCGATGCCGTAGACGACGAGATGCTCCGCCTGTTCTCGGAGCGCATGGACATTGCCGGCGAGATCGCCCGTTATAAGGAAGAGAACGGCCTGCCGGTGCTTGATGAGCGCCGCGAGCGCGAAAAGCTCTATGCCATCAGCGAAAAAGCCCCCGAGGATCTGCAGAACTATGCCGTTTCGCTCTACGGCGTTCTCTTCGAACTCAGTCGCAGCCGCCAGAACCGCATGATCCACGGCGAGAGCGCCCTCTCGGAAAAGATCCGCGCCGCGCTCGAAAATACGCCGCAGCTCTTCCCGGAAAAAGCGGCCGTCGCCTGTCAGGGCGTGGAGGGCTCCAACTCCCAGCTTGCATGCGAGCGCCTTTTCCGTCTTCCGAACGAGCTCTTCTTCAAAAGCTTCGACGCCGTGTTCAACGCCATCGAAAAGGGGCTGTGCCGCTACGGCGTCCTGCCGATCGAAAACAGCACCGCCGGTTCCGTCAACGCCGTGTACGACCTCATGACGCGCCACAACTTCCACATCGTCCGCTCCGTGCGCGTGAAGATCGACCACAACCTGCTCGCCCGCCCCGGCGCGAAGATCTCCGGCATCCGCGAGATCTATTCCCACGAGCAGGCCATCAGCCAGTGCTCGAAATTCCTGCAGACGCTCTCCGGCGTGAAGATCATCCCGTGCGAGAATACGGCGCTCGCCGCCAAGCTCGTGGCGGAGTCCGGCCGGGACGATGTCGCCGCCCTCTCCACCCGCGCGTGCGAGCGGCTCTATAATCTCGAGTGCCTTGCCCCCTCCGTGCAGGACAGCGCCAACAACTACACCCGCTTCATCTGCATCACCCGCGACCTGGAAATTTATCCGGGCTCGAACCGCACGAGCCTTATGATGACGCTCCGCCACGAGCCCGGCTCGCTCTACAAAGTCCTCTCGCGCTTCTATGCCCTCGGCATCAACCTCAACAAGCTCGAAAGCCGTCCGCTCCCGGAGCGCAACTTCGAGTTCATGTTCTACTTCGACATCGAAAACCCGGTGTACGACCCCTCGTTCCTGCAGCTCATGAGCGAGCTCGGCGACATCAGCGAAGAATATACCTATCTCGGGAGCTACGGCGAGGTGATCTGATATGCTCCGTTGCGGACTTCTCGGCCAAAAGCTCGGTCACAGCTATTCTCCTGCCATCCACTCGCTCCTCGGCGACTACGAATACAAGCTCTATGAAGTGCAGCCGGAGAACGTGGAAGCCTTTCTGCGAAGCGATGCCTTCGATGCGCTCAATGTGACCATTCCGTATAAAAAGACCGCCGCCGCGCTCTGCGATGAGCTCTCGGACACCGCCGCCTCCATCGGCAGCGCCAACACGCTCGTTCGGCGAGCAGACGGCACGCTCTTCGGCGACAACACCGATGTCTACGGTTTCGAGGAAATGCTCCGCCGCGCGGACATATCCGCCGAAGGGAAAAAAGTCCTCGTGCTCGGAAGCGGCGGCGCCTCGGCCGCCGTCACGTACGCGCTGCGAGGGCAGAAGGCGCGCGATGTTGTCATCATCTCCCGCACGGGCGAGGACAACTATACGAACCTCTCCCGCCATAAGGACGCGGAGCTCATCGTAAACGCCACGCCCATCGGCATGTACCCCGACTGCGGCAAGACGCTCCTCGACCTCAGGGACTTCCCCGAATGCGGTGCGGTGGTTGACATAATTTATAACCCCGTCCGCACCGCCCTGCTCCTGCAGGCGGAGGAACTCGGCCTTCGCACCGCCGGCGGCCTTACAATGCTCGCCGCGCAGGCCGTCCGCTCGAGCGAGCGCTTCACCGGTTCGAGCATTCCGGACGATGCCATCGACAAAGCGGTGCGGTATGTGCGCTCACAGACCATGAACATCGTCCTCGTCGGCATGCCGGGCTGCGGCAAGACCTCCGTCTCCGAAACACTTGGGAAACTCCTTTCCCGCCGCGTGACCGACACGGACGCGCAGATCACGTTGGACACCGGCGAAACGCCCGAGCAGATCATCCTCTCGCGCGGGGAGAGCGCCTTTCGTGCCACGGAGACCGAAGCTGTGCGCAAGCTCGGCGGCAAGTTCGGCACGATCATCGCCACCGGCGGCGGCGTGCCGCTGCGCGAGGAAAACTACGCGCCGCTCCACCAGAACGGCATCATTTTCTGGCTGCAGCGCGACCTCAACAAGCTCGCGCGCGAAGGCCGTCCGCTCTCCCGCACGGCGGACATGGAAGCGCTCTACAAGGTGCGCGAGCCGCGCTACCGGCACTTTTCGGACTTCGTGATCGACAATAACCGCCGCATCGAGGACGCGGCGCAGGATATTTTGAAGGTGATCGAATGAAACTCCTTATCATCAACGGCCCCAATCTCAACATGCTCGGCATCCGTGAGCCGGATCTATACGGCAAACGGGACTTTGCCGCGCTACAGGAATTCATCCGCCATGCCTGCGCGGAGTACGGCGCGGAGTGCGAGCTGTTCCAGTCCAACTACGAGGGCGCGATCGTCGAGAAGATCCAGTCCGCCTACGGCACGGCGGACGGCATCGTCATCAACCCCGCCGCCTATACGCACACGAGCGTCGCCATCCTCGATGCGCTCAAAGCGGTTGCACTGCCCGCCGTTGAAGTACACCTCACGGACATCAATGATCGCGAGAGCTTCCGTCACATCTCCTACGCCGGCATGGCGTGCGAAAAGACCTACGCCGGCCTCGGCTTCGAAGGCTACCGACAGGCCATCGCCTATCTTGTACAAAGGGGGACAACCAAATGATCTCGGAAAAAGCCTACTCTCTCGGTGCGGTCGGCAACCCCATCCGCGCCATCGCCGACTACGCCGAACGCCGCGCTGCCGTTGTCGGCGCGGAAAATGTGTATGACTTCAGTATCGGCTCGCCGAGCGTCGCGCCTCCGGCTCTCGTGACCGAGACCATCGAGCGCCTCGTGAAAGAGATCCCACCCACGATGCTCCACGCCTACAGCCCCGACCAGGGTCTCGCCGATGTCCGCAGCGCCATCGCCGAATACCTCAATAAGACCTTCGGCATGACCTATGAGTACGAGGACATCTACATGACGAGCGGCGCGTCCTCGGGCCTTGCCATCGGGTGTGCGGCCATGCTCTCTCCGGGAGAGGAGTGCATCACGCTCACGCCGTACTTCTCGGAATACCGCACCTTCACGGAGGCAGCCGGCGGCGTGATGGTGGATGTGCCGTCCGAAGCGGGCACGTTCCAGCTCAACTATGAAGCTCTCGCCGCAGCGGTAAACGAAAAGACCGCCCTCCTCATCCTCAACTCTCCCAACAACCCCTCCGGCGTCATCCTCTCCGAGGAAAGCCTCCGGAAGATTGCCTCGCTGCTCACCGAGCGCGCCGCGCTCTACGGCCACCCCATCTACATCCTCGCCGACGAGCCGTACCGCGAGCTCGTCTACGGCGATGCGGAGGTGCCGTATCTCCCGTCCATCTATACCGACACCGTGTACTGCTATTCCTTCAGCAAATCCGTGTCGCTCCCCGGCGAGCGCGTTGGGTATCTCGCCGTACCGCCGAAGTGCTCCGAGCGCGTGCGCCTTCGCGCCGCCGTCTCGGGCGCGGGACGCATGCTCGGCTACATCTGCGCGCCGGTGCTCTTCCAGCGCGTGTGTGCCGCCTGCCTCGGCAAGACGGGCGAGATCCGCGAGTACAAGACGAACCGCGACTTCATATACACAACCCTCACAGACCTCGGCTTCGAGTGCGCCAAACCGCAGGGCGCGTTCTATCTCTTCATCAAAACGCCCGACCCGGATGACCGTGCTTTCTGCAAAAAGGCCATGGAGCACGACATCATGCTCATGCCGGGCGATGACTTCTATTACCCCGGCTACGCACGCCTTGCCTACTGCGTCCCCGAGGAGCGCCTTCGCCGCTCCGTCAGCGCCTTCGCCGCCCTCGCCGCAGAGTACGGCCTCACAAAATAATATCGCGGCGGCTGTCTCCCAAGCAGGGCTTGACAGCCGCCGTAATTTGCGCATAATAACGGTGTAGGTGTAAGATTAAGAATGGGGGGAGAGGTCATGAACAAAAAGAAACTTCTGCTGATCGCCACCGGCGGCACGATCGCCTCGCGCGAGACAGCAGACGGCCTGACACCGGAGCTCACGAGCGAGGAGCTGCTTGGGTGTATTCCGGAGGTGCGCGGCATCTGCGACATCGATACCGTGCAGCCCTTCAATCTCGACAGTACGAACATGCGCCCGGAAAACTGGGTGGAGCTCGTGCGCATCATCCGCGCGAAGTACGATCTCTATGACGGCTTCGTCATCACGCACGGCACGGACACCATGGCCTACGCCGCGGCTACCATTTACTATCTCATTCAGAACAGCCCGAAGCCCGTCGTGCTCACCGGCTCGCAGGTGTCCATCTATGCCCGCGACACGGACGCGCGCGAAAACCTGCGTAACGCAATCGTATATGCCTCCGACGACGATGCCTGCGGCATCCATCTCGTGTTCGACAATAAGGTTATCTGCGCCAACCGCGCGCAGAAGACCCGCACGCGCAGCTTCAATGCCTTCTCGAGCATCGACTACCCCGAGGTCGCGCTCGTGCGCGGCAGCGAGGTGCGCTACTATATCCGCGAGTCGTTCCCCGGCCCCGTGCGGTTTTACGATGTACTCGACAGCCGCGTGTGCGTCATAAAGCTCATCCCCGGCATGGCACCCGGCATCCTCGACTATGTCGCCGAGCATGCGCATGCCGTCATCATCGAGAGCTTCGGCGTCGGCGGCGTGCCGTACTACGATAACGACGACTTCTCCGAAAAGATCGGTCATCTGCTGAAAAATCATGTAAAGGTCATCTTCACCACGCAGGTATCCCATGAGGGCAGCGACATGGAGCTCTACCGCGTGGGCTTCCGCATCAAGAAGAAATATGAGCTCCTCGAGGCCTACACCATGACGACCGAGGCCGTCGTCGCGAAGACGGAATGGGCACTCGCCAACACCGAGGATGACGCCGGATTCCGCACTCTGTTTCTGACGCCCGTAGGGAATGACAATTTGTAATATATTTGTAATATAAATGATTTGTTAACGTTTCCTTTCCATGTATGCCTATGCAATATACACATTGCTAAAAAATAG
>CAVGGQ010000003.1:0-58441 GCA_963628785.1 Oscillospiraceae bacterium | reverse complement strand
ATAGTGATTGCCCTCCCTTGGCAGATGTTGTGTGCAAACTTCATTCTACCATGCAGGGGAAAATCACTATGGATTTTTTTCTTAGCTGTCCAACTTCATTATGCAATCAACCGAAAAAAATTTTGAAAAATTTTCGGGCAATACCGCATGATCCGGCAAGAGCGATTTGCGGGGACAAAATTTCCGCAAATCGCCGCAGACGGCATTGTGCGGCGCTGCCTTCATTCTTCTTTTTCCGGGCGGAAGACGCTCTCGCCGAGGCGTACTTCGCATTCGCCGGAGGTGGCGTCGCGCACGATCGTGACAAAGCTCTCGCTCTGTGCTTCGGGGGCGGAGAATACGATCTCGACCTCCGCGCCGAAGAGCGTTTCCTCCATGCGCGCGCCGCGGTCTTCGAGCAGACGGCGCAGCTTTTCATAGCGCGCGTAGGAGCAGGCAAAGCTCCCGCGCCGCCACGGGCGCATGACGGCTGTGCCCGCTTCCTTCAGCGACGCGCGGCAGGCGGCGGAGTAGGCGCGCACGAGCCCGCCCGAGCCGAGCAGGATGCCGCCGAAATAGCGCGTTGTGACACAGCAGATGTCCGTAAGCCCCGCGCCCTGTAGCACGGCAAGTGTCGGCTGACCGGAGGTCCCCCCCGGCTCGCCGTCATCCGACCAGCGGAGGATGTTCCCCTCGCGAAGGATGTATGCATAGACATTGTGCGTGGCATCGGCGTACTCGCGGCGGATGCTCTCGATGAACGCTTTGGCCTCTGCTTCGCTCGTGACGGCTTGAATGTGCCCGATGAAGCGGCTGTGCTTGTCCTCGTATTCCGCTTCGCCGTATCCGGCGGCGGTGCGGTAAGGTGTCATCGTTTCAGCTCCTCCGTGATGCGTGCGAGCAACGTGTCCACGCCCTCGCCGGTCTTCGCCGAGATGCACACACCGTCGCGGGTGTGCGGCAGCTCCGTGAGCACGGGGATGGCATCGCACTTATTGTATATGCGCAGCACCGGTGTGGCGGAGGCTCCGAGCTCCCGGATGAGCGCATCGGTGACGGCGGCCTGCTCCTCCCGGTCGGGGGCAGAGACATCGATGACATGCAGAAGGAGGTCGGCGTACTGCAGCTCCTCGAGCGTTGCCTTGAATGCCTCAATGAGGTTGGTCGGGAGCTTGCGGATGAAGCCGACCGTGTCGGAGAGAAGCACCTCTTTCTGCAGTTCCGGCAGCCACAGGCGGCGCGTCGTGGTGTCGAGCGTATCGAAAAGGCGGTTGTTTGCGGGGATGTCCGAGCGTGTCAGGCGGTTGAGCACCGTGGATTTTCCGGCGTTCGTGTAGCCGACGAGCGCGACCGTGGGCATGGCGTTTTTCTCGCGGCGGCGGCGCTGTGTGGAGCGTACGCGGCGCACCTGCTCAAGGTCGGACTGCAGATTCTGAATGATGCGGCGGATGTGGCGGCGGTCGGTCTCGAGCTGCGTCTCGCCCGGGCCGCGCGTGCCGATGGGCGCGCTTGTGCCGGCCTGGCGCTTTAAGTGCGTCCACATGCCGGTAAGGCGCGGCAGAAGATACTCATACTGCGCGAGCTGCACCTGCAGACGGCCCTCTTTCGTGCGGGCGCGCTGGGCGAAAATGTCAAGAATGAGTCCGCTGCGGTCCACCACGCGCACGCCGAGCTCTTCTTCGATGGCACGCGCCTGCGAGGGGGAAAGCTCGTTGTCGATGACCACGAGGTCGCACTCGTTGTTCGTGACGATTTCGCGGATCTCCTGCAGCTTGCCTGCACCGAGGAAGCTGCGCGGGTCGGGCGACTGGCGCGTCTGCAGCACGAGAGCCACCGAGTCCGCGCCCGCCGTATCCACCAGGGCGGCGAGCTCTTCCATGGAGAGCTCCGTGGAGCGCTCCTCGCTCGTCATGCTCGCCGCGGAAAGTCCCGCGAGCACCGCCCGTTCTCTTTTTTGCGTTAAGTCCTGAATGTGAATGTCCTCCCGGTCAGCTGACCATGGGCAGGGAAGTCACTCTTCGCTGTCCGTATTTTTTTCCTCCTGCTTCTGCACGAGGATCTTTTCCACGCGGTGGCCGTCCTCGTCCATGGCGAGCACCGTCGCACGGAGCCCGTCGGACTCCACGGCGTCCCCGGTCTTGGGGAACGAGCCGAATTTTTCGATCGTCCAACCGCCGGCGGTGGCGCTGTCGGTCTTGAGCGATTCCTCGCTCACGCCGAGAAGCTCCGCAAAGTCGCCGATGGGCAGGTCGCCGTCCACTTCGTATGCGCCGTCCGGGCGCTCCACGACTTCGGTCTCCACCTCATCGGTCTCGTCCCAGATATCGCCGACGATCTCCTCGAGTACGTCCTCGAGCGTGACGATGCCGAGCGTTCCGCCGTATTCGTCCGTGACAATGGCGAGATGCTGCTGGTTTTTCCGGAGCTGTGCGAGCACGTCGGGCAGCTTCACGGTTTTATAGATGTAGAGCGGCTTCATAAGGTGGCTGCGGATGTCGGCGTTCGGGTCGGCGAGCAGCGCCTTGAAGAAGTGATTCAGATACAGTACGCCGACGATGTTGTCGATGCTGTCCTCGTATACGGGGATGCGTGAGAACGGCAGCTCCTCGCCGGAGAGCAGAAGCTCGCGCCAGTCGTCGTCGATGTTGAGTGCTTCCACATCCACGCGGGCGGTCATGACGTCCATGACGGCGATTTCGGAAAAGTCGAGCGCACTGCGCAGCAGTTCGCTCCGGTCCTCATCGATGACACCCTCGTCCTCAACGGTCTCGATGATGGACTGCAGCTCGGCGGCGGCTTCCTCCTCGGGGTCGCCCTCGCGCACTTCGCCCTTGAGAGGGAGCGTGATGAGGCGGATGATCTGCGTCACGAGGAAAATGACCGGTGAGAGTATGATCATGAGGAAGCGGGTAAAGCCCGCTGTGCCCATGGCCATGCTGTTCGCGTTTTTCTTTGCCGCGATCTTCGGCGCGGATTCGCAGAAGATGATGATGATCACCGTCACGAGAACGGTGGTGAGCACCGAGACCCAGCCGCTGTAGCGGTCGCCGAGCAGCGTGATGCCGAGCAGCGTGACGATGGAGTCCGAGCCGATGTTGCAAAGGTTGTTGCCGATGAGAATGGCGGAGAGCGCCTTCTCGTATTTGTCGATGACTTTGCACGCCGTCGAAGCGGCGGCATTGCCGTCCTCCGCGGCGGAGGAGAGGCGCATACGGTTGGCGGAAGAGAGTGCCATTTCCGATGCGGAGAAGAAAGCCGAGCCGCACAGCAGCACGATCATGGCCGCGATATACACCCATGTGCTCATGCCTCATCGCCTCCTTCCGGAGTCTCTTCGGGCAGAAGCGTGATGCGCAGCTTGCGGATGCGGCGGTGGTCAATGGCCGCGACCGTTACGCTCAGACGGTGCCAGGTGAAGCTCTCGCCCTGCGAGGGGATCATGTCGAACTGCTCATACACCCATTCGCCGACGGGCTTGTGCTCCCAGTCGGTATCCTCGGGGTCGGGATAGTCGAGCTCATCGAAGAGGTCTTCCATGTCCGTGTCAGCGATGACCTCGTAGGTATTGTCGCCGAGAGCGCGGAATTTCACCTGCGCCACATCGTCCTCGTCCCAGATCTCGCCGACCAGCTCTTCGAGGATGTCCTCCACGGTCACGATGCCCATCGTGCCGCCGTAGTTGTCGGTGACGACCGCGAGGGAGATCTTTCGCCGGTTGAGCTCCTCGAGAAGCTCGTCGATGGACGTGCTCTGGTGGACAAAGCACGGCGTGTCGAGCAGCTCTGTGAGCTTCGGGTACCGGCTCGTTTTGAGGTATGCGCGGACATACTTGCGGATCTGCAGTATGCCGACGATGTTGTCGATGCTGCCTTCGTATACGGGCAGCCGGCTGTGGCGCTGCTCGCGGATGAAGGCGAGGATCTTCTCCGGCTCGGTGCTGACATCGAGCGCCGCCACATCCACGCGCGGCGTGAATACGCGCTCGACAGTCACATCGCCGAACTCCAGTGCGGAATGGACGAGCTCCGCCCGCTCCTCGGGCAGCTCGCCCTCGTCGGTCATGTTCTCGATGATGTCGTAGAGTTCGTCCTCGGTCACGGTGACCTGCGCATCGCCCTTGAAGAGCGAAGAGAAGAACTCGCCGATGTGCGAAAGGGCCTTCGCGAGCGGTGCGAAAATGCGCATAAAAAAGCACAGAGACGGAGCCGTCGCGATGGCGCACCGTTCACTGTAGCGCTTGCCGATGCTCTTGGGGAGCATCTCTCCAGCAAAAAACACCGTGATCGTGCACACGATCGTCCCGAGCGCTACCCAGCTTGCGCCCCAAGTGCGTGTTACGAGCACCGTCGTAAGCGTGGCGGTGGAAATGTGGACGATATTCGTGCCGATGAGGATCGCGGAAATTGCCCGGTCAAAATTGTCCTGTACATACAAAGCCTTCTTGGCCTTTTTGTCGCCCTGCTCCAGCCGAACCTTCAATCGGATGCGGCTTACGGATGTGGCCGACACCTCCGCCACGGCAAAATACGCCGCCATGCAGAGGCAGAAAACGATAGCAATCCAAGACAGCCAACTGTCGCCGTCCATGCGGGATCATCACTCCTATTGGTAAATAATATAGATTAAAAAATTATACCATATTTTCTTCCGTGCGTCAAGGCAGCACCGCACATTTCGGCGGGTATCACGGACAATTTCCGTCCGAGGTCAAAGTGCCGGCGAGATATTTTTCGATGATGTCCCGCAGGATCGCCGCGAATGACTCGGCAAGCGGAAAGTTCCTTTCGGCGAGCACCAGGGCGCCGTAAGAATAGGGCTCGTTTTCGCGCACCGGTAGACGCACGCAGCGCGTCACGTCGAAGGGGACTTTATATTCCGGCAGGATCGTGATGCCGTAGCCCGCCGAGGCCAGGGCGAGGCACGACTGCTCATCCTCACACTCGATGTCGAATGCGTGACGGGCGTGCACCGCGAGCAGATCCTTGATGCGGTTGCGCGAACGGAACGGGATCATCCGATCTGGGATCTCGATGAGCACGCGGTCGTCAAGGTCGTCAAATGAGAGATCCTCACCCTTGGAAAGCGGATCGATGAGCGGTACGACCGCGACGGAATCCTGCGACATGAAGGGGGTAAAGCGGATCTCCGGCTCGTCGCGCGCCATATTGTCGCTACCGAACATGATGTCGATCTCCTGCCGTCGCAGCATGGAGAGCAGCCGCGCATAGTCATCGCAGATGAGCTGGGGCACCGCACCCGGGTGCTGCCGGCGAAAGACAGTGAGCGCCGCCGCAAGAGCGCGCTTTTCCGACTGCGAGGTGCACCCGATACGCAGCTGAGCCCGGCGGTTTATATGCTCAATGTGACGGATGGCCTGTGCCTCGAGGCGCAGAAGCACCTTCGCGTCGCCGTAGAAGCACTGTCCGGACTCCGTGAGCTCCACGCGATGGCGGTCACGGACAAAAAGCTGTACGCCAAGTTCTTCTTCAAGCAGACGTATGTTCCGGCTGATGGTCGGCACGGAAAGATAAAGCTGCTCCGCCGCCTTGGAAAAGCTGAGCTTTTCCGCCACCTGAACGAAACTCGACAGCTGCTGTGAATTCATATCCGCCGTACCTCCGTCTGATGTTTTAATTATTCTAACATGGTTTTACATAATAATCAACCATTATTTTAATTTTCGTGTATATTATAGACGGTTTTCAAGGATGTCGTTATTTTGCCGTCATCGAAACGAAAGTGTGTTCAAAAAATATATATAGAAGGGATCTGTTGTTATGAACATTTCTACTGTCCTGGTCGTAGGCGCGGGAACCATGGGTTCGAGCATCGCGCAGGTGTATTCCTCCTGCGGATACAAGACCTACATGTCCTGCCGCAACGCCGCCCATCTGGAGGACGCCGTGAAGCGCATCGACTCCGCCATCGACGGACTCATCGCCAACGGCATGGCCGATGAGGACTACTGCGCGAGAGTGCACGCCAATCTTCACTGCCTGCCCACCGACCGCATCCCGGAGATCGCCTCCGAGGTCGATGTTGCCGTGGAAACCATTGCAGAGAATCCCGACGCGAAGCGCAATCTTTACAAGACTCTCAGCGACAGCTGCCGCGAGGACTGCATCATCTGCAGCAACACCTCCGGCATGGACGTTTTCACTGTGTCCGAGGGCGTGCTCACGCACCCCGAGCGTCTCATCATTACGCACTGGTTCAACCCCCCGCACCTTATGAAGCTCATCGAGGTCGTCCGCGGCCCCAAGACGAGCGACAAGACCGTCGCCGCCATGAAGGCGCAGCTGGAGTCCATGGGCAAGAAACCCGCCGTTCTCAACCACTTCGCCCCCGGCTTCATCGTGAACCGTCTCGCCACGGTCATCTGCCGCGAGCTCTATTACATGATCGATCAGGGCTGGATCAGCGCCGAGGACGCCGAGAATGCCATGCGCTACACCGACGGTCTGCGCTACGGCTTCGAAGGCCCGCTCGCTCTGTGGGACTTTGTCGGTCTTGAGATCCCAATGACGGTCGCCAAGGGCGTGCTCCCCTCCCTGTGCAACGACACCGACGGCATTCCCTACGGCGAGAAGCTGCTCAAGGAAGGCAAGACCGGCGTGAAGGCCGGCGAAGGCGCACTCAAGTGGGGCGATGTCTCCGAGTATGTCGCCAAGCGCAGCCGCCGCATCATCCAGATGACCAAGATCATGGAAGACTGGGACAAGGAGGATGCCGGAAATGAATAACGAAAAGTTTGCCGCTCTCGATAAGAAGCGCACCGCTTACTTCATTGCCTGCCTCTTCGGCGCACTGGTCGTCGGCCTCGCATACACATGGTCGGTGCTGCAGAGCCCGTTCGTGCAGCAGCTCGGCGGCGACGGCGTGAAAGCCACCGTCGTTCTCTGCTACACCGTGACGGTCGTGTGCTCCACGATGTCCCCGTCCGTGTTCGGCGCATTCACCCGCAAGCTCGGCCCCCAGAAGACCATTTTCCTCGGCACGATCCTCTTCGGCCTCGGCTACATCATCTCCGGCTACACCACGAGCATGGTGGTTTTCTACCTTGCCTTCGGCCTCGGCACCGGCATCGGCAGCGGCTTCATCTACCCCACCATCATGGGCTACCTCGCCACGCTCTTCCCGGATAAGCGCGGTACGATCTCCGGCGTTGTCGCCGGCGTGTACGGCGGCGCTTCCATCCTCTGGTCCCCCATGCTCGCCGCCATCATCGAGAAGTCCTCTCTCGGCACGGCCACGCTCGTTGCGGGCATCCTCATTCTCGTTGTCATCCTGCCCGTTTCCCTGATGATCCGTCCCGTTCCCGAAGATTACATCGAGTATAAGCTCGCGAACGCCGCTTCTTCCGGCAAAAAGGCCGCAAAGAAAACGAATCTCCCCGACCTCACCCGCGGCGAGATGGTCAAGACCGCCATGTTCTATGTGGCGCTCATCGCCTTTGCTTTCGGCTGCACCTCCGGCATGATGGTCATCAGCCAGGTGTCCTCCATTATGCAGGAGAGCTTCTCCCTCACCGCTACGCAGGCAGCGCTCTATGTGTCCGTCATGTCCCTCATGAGCATGTGCGGCCGTTTCCTGTGGGGCACCGTTACCGACCACTTCGATAAATATGTGACGCTGAGCATCATCTGCGGTCTCCCGATCATCGCCATGGGCGTTGCGTCTGCTGCCGCCGGCTCTCAGGCCATCACCGTCGTGTGCCTCGCCGTCACCGCTCTCTGCTACGGCGGCTTCGGCAGCACCATCACCCCGATCACCGCAGACCTCTTCGGCGCCAGGCATGTGACCGAGAACTACGGCGTCATGTACCTCGCGTTCGGCTTTGCCGGGCTCGTCGGCCCGCAGCTCGCCGTGAATCTCGGCAAGGGCGGCAGCTACTCCAAGGCGTTCCTCGTCGCCGCCGTCATCTCCGTCGTGGCTTTCGTCATGGCCCTCATCGTCCGCAAGAAAGTCGCCTCCGCCACCGAGAAATAAAAAACCGCAAGACGCCGCTCCTGTATGTACTGTTCCCCAAAAAGCAGAGAAGTCACGTCTCGGGCTTCTCTCTGCTTTGCTTTTCCGACAGGCAAAGTCCTCTTCGGCGTAGGCTTCCGCAGCTCACGCCCGAAAAATCATCACGCAAAATCCCTCCGGCGCTTTTTGTGCTGGAGGGATCTCATATTTTTATAGTGTGTATCAGTCCTTGAAGGCGACGCACTTGTCGAAGACGGCGGCGCTTTGGGCTTTGTGGGCATCGCTGCTGCACTTCGAGGCGATGACGGCGGCGAGAAGGCCGACGATAAACGCCGGGACGAGCTCGTAGACGCCGGTGGACTCCTTGAGGAAGGCGAGCCACAGGACATCGACTGCGGCACCCGCGATGATGCTCGCCGCAGCGCCCGCGAATGTGAAGCCGCGCCAGAAGAGGGCGAGGACGATGACCGGGCCGAACGCCGCGCCGAAGATGCCCCACGCGTTTTCCACGAGCGACATGATGGTGCCGCTGCCGGGGTCGTTCGCGATGAGCAGCGCAGACACGGAGATCACGATGACGACAATGCGGCCGACCCAGAGCATTTCCTTGTCGGAGACCTTGCCCTTGCGGATGACGGGCTTATAGACATCGCTCGCGAACGCGCTCGAGGCGGCGAGGAGCTGGGAGTCGGCGGTGCTCATGGCGCCGGCGAGAATGGCGCTGAGGAGGATGCCGGAGATGAGGCCGAGCCACGGGCCGGTGAAGATCTTGCGGACCATCGTGATGAAGATGACGGAGCCCTCCTGGCTGTCGCCGAGGAAGAGGTGCGCGACGACGGACACGACCACGGCGAACACCAGAATGAAGAATGTCCAGCCGATGCCGACCTTCGCGGCCTTTTTGATTTCCTTGTCGGACTTGATGGACATGAAGCGGATGATGATGTGCGGCATGCCGAAGTAGCCGAGACCCCAGCCGAGGCCGGAGAGGATGTCCTGCCAGGAGCCGGTCATGTTCCAGAAGCCCTCGGGCACGCTGCCCGCGGTGGCGCCGGTCTTGCCCATGATGCACAGCGCGACGATCGGCGCGGCAAAGAGGGCGCCGAGCATGAGAAGTCCCTGGAAGAAGTCCGTCCAGCAGACGGCGTTGAAGCCGCCGAGGAACGTGTAGCCGACAATGATAATGGCGGAGGCGTACATGGCATACTCTGCGGGGACTTTCAGGACGGTCTCGAACAGGGTGCCGCACGCCTTGATGCTGCTCGCGGAGTACACGGTGTACGCCACGAGGAAGATGACGGCGCTGATGACCTGCAGCGCGCGGGAGCCGGAGCCGAAGCGGTTCGTGAGGAACTGCGGGATGGTGATGGAGTCATCGCACGCGACCGAGAACGAACGCAGGCGCGGCGCAACGAAGATCCAGCTGAGCGAGTAGCCGATGAGCAGGCCGATGGCGATCCATGTTTTGCCCATGCCGTAGGAATAGATGGAGGCCGGCAGACCCATGAGCACCCATGCGCTCATATCGCTCGCGCCGGCGGAGAGAGCCGCGACCCACGCGCCCATCTCGCGTCCGCCGAGGAAGTAGTCCTTCTCACCGGCATCCTTGCTGCGAAGGAAGAACCAGACACCGATACCCAACATAAAGAGCAGGTACAGTACAAACATCAACAATTCCGAGAAATTCATTTTTCTTACCCCTTGACATTCGACACATTACGATTTATAATGTGTAACATTACCGTTAGAAATGTTATGGGCGTACTATACTCCATCTTTCACAAAAAAGCAAGAGGAAATTTTCAAATGGACACAAAAAAATATGAGGTATTTGAAAAAACCGTGGAATTGTCCTCGCTGACGAAGGCGGCGGAGGAACTCGGCATGACGCAGTCGGGCGTGAGCCACATCATCGCGGCGCTCGAGGAAGAGTTCGGTTTCCCGCTCCTCACGCGCAGCCGCGTCGGCGCGCGGCTCACGCCGGAGGGCGAAAAGGTGATGCCGTTCATCCGCGACATTCTCCGCTCGCAGGAGCAGCTCGACCAGACGGCGGCGGATCTGCGCGGGCTCTCGCAGGGCACGGTACGCATCGCAACGTTCACGAGCGTGGCGGTGCACTGGCTGCCGGGCATGATGCAGGAATTCCAGACGCTCTATCCGCGCGTGGACTTCAAGCTATTCAACGGCGACTACCACGATGTGGACCGCTGGCTCACGGACGGCAGCGTGGACATCGGCTTCATCACGCTCCCGACGACGCTCCGGTGCGAGTGCATCCCGCTGCGTGAGGACCGCATCCTTGCGATACTGCCGGAAAACCATCCTCTTGCGCAGAAGGACATTTGTCCCGTGAAAGAAGTCGCGGCGCTGCCGTTCATCTCCCTGCTCGAGTCCTCGGACGACGACTCCCGCCGCGCACTCGACGCCGCCGGGGTGAAGCCGAACGTGCGCTTCACGACGAAGGACGACTACGCCATTCTCGCCATGGTCTCGCAGGGGCTCGGCGTGAGCATCGTACCGGAGCTTCTGCTCGAAGGCCACCGCGAAGGCATCGCCGTGCGCGAGATGACGCCGAGCGCGAGCCGCACGCTGGCCCTCGCCGTTCCCGCCGGAGACCGCGCCGGCCCCGCCACCCGCCGCTTCGCCGAATTCGCCGCCGAATGGGTAAAGAAAAACGCCCCCACCGCAAAGTAAGGGACGATAAAATCACCGCCCGGAGCAATGCCCCGGGCGGTGTTGTCTTATAAAAAGCCTCGCAAAAGAAGCCTCGCAGAGTTTGCGCCCGCAGGCGCAAAGAGGATCGGATCATTTTTCCCGATGACATGTGCATCGGAAAAAATACATCTCGCGGAGCGGAGTGTCGAATTGCCCGCCGCGCGGGCAACCGAGGCACGGAGCGCAGCGGGTCTCGTTTGAAGGTGTCAGCCGGCCAGGATCTCCGCGCGGATGACACCGTCGGCTGCTACGAGGCGATTCATGAGCGTTTCCATGCTCTCGCTCATGCCGGCGGTCTCGGCGCTGATGGTGATGGTGGCGCAGCCGCTCACCGGGATGCTCTGATTGATCGTGAGGATGTTCGCTCCGCACTGGGCAAAAATGCTCAGCACCGAGGAGAGCAGTCCCGTCTGGTCGCGCAGTAGCACCTGGAATGTGAGGATGTGGCCGTGGCGCAGATCCTGAAACGCCGTAATGGAATCCTTATACTTATAAAAAGCGCTGCGGCTGATGCCGACGCGGTTCACCGCATCGCCGACCGTTCCGCACTCGCCGGTCTGCAGGAGCTCCTTGGCTTCCATGACCTTGAGAAAGATCTCCGGCAGCATGTCCGCCTCGACCAGATAATACGTCGGAAGGTTTCGGTTTGCCATAGTTGTCCCCCTCTGAAAAGCATTTGTTTTTCTTGTGTGCATATCTTATCATTCCGGGGCGGAAAAAGCAAGCGTGATTTCCGCCACAGACAAGCATTGAAATTTATAAAAAACTGTGTATAATGTTGTCAAGTCAAACAGATAAAGAGGGAACCGCCATGAAAGCCATTGTTTCCGTATTTGCGCGCGATGCCAAGGGCATTACCGCTTACATCACCGCCGCGCTCGCCGAGCAGAACATCAACATTCTCGACATCAGCCAGACGCTCATGCAGGGCTATTTCACGATGATCATGCTCGTGGATCTCGCCGACTGTGAGCTGCCGTTCGACCGTCTCTCGCAGTTCCTCAAGGAAAAGGGCGAGGCGCGCGGGCTCGCCGTACACATCCAGCGGCAGGACATCTTCGATGCCATGCACCGCATCTGAGAGAGGTGTGGCATGGGTCTTCTCAATACCGATGAAATCATCCAGACCATCCGCATGATCGAGCAGGAGCATCTCGACGTCCGTACGATCACGCTCGGAATGAGTCTTTTGGACTGCGTCGGCGGCGATGTGACCGCCACAGCGCAGAAGGTCTACGACAAGATCTGCCGCGAGGCGAAGGAGCTCGTCCCCACGGGCGAGAGCATCGAGCGCGAGTTCGGCATCCCGATCGTCAACAAGCGCCTCTCGGTGACGCCGGTCGCGCTCATCGCGGGCAACTGCGGGGCGAACCTCGTCCCCATCGCCGAGGCGATGGACCGCGCCGCGCGTGAGGTGGGCGTGAACTACATCGGCGGCTTCTCCGCGCTCGTGCAGAAGGGCTTCACGAACGGCGACCGCGCGCTTATCGCATCCATTCCCGGGGCGCTCGCCTCGACCGAGCGCGTGTGCGCGAGCGTGAATGTGGGCTCCACCCGTGCCGGCATCAACATGGACGCCGTGGCCGAGATGGGCCGCATCATCAAGCAGTGCGCCGCGCTCACCGCCGACACGGACGGTCTCGCCTGCTCCAAGCTCGTGGTGTTCTGCAACGCGGTGGAGGATAACCCGTTCATGGCGGGCGCGTTCCACGGCGTGGGCGAAGCGGAGAGCGCCGTGAACGTCGGCGTTTCCGGCCCGGGCGTCGTCTATCGGGCACTGCAGGAGTGCAAGGGCGCGCCGTTCGATGTTGTCGCCGAGACCATCAAGTGCACGGCCTTCAAGGTCACACGCATGGGTCAGCTCGTAGCGCGCGAAGCGTCGCGCCGGCTCGGCGTTCCGTTCGGCATCGTCGATCTCTCCCTCGCCCCGACGCCAGCCGTGGGCGACAGTGTGGCGCGCATTCTGGAGACGATGGGTCTTGAGGTGTGCGGCACGCACGGCACGACCGCCGCACTCGCGCTTTTGAACGATGCCGTTAAAAAGGGCGGCGTGATGGCGTCGAGCCATGTGGGCGGACTCTCCGGCGCGTTCATCCCCGTCTCGGAGGACGAGGGCATGATCGCCGCCGCGCGTGAGGGCACGCTCACCATCGATAAGCTTGAGGCCATGACGTGCGTGTGCTCGGTCGGTCTCGACATGATCGCCGTGCCCGGCGACACGAGCGCCGAGACGCTCTCCGCCATTCTCGCTGACGAGGCCGCCATCGGCATGATCAACAACAAAACGACCGCCGTCCGTCTTATCCCCGCTCCGGGCAAGACCGTGGGCGACACAGTGGAGATCGGTGGGCTTTTCGGCGAAGCGCCGGTCATGCCGGTACACGCGGCATCGAGCGCCGAGTTCATTGCCCGCGGCGGCCGCATCCCCGCCCCGCTGCATTCCCTGCGGAACTGAAAGCAGCGCCGCGTAAAGAATCTTCTTGCCATACGGCGGCGGAAACTATATAATGAAGGGTGAAAGGGGAGACCGGTTCGCCCTTTATTTTTGCAGTATTAAGGAGGGAATGCCGCTTGAAAAAACGCGCATTGTCCTGGATCGCGGTGCTGCTTTGCGCCGTGTTCCTGCTCGGCACCACGGCACTGGCCGACTTCGGCGACTATTCCGGCAGCTCGGACTACGACTTCAGCTACGACTACGACGACTACGATTACGGTTCAAGCTACGACTACGGCTATGACGACTACGATGACTACGACTACGGCGGTTCCTCCGGCGGCTCCACCTACTACTACGTCGGCGGAGGCGGAGGCGGTCATCACGGCGGAGGCGGCGTAAGCCTCTGGAGCATCATCATTCTGGTATTGGTGATCATTATGCTGCTTTCATTTGTGAGAAAGTCTGCGGCCGCGAAGCAGCGGCAGCGTCCCATGAACAACCCCAACGCCATGCGCGCCGAGCGTGCGGAGTCGCGTGCCAACCGCGCCGTGCTCACGCCCATCGGCGAGTACACAAAGATCGATCCGAACTTCAACTCCGCGGCGCTGTGCGAGAAGGCCGCGAACCTCTATGTGCAGATGCAGAACGGCTGGACGTACAAGAACATCGAGTCGCTCCGCCCGTACTTCAGCGATGCGTTCTTCACGCAGATGGAGCGCTCGCTGCAGGGTCTCATTCAGCGCGGTGAGACGAACTATGTCGAGCGTATTGCCGTGCTCGATGTGACGCCGCGCGGCTTCCACCAGACCGGTGGCGAGGATCACATACTCCTGCGCCTGCGCTGCCGCATCACGGACTACACCGTGAAGGACAGTACGCAGCAGGTCATCCGCGGCAGCCGCGATCAGGAGAAGTACATGACCTACGAGTGGGATCTCATGCGTCCGACCGGCACGACGACCGCCGAGAGCGGCGGCGATGTGACGAAGCACATCACCTGCCCCGGCTGCGGCGCCCCTCTCGATGTAAACGCCAGCGCCCGCTGCCCCTACTGCGGCACCGTCATCCAGCAGCAAGCCCAGGACTGGGTGATCACCGCCATTCACGGCATAAAGCAAGAAACCAAATAAATCTCTTCAAAGCAAAAAGCTGCCCCGTCTTCCGGGATTTTCGGGAGACGGGGCAGCTTTTTGCTTGTTCTTGGGCGGCACCGCATAATTCGTCAAGAGCGATTTGCGAGAGATTTTTTGCCGAATCAAGGAAGAAAACCGCAGCCATACTTTGTGTATGGCAAGGTTTGATGACGCAGAGTCGGTGAAAAAGATCCGCAAAGCGCCGCAGACGACATTGTGCGGTGTTGCCCTTATTTTGTTTCCAGATCTGCGGCGGCGCGGAGGGCGGAGCCGGTGTCGGCGATGTTCTCCAGCAGAACATCCCCGATGCGGACGGGGGCGTTCACTTCGAGAGAGCGGATGGCTTCCATGACGGCGAAGATCTTGTCCTTCGGCACGTCGGGGACGGTCTTGACGGCGACGACCGGACGGACGCCGCCGACGGCGCGGACGGTGCTCGTCACGGTGCGCACCGGTGCGGTCGCCTCGCTTTTGGCATATTCCGCGCCGCGCTTGCATGTGTTGCCGCTCACGGACACCACGGTGCCGTCTTTCATTTCCACATGAAGCGCGCAGCCCATCGGGCAGCGAATGCAGGTAAGTTTCATCGCTCACTCCTCCTCTACGCAGAATACGACCTCGCGGGCGCTCTCGCCGAGTGAGGCGCGCGTGAGCGTAAACTGCTCCATTTCGCCGGGGGCCATGATCTGCTTTTTGCGGTGGGCGATGCGCTCGCCGTCGATGTAGCAGGAGAGATACTTGTCATAGTAGGGGTTCGCCACGCGGAAGCGCACCGTAATGCTCTCGGGCATGGCGTCGGGGCGCACGGACTGCGGCACGGTATAGCGCACGCCGTCGCGGCCGGTGAGCTTCACAACGCGCTCGCTCGTGCATTTGCCCTGCTTTACCAGCGCCGCGGCGGCGGCTCCGGCGCGTGCGGCTTCCTCGGAGACGAAGTCCACGAGGTCGTGCACATGCAGCACATTGCCGCAGGCGAAGATACCCGGCACGCTCGTTTCGAGCGATTCGTTTACGGTGGGGCCGCCGGTCACGCGATCGAGCGTGACCTCCGCGCCCTCGGAGAGCTCGTTTTCCGGCAGAAGGCCGACCGAGAGGAGCAGCGTATCGCAGGGGATGAATTTCTCGCTGCCCGGCACGGGGCGGCGGTCCGGGCCGACCTCGGCGAGCGTCACGCCCTCGAGGCGTTCCTTGCCGTGGATGTCCACGACCGTGTGGCTCAGGAGAAGCGGAATGTCGTAGTCCTGCAGGCACTGCACGATGTTGCGTTTGAGTCCGCCGGAGTACGGCATGAGCTCCGCCACACACTTCACATGCGCACCCTCGAGCGTCATGCGGCGCGCCATGATGAGGCCGATGTCACCGCTGCCGAGGATAACGACCTCTCGGCCGGGCATGAAGCCTTCGAGATTTACGAGGCGCTGCGCCGTCCCGGCAGAATAGATGCCGGCGGGGCGGTAGCCTGGAGTGTTCAATGCTCCCCGCGGACGCTCGCGGCAGCCCATGGCGAGGATGACCGCCTTGCCGCGCAGCTGCTCCACACCGCGCTCGCGGCTCGTCACCGTGAGGACGCGCTCTTTGGTGAGGGAGAGCACCATGGTGGAGAGGCGGATCTCCACGCCGAGCTCCTCGGCGCGGCGGAGGAAGCGGGCGGCGTATTCGGGGCCGGTCAGTTCCTCCTTGAAGGTGTGCAGGCCGAAGCCGTTGTGGATGCACTGGTTGAGGATACCGCCCGCGACGCTGTCGCGCTCGATGACGAGGACATCGGAAACGCCCACTTCCTTGGCGGCGATGGCGGCGGCGAGTCCGGCCGGGCCCGCGCCGATGACGATAATATCATGCTCTTTCATGCGTTTTCCCCGTCCTTTCTCGTTTTGCCGACGATCGGGTACGACTTGCCGCCGCTCTTCGTGAGCTGCTCCTGCGGTATGCCGAGCTCGCGCGAGAGGATCTCAAGCACGCGCGGCGAGCAGAAGCCCGCCTGACAGCGTCCCATACCGGCGCGGGTGCGGCGCTTCACGCCGTCCAGGCTGCGCGCGCCGGGCGTGCGGTGGATGGCGTCGACGATCTCGCCCTCGGAGATCTGCTCGCAGCGGCAGATGATGTTGCCGTAGAGCGGATGCTCCGCGACAAAGGCGGTGCGTTCTTCCGTGCTCATTTCGTTCGGCCGGTATACGGGTTCGCGCGTGGAGTCATACCGCTTGTTCGGTGCGGCGGACACCAGGTACGCTGCGCTCTCGGCGAGGAATGCGCCGATGGCGGGGGCAGCGGAGAGACCGGGCGACTCGATGCCGACGGCGTTGAGGAAGCCGGGAGCCCCCTCGGCCTCACCGAGGATAAAGTCCGTATCCTCGCGGTCGGCGTGGGCACGGAGACCGGCAAAGCTCGTGATCGTACGGTTGCCGGGCAGCGAGGGGACGCTCAGCCGGGCGCGCGCCATCACGCTCGTGAGGCCCTCGGCGGTGGTGTTTGTCGCCTCCGCATTGTCCACATCCGCAACCGTCGGCCCCATAAGGAGATTGCCGTGGACGGTCGGCGTCACGAGGACGCCCTTGCCCATTTTCGTCGGGAGCTGGAAAATGGTATGCGATACGAGCTTTCCGACCTTTTTGTCGAGCAGCTGATACTCGCCCTTGCGGGGGATGAGCGTGATCTTCTTCTCGGAGACCATGTTGTTGAGCGCGGCGCTGCCGAGGCCGGCGGTGTTGAGAATGACGCTCGCTTCGAATACGCCGTTGTTCGTTTCCACGCGCCACAGGTCACCCTCGCGCGTGATGTTCTCCGCGCGGGTGTCGAAATAAAAGGCGACGCCGTTGCGCGCGGCGTTTTCCGCCATGGCGCAGGTGAGCTCAAACGGGCAGACGATTCCGCTCGAGGGCGCATAGAGGGCGGCGACCGCCTCGGGCGATACGTTCGGCTCCATTTCGCGCAGTTCTTCGCGCTCCACGATGCGAAGGCCGTGCACGCCGTTTTTCTCGCCGCGTTCGAGAAGCTCCGCGAGCTTCGGGCGGTCGGCTTCGTCGAGGCAGAGCACGAGTGCGCCGCAGCGTCTGAACGGGACCTGCAGCCGCTCACACAGCTTCGGCATGGCGGTGCTGCCTTCCACATTGAAGCGCGCCATGAGTGTGCCGGGCTTTGCGTCAAAGCCCGCGTGGACAATGGCGGAGTTTGCTTTGGATGTGCCGGTGCACACGTCCTCGCCCGCCTCCAGAACGGCGGCGCGAAGCGAATACCGGCCCAGTTCCATCGCCGCGGCGCAGCCGACAACGCCGGCGCCCACGACAAGGACATCGTATTGCATATTCATCCTCTTTTCTTCTTCGGCTCTGAGTATTTTGGCAACACCGCACAATATCGTCTGTAGTGCTGCTTTTATTCGATCGGTTCGCCGAGGCGCGAGAGCACCTCGGTAAAATATTCCGGGAGCTGCGTCTCGAGTTCGATGTGCTCACCGGTGCGGGGATGGACGAAGCGCAGCTTCTTCGCGTGAAGGCACTGCCCTTCAAGGCCTTTTTCGGGTTTGCCTGCGCCGTAGGCCATGTCGCCGAGGAGCGGATGGCCGATGTGCGTCATGTGGACGCGGATCTGGTGCGTGCGCCCGGTCTCGAGCTTGCAGCGGATGTGCGTGAAGGCGGCATAGCGCTCGATGACCTCCCAGTGCGTCACGGCACGGCGGGAGTTTTTCTCCGTGACCGCCATGCGCTTGCGGTCGACCGGGTGGCGGCCGATGGGCGCATCCACCGTGCCCGAGTCCTCGCGGAAGCGGCCGTGCGCCACAGCTTCGTAAACGCGCGAGAGGCTGCGGTCGGCCAGCTGTGCAGAGAGAGACCGGTGCGCGAAGTCGTTTTTCGCCACGATGAGCAGACCGCTCGTGTCGCGGTCAATGCGGTGGACAATGCCGGGGCGAAGCTCGCCGCCGATGCCGGAGAGCGAGTCGCCGCAATGGTACAAAAGCGCGTTCACAAGCGTGCCGTCCGGGTGGCCGGGCGCGGGGTGGACAACGAGGCCGCGCGGCTTGTTGACTACGATGACATCGTCATCCTCGAACACGATGTCGAGCGGCATATCCTGCGCGGGCGTGCCGGTCTCGGCCGGGGTTTCCTCCTCGGCGACGAGAAACACATTGCCCTCGTGCGCAATGTCGCTTTTCTTCACCGGCTTTCCCTCGCGCGTGACCTGCCCGGCGGCAATAAGCCGTGCGGCGGCGGAACGGGTGTAGCCGGAATGTGCGAGGAGAGCGTCGATTCGCTCGCCGCTCTCCTGTGCGTGTACCGTCGTAATTTTCATTTGAATTCCGCGAGAATGGATTCGAGGTCGAATTCCTCCTCGGCCGGGGCAGCCTTCGGCGCTTCCTTGGCGGGGGCGGCGGTGCGGTCCGTGCTCGCGGCGGGGCGCGCTACGGTGCGGACGGTCGACTCATTGTGGGCGGCCACTTCGGCGCGGGTCGGCTCGGTGCCGGTCGATGCCGGGCGGGCGGCTGTGCGGGGCGCCGTGCTCGCGGCGGGACGGGCGGACGCCGTCGAAGCGGGGCACTGCGCGGCGGTCGGTGCCGGGCGGGCGGGGGCAGCCGCAGTCGCACTCGCTGCGGGGCGGGCCGTGGTCGTGCGGGTCGGGGTCGCTGCGGGACGGGTCGTGCTCGTGCGCTCGGGCACGGGGACGGTCGTCTCGTCGATCACGCGCTTTCTCTGCACGGGGACGCCGTTTCCGGCGTCGCGCCGGCGGACGGGCGAGGGTGCGGTCGTGCCGTGGGTCGTCGTTTCGGCGACTGCGGAGCGCGGAGCGGTGCGGTGGCGGGGCAGTTCTTCCTCTTCCTCGTCGTCATCGTCATCGTCATCCTCATCGTAATCGTCTTCGTCCTCATCCCCGGCAAGTCCGCCGGTGAAGGCGGCAACGGCAAAGAGGATAATGCCGAAGAGAACGGCCATATCCGCGAGGTTGAAAATAGCGAATTTGATAAACTCAAACTCGAACATGTCGGTCACGTAGCCGAAGATCGCGCGGTCGATGCCGTTGCTGATGAGACCGGCGAGCAGAAGCACGGCCGAGAACCGGGCGAAGCCCGTGCGAATGTACTTCTTCACGATCGCGAACACTGCGAGCGCCGTGAAGGCGATGAGCAGCACGAGCAGCACCAAGCGCAGCCAGGACGCGCCGGAGAAAAGGCCGAACGCCATGCCGTAGTTGCGGATGTTGGTGATGTGGATGAAGCCGGGGATGAAGTTTACAATGCCGGTGTTCACCGCGACATTGTTGGAAACCCAGAGCTTGATGAACTGGTCAACGGCTACGAGAATTATGCCGATAATTCCGTAAATTACCATACTTCTTATCTCCTTTCGGAATGGCGCGGGCGCGGGGCTTTTTCCCCGGACCCGCGTTGCGTTTGCGTCAGCCGACGACCTCGGCGCAGCGGGCGCACAGCGTCGGGTGCTTTTCGCTCTTGCCGACGGACTCGGAGCGCGTCCAGCAGCGGGCGCAGCGCGGCAGAGCGCTCGGCTCCACATGGACGGTGAGACCGTCGAAGTTTTCGCCGCGGACGCCTTCGCCGGTGCCGTGGACGACCTTCAGCTCGGACACGATGCACAGCGGTGCGAGCTCTTCCTTTTCAAGCTCCGCGAACGGCTCCGTTGCCGCCTCGGACACATAGAGCGTTACGCGGGCATCGAGCGGCTTGCCGATGAGCTTTTCGGCGCGGGCAAGCTCGAGGGCCTTGTTCACATCGGCGCGTACGCGCATGACCTTGCTCCAATGGGCTTCCTGCTCCTCGCTCAGGCGCAGCGCGGGATCTGCCTCGGGCATATCGTTGAGCGCGACGGCGCGTGCATCGTCGGACGCCTTGTGCGGCATGGCGAGCCAGATCTCGTCGGCCGTGAAGCAGAGCACCGGTGCGAGCATGCGCGTGATGGCGTCGAGCACGAGCCAGATGGCGGTCTGCGCGCTGCGGCGGGAGAGGCTCTCCCGGCCGTCGCAGTAGAGGCGGTCCTTGATGACGTCCAGATAGAAGTTCGACATATCCACGACGCAGAAGTTGTGGATGGCATAGGTGGCGGTGTGGAACTCGTAGTTGTCGTACGCGGTGCGCACGCGCTCGATGAGTCCCTGCAGGCGGCCGACCGCCCACTTGTCGAGCGGCAGCATCTCGTCATACGCCACGGCATTCTCGGGGTCGAAGCCGTCGAGGTTGCCGAGGATGTAGCGCGCGGTGTTGCGGATCTTGAGATACTTATCGGAGAGTTGCTTAAAGATGTTGTCCGAGCAGCGCATATCCTGCGTATAGTCGGCGCTCGCCGCCCACAGGCGGATGATGTCTGCGCCGTACTTGGGAATGATGTCGCTCGGGGCGATGCCGTTGCCGAGAGACTTGTGCATGACGCGCCCCTCGCCGTCGACCGTCCAGCCGTGCGTGAGCACCTCGCGGTAGGGCGCCTCGCCGTTCACCGCCACGGCGGTAAGCAGCGAAGACTGGAACCAGCCGCGGTACTGGTCGCCGCCTTCGAGATAGATGTCGGCCTTGTCGCAGCCGGGGGCATCGAGCCGCATGGAGGCGGCGTGGGTGCTGCCGGAGTCAAACCAGCCGTCGAGCGTGTCGGTCTCCTTCGTGAAGCCGGTGCTGCCGCCGCAGTGCGGGCAGGTGAAGCCGTCCGGCAGGAGATCCTTTGCCTCGGCGTCGAACCAGATGTTCGAGCCGTTCTCTGCGAAGAGGCGGGAGACCTTTTCGATGGTCTCGCTCGTGCAGACGGGCTTGCCGCAGTCGGCGCAGTAGAACACCGGGATGGGAAGGCCCCAGCGGCGCTGACGAGAGATGCACCAGTCGGCGCGCTCACGGATCATGGAGAGCATACGGTCATGGCCCCAGCCGGGATGCCACGTGACGGCGTCCGCCGCTTCGCACGCCTCGTCCTTGAAGGTGTCGACGGAGCAGAACCACTGCGGGGTGGCGCGGAAGATGATGGGCTTGTGGCAGCGCCAGCAGTGCGGGTAGCTGTGGACGATATCTTCGCTCGCGAAGAGGGCGCCGCTCTCGCGCATGTCGGCGAGAATGACGGGGTTGGATTCCTCGGTCTTCATGCCGGCGTACTTTCCGGCATAGTCGGTGTGGCGTCCCTGATCGTCCACGGGCACGACCATCTCCATGCCGTAGCGGCGGCAGGTCTGGTAGTCGTCTGCGCCGAAGCCGGGGGCCGTATGGACGCAGCCCGTGCCGGAGTCCATCGTGACATACTCGGCGTTGAGGATGCGCGAGGTCTTCGGGAGAAACGGGTGGTCGGCGAGCATATTCTCAAAGAAGGAGCCGGGGTGCGTTTCGAGGATCTCGTACTTCTCCACGCCGCCGACGCGCATCACGCGCTCGACGAGGGCTTCCGCCATGATGTAGATCTCGCCGTTGTCGGCCTTCACGAGCGCGTAGCTCTCGCGCGGGTGCAGCGAAATGCCGAGGTTGCCGGGCAGCGTCCAGATGGTCGTTGTCCAGATGACGAAGTAAAGTTTGCTGTGGTCGATGCGGGAGAGCTTTCCGAGATCGTCGTGCATCGGGAACTTCACGTACACGGTGGTGCACGGGTCGTCCTGATATTCGATCTCCGCTTCGGCGAGGGCGGTCTCATCGCTCGGGCACCAGTACACGGGCTTGAGTCCCTTGTAGATGTAGCCCTTTTCGTACATTTTTCCGAAGACCTTGACTTCCTCGGCCTCGAACTTCGGATCCATGGTAAGATACGGATGCTCCCAGTCGCCGAGCACGCCGAGGCGCTTGAAGCCTTCACGCTGGATGCCGACATACTTGTCGGCGTAGCGGTGGCAGGCGGAGCGGAACTCGCTCACGCTCATCGTCTTGCGGTTGAGGCGCTGCTCTTTGATGATGGCGGACTCGATCGGCATGCCGTGGTTGTCCCAGCCGGGGGTGTAGGGGACCTTGTAGCCGGTCATGGATTTGTAGCGGCAGATGAAGTCCTTCAGGCACTTATTGAGCGCGTGGCCCATGTGCAGATTGCCGTTCGAGAACGGAGGGCCGTCGTGCAGCACGAAAAGCGGCTTTCCTTCGTTGCGGCGAAGTGTTTCGCGATAGAGGTCCATGTCTTCCCATACTTTGAGCATGCCGGGCTCACGCGCAGGCAGTCCCGCGCGCATGGGAAATGCGGTTTTCGGCAGATTAACGGTGGCGTTGTAGTCCATAGTGTTGCAATTCTCTCCATTCGCCGACAAAGCGGGGCCCAAAAGCCCCGCCCTGTCGGGTTTATTTACTCATGTACCTTGTGCGGTGGTGCCTCAGCTCAGAACTTGATCTCCGGTGCATCGGAATCTGCGTCGGCGGTCTTGTCATTCTGATAGACGGCGTCCTCGAAAGCCTTGAAGTAGTCGATCTGTTCGTCGGCTTCCGGCTCGGCTTCGGCCGGGGCTTCCTCGGCGGCAGGCTCTTCCTCGATTTCCTCTGCGGGTTCTTCCGCCGGGGCGGCAATGGCCTTCTTCTCGGCCGGGGTGGGCGTTACGATGGCGCCGGTGAGGTCGGCCTCGGCGAGGGTGGAGAGGAAGCTCTCCTCGCGGTCGAGCAGCATGCGGACCTTCCGGATGTACTCGGCAGCGGCGGCCTGCGCCTTCTGATAACGCAGCTCCTCGGCCTTGCGGGTCTGCTCGATGCCGCCGCAGATGCGGTCGGACTCGGCCTTGGCGGAGGCGATGATGTCGTCGGCTTCCTTCTGCGCGGAGGCAACGAGCGCGTCTGCCTGAGCCTGCGCATCGTCCTGAATGGACTTGGCAAGCTTCTGGGCGGAGATAAGCGCCTGGTTCATGGCCTCCTCCGTGCTCTGGTACTCGCGAATCTTGTCGGCGAGGTACTTCATTTTTGCGTTGAGGGTGGCGATCTCTTTCTGAGAGGCTGCGGCGGAATCGGCGAGCTCGTCGAGGAAGGTATCGACCTCGTCCATGTTGTAGCCGCCGACGCGAGCCTTTTCAAAACATTTTTCGCGGATATCCTGCTCGGTGATCATAGTATTTTTACTCCTTTCCGGATCGGAAACTGCCATATGATGTGCGCCGTGCGGCGCGGGATATCAAAGCATCAGCGAAGGAAGCCGAAAGAGCGGATGATGCCGGGCTCTTTCGCCTGTCCCTTGCAGATGGAAATGAACATAATAACGCGAAGGACAAAGAGAATGACGAGGGCAACAGCGGCGGCGATGGGGGCGATGATCGTCCAGCACAGTACGGTCGTGATGACGCAAAGGATGACTTCCACAATCTCGAACTTCAGTCCCTGGCGAACATGGAACGCCACATAGGGAGAGTCGTGCGAGGCGATCAGCGCAACGATGATGCCGAAGACGCCGAGCAGATAGATGCTCATGGCGAAAACCTTGTTGTCCGAAATGTCCTTGGCGTCGAATTCGCGGGTGTGGTCATAGGGGGCATACACGGGCACCGGGGGCGCATACGAGGGCTGATAGCCGGGGTTCGGGTTCTTCGGATCGGCGTAATAGCCGTAATTGCCGCCGTTCTGTGTGTTGTAGCCGTTGTCTGCGCCGGGCTGCGTGTTGTTGATGTCGGAATTGTTCGGCGCACCTGCACCGTCGGGGGAAGCGGGTGCGGGGTAGGCAACGGCCGTTCCGCACACAGGGCAGAATTTCGCTTCGTCGGCAAACCGGCTGCCGCAGTTCGGGCACTGTTTCATAGAAATTCCCTCCGTTTGATCTAATTTATTCGTTTACTTATGGATTTCCTTTTTTTATTGCTGCTCGGTGCCGATGCTGTCGCCCATGAAGTCCATGCCGGAGGGCGTGATGATGTACGTCCGGCCGGAGACTTTTTTCACCTTGCCGCCGAGGGCGTAGGTGACGCCCGAGAGGAAGTCGAGCATACGGCGGGTCATGGCGTCAGGGGCATTTTCGAGGTTGAGCACGATGGCGTTGCGGTCGGCAATGCGGTCGGCAATGTCCGAGGCCTGCTCGAACTTGTCGGGATGGACGAGCAGAAGCTTCGGCTGTACGGGGGCTTCCTGCCGGGGCTGCTGCGGCTGCGCATACGCCTGACGGTAGGGGTCGGCGTAGCCCTGCTGCGGCTGTGCATAGCCGTAGTTCTGCGCATAGGGGTCGGCATATCCCTGCTGCGGCTGCGCATAGCCGTAGTTCTGGGCGTAGGGGTCTTCGGCCGGTTGCTGCCGGGCAGCACCGCGGAGATTGGAGAATGCATAAGGGCGGCGGGTCGGCTGCGCGGGTTCGGCATTGCGCGGCGCTTCCGCGTAGGAAGCGTACGAGCGGTTGTCGACCGGGCGGCCGGGTGCACGGACGGGCTCTGCGAGGTCTTCCTCGAGATACTCCCCGTCATCGTACGGTTTTGTCAGTTTCTTCAGCTCATCCAATAGTCCCATTCGGGGGTGCCTCCTGAATCGTATAGTTCCGAGGACCGAACAGGGCCGTTCCCAGCCGCACGATGGTCGCGCCGCAGCGCACGGCGTCTTCATAGTCGCCGCTCATGCCCATCGACAGTTCAGTCATTTCTATATTATCGTATGTTTTGCTTCGGATGTCAACAAAAAGCTCATACATTTGTCGGAAATAGCAACGATTTCCTTCACCGGGAGCCGCGAGAGGGGGAATTGTCATAAGTCCCCGCACATGAAGCCCCGGGCAGAGCGCCGCATGAGCGAGCAAAGCGCCCAGATTCTCCGGCGAAACGCCGCTTTTGGACGCCTCGCCCGCGATGTTCACCTCGAGCAGAATCTCCTGCACGAGGCCGAGCGAGAGCGCCCGGCGGGAGATCGCGTCCATGAGTTCCTCGGAGTCGACCGAGTGGATGAGCTGCACCGCGCCGACGAGGTACTTTACCTTGTTCTTCTGCAGGTGTCCGATAAAATGGACGGCGCAGGGGGCGTAGGCGTTCACCGCATTTTTCGCCGTAAATTCCTGCACGCGGTTTTCCGCGCAGATATCCACGCCCGCGCGCACGGCTTCGCGCACCCGCTCGGCATCGTTCATCTTCGTCGCGGCGAGCAGACGCACTTCCGAGGGGGAACGGCCGACGCTCTCGGCGGCGGCAGCGATGTTCGCGCGCGCTATGCGTACATTTTCCGTAATGTTCACAGCTGCTCCTTTCCTTCCGGGCCGCCGGATGCGATGTGCCCGAGCACCGCTTCGAGAAGCGATGCATCTGTCGGGTATTCCTCGCGCGGCAGCCAGATGATGTCTTTATCACGCCGCAGCCATGTGAGCTGGCGCTTGGCGTAGCGACAGGACTCGCGCTTCACCCGCTCGAGAGCTTCCTCCCGCGGGCACTCGCCGCGCAGCGCGGCGGCGATCTCCTTGTAGCCGATGGCCTGCATCGCGGTGCTCCCGTCCGAGAGTCCCGCAGCCAGCAGCCGCTCGACCTCTTCGAAAAGTCCCGCCTCCGCCATGAGATCCACGCGGCGGCGGATGCGCTCATAGAGCGTCTCGCGCTCGTTCCATGTGAGCGCGAAACGCAGCGAAGGATAGCGCGGCGGGAGAGTTTGGGTGCGCTCATCATGCGCGGTGATGGTCTCGCCCGTGAGGCAGTAGACCTCCATTGCCCGCACGAGGCGTTTTTTATCGCCCGGCGCGAGCTTTTCCGCCCGCTCGGGATCCACGGCACGAAGCTCCTCGCGGAACGCCTCGCCGCCGAGTGCATCATAGCGCGCATTGAGCTCTTCGCGCAAGAGGGAATTTCCCTGAGACGCGGAAAAGTCGCGCCCCGAGAGGAGCGACTCGATATAAAGCCCCGTGCCGCCGACGATGATCGGCGTTTTCCCCGCCGCGAGCAGCGCATCGCACACTGCGGCCGCGCCGTCCACCCAGCGGCTGACGGAATAGTCCTCGCCGGGGTCGGCGATGTCGATCATATGGTGCGGCACACCGCGCATTTCCTCGCGCGTGGCTTTGGCGGAGCCGATGTCCATGCCGCGGTAGATCTGCATGGAGTCCGCGCTCACGACCTCGCTCCCGAGGGAGATTGCAAGCGAAACGCCGAGCGCCGTTTTCCCCGACGCCGTCGGTCCCGTGATGACAACGACCCTATGATTGTTCATAGACAAGCCCGTACTCCTTTGGTATAATCTTAACACTTGTGAACCCAATGTGAACTCTTGAAAGGAGTCCTTATGAAGATTCGGATTTCCGCCGACAGCACCTGCGATCTGACGCAGGTGCTTATAGATCGTTACGACATAAAGATTACGCCGCTCTATATTCTGATGGACAACAAGGCGCTGCGCGACGGTATCGAATGTACACGCGGGGACATTTTCGCCTACACGGCCCGCACGGGAAAGCTGTGCGGCACGGCGGCGGTGTCCATTGCCGACTATACCGACTTTTTCCGGCAGGAGCTGTGCGAGCACGACCAGATCGTCCACTTCACCATTTCCTCGGACATGTCCGCCTGCTTCCAGAACGCCTGCGATGCCGCCGCGGAATTTCCGGGACGCGTGTTCGTTGTGGACTCGCGCAATCTCTCCACCGGCATCGGGCATCTTGTCATCGATGCCGCCGTTATGGCCGGCGAGGGCCGCACCGGCGAGGAGATCAAAACCGTCCTCGACGAGCGCAAGGAAAAGCTGAATGTGAGCTTCGTGCTCGATACGCTTGAATTTCTCCGCAAGGGCGGTCGATGCTCCACGGTCGCCGCACTCGGCGCGAACCTTCTGAAGCTCAAGCCCTGCATTGAGGTGCACAACGGCGCGATGAGCGTGGCGAAAAAGTACCGCGGCTCGCTCACGAAGGCGATCGAAAACTACGTGACCGACCGCATCAAGGATCACGATGACGTGGATTACCGCCGCATCTTCATCACCGACTCCGGTGTGGACGAGGAGATCGTCCGCTCCGTCGAGCAGCTGCTGCGCGAGTACGGCAAGTTCGAAGAGATCCACCACACCCTCGCCGGCAGCACCATCTCCGGCCACTGCGGCCCCGGCTGCCTCGGCATCCTCTACTATAACAAATGATCTCCCGCATTTACCCTTTTTTTCGCCGCCCGAAAGAGCGGCGCTTTTTTATTAGGCAAGTCCTGCTCGGCAGATCCTATTTCTCGCAAAACAAATACTCGTTCATAGAATCCGCGATTTTCGTTGCCTCGTCCGCAGGTCCGTATTCATATATCGATCCGCTTTCCTCTTGTGTAATATAAACGCAGTCAATTCCCAGATTTTCCAGTACATACATCTGCCGCGGTAACTGCGGATAGATAGCACGCGCTTTTTGCGTGGCATTGACAACATTAAGGCGCTCCGGTGAGCAGACTCCCGTCAACTCGTGGTCTTCCAATGTCGCCGCGCCGAATTGCTCTGCATAGTTCCGGTATTCCGCGGAAAAGTGAAGTTTTAAAGTCTCTTCGGCAGCGTCGATTTGCGCTTGCGATGCCGACTGCAGAGCGGCAAAGCCGTTGCTCTTCCGTATATTTTCCGATAAACCCATCTCACACCTCATATGCAATGAGCCGCAATTGCCTTCCAAAATGCTTTGCGGATCCTGGCAAATTCCGGGCGGTCGATCTCGGAAGAAGTTTTAAAGCCGTGCAGCACCGAAGCATTGTGTTCATCCGCTGTTAGAATCGCAATAGTTCCGTTGTTCTTCTGCCCTATATGGTGCAGTTCGTAAGGCTTCCCGGCTGCGTCCAGCGGGGCCAATCCGTTTTGCATTCTTTGCAGATTGGTCCTGCCGTATTCATCCACCAGGGAAATGTCAATATTTCGTACAAGTGCCAGTTGTCCGTTAACCATTTGCGGAGTAAGTCCGGCGTTTTTAAATACATTATATTCATCGACCGTATGGAACTGTTTGATCACCTGCAGCGGATAACCGGATTCTTTTTGGATCTGGGCAACCTCGTTCATAGTTAAGCCGTTGCCGGTGGCCTGATAGAGCCCCCACGCCGTCTTGGTACCGCCTTCCAAAGCCCCGGATATGGCTCCCCATTTATATCCTTCGCTTGCTCCAACAGCGCTGGCGCGGAGAGCTTCCTTCAAGTCTCCGGTCTGATACCCCCGAATTACGGCCGCGCTTACATCTCCTAGCGCCGCTCCGGACAATGCGCACGCTGCTCCGGTTTTGGCACTTACTGCAAAAATCGTGCTTATTGCCGCCGCATCGGCCGCTCCGGCAGTTATTACCGAAACTGTAACGCATACAAGAATTACGCCCGTTCCGATAGCGACATTTTTCAGTACTTGCTCATAAGTCGTATCGTCTACCGTTTCCAGCGGTTTTGCGAGCGTGTTCCCGTTTTCCCCGAGCGTGAATACATATCGCGTTCCCTGAAAATAGAAATTGAGCTCGTTAATGGTGTAACCAAAAAATATATTGGACTGAGAATTGTACATCAGCTCATTGATGTACTCTTGCGAAATATAAATTGCGGTTACATCTTCCACAAAGTATTCTTCGCTGTTCAGATCTGCAACAAGTTCTGAATAAAGAGTATCTTCAATATACGGAAGCAGTGCTGAGTCAGACATACCCGCGAAGTCGATTTCCTGCTCCCATTTTTCCGTCGGCGTTTCTTCGGCAGTTTCAGTAGCATCTGTCGGAGAGGGGCGAGCCGTTTCTTCTACGCTCTCCATTGGCTGTTCGTTTGCTTTCTGCTGTTCGACGGTTGCGGATGCCGTTGGGGTCGGCGTGGTATTTGTATCTTTTGGCTTTGCTTCCTCTGCGAATTTTCCGCAGCCGGTAAGAGATGTGAAAAGCAATTCGATTACAAGAACGACCGCCAAAAGCCTTTTCCTTTTGTCTCCTCCTCAGAAGTTTTTTTCCTTTGAAGATAAACCATAATGCCCACTGCGGCAACAAGGAATATTGCAATCAGCGTAGTTTTAGATGTATTGCTTCCCGCGGTTTTCTGTGCTTGTTCTTCCGTTTCCGGTTTTTCGGCTTGAGCATCTGTCGAAATACTTTCTTCGGTTTCCGGCTTTCCCGTTGCTGTTAGTGTAGGCGCGACAGTCTGTTCAGGTGTCGGTGTAGGCTGAGGAGTAGGTGTCGATGTCGGTTCCGGCGTTGCAGTAGGTTCAGGTGTCGCTGCTGCGGGCAGCTTGATCGTTCCATCCTCGTTGATCGTTGCTCCTTTATCTACTAGGTCCCGAATTTCCGCAATTGAGTAGCCGGATGTCATATACGCCATAAGTATCGGATTGGCACCGACATAAACCGTCTTTTCCGTTTTCTCTCCGGTATACTGATTTCGAACGGTAATTGTATAAATGCCTTCTTCGGTGAAGCTGTCGCCGTCTTTTGCTACTGTATTAAATCGTGGATCTTCTTTGAGCCCCACTGCGCTCTCTGTCAGAATTTCTTTTTTTACCGTGACGGCAAGATATTTGGAATTGGCCAGATCCAGTCTGAATCCGTTTTCCGTAAGAGCGTGATTTGAGAGTTCTCCCTGTGTTTCCGTATCAAATAAATAGAACATACTGTTCGCATTTCTCACTGAAGATTGAAAATAAATTCGATAATGTTCCGTTTTATCGATCAGTTGGTTTTTTGTGACTTCATAATCAAGTGCGACCTCATAGTCTCCCTCTTCAAAGAGCTGTACCCGCGTGTCAGCGTTTAATGATGTATTTGCCTCCAAAAAATCCGTGTAAATAACCGTTTCATGCTTTATGTTTTCTGAGTCCGTGTGCCGTATAAAAACCGCTCCTCGGCCTAGATCCATCATATCTGTACCGAAATACTGGTCGTATCCGTCGGTATCTTGCGTGATCGACAGGTTTTTGTCCCCGTTCAATGCATTGATATCTTGTTTCAGGTTGAACCAAAGTGTAAGCAGGTCTCCCGCATTTTTCAAAAAAACGATTTTTTCGTCTTTCGAAGTGCTTCCGGTAAAACCGCTGACAAAGAACTCACCGATTTCCCAGCCATAATGCAAATCGTTTTTTGTAATCTCTTTCTCACCGGAGTAACTTGCAAAGTCCCCGGTTTGCACCGTTTCTCCGAGTCGGTATTTCAGCTCTTTGTCTGCAAGTTGCGATTCGCTCTGGTTCCGTTCTACGGCGTAGAAAGTATAAACCTCTGCAATGCGCTTATACTCATAATTGTCTTTGGATATGACGCCCAGAATTTTGCCGGACTCGGTTTTTCTCGAAAGTTTATAGGCGGAAATGAGCCGATAGAAGCACCCATTGAGCAACTCTACATTCAATGTTTCATAGGATAACGCGTCTACTCTGTCTGCAGAGCTGTCGAATACATTGATTTCCGTGCGGATAGTATTCCAGTTGATCCCGTCCGCCGAACGCTGCAGGATCACCGCGCCGTTTTTCATATTCTTTTCCAGGGTATAAACATCAATGTTTTTCTCTTTATCGGAGACGACATGCCATTCCGTTTCATCATCGCTGTTTTGAAAGGCATCCGAGTATATATACGAAATTTGAATGTTCCCTTCAGATACCATGTATGCGGGAGTCCCGTTATTCGTACCGGTCCTTTTGATTTCAGTATCCGTCCCTACAATGGAAAACATCCCGCAGGTCAGTGTTTCCTCGGTGGATACAGCACTTGCAGAAGATGAGAATGTATAATTCGTATCCTTATCAAATTCATACACTTTGCCGGATATTTCCACAGCCGTTTCGGTATAAGATGCACCGGATGCTCCCATGCATACACAGCCGCCAAGTATACATACAAAAAGAGCTGCGGCAATAAATCTTACGCCTCTCATTTTCACTGCGTTTGACATAGTCTTCCCCTTTTCCTCTTTTGGCTTTGTTGCCTTGTTCAGTTATTTTGTTCCCGCCGAAAAGCACTTCTCCCGGCGGGGCTTGCACTCACAGCACTCTACCTGTTGTCAAAATTGAAAATTTTTCTTTCTTTTGCGCAGAGTATTCATTCCAAAAGAAAATCCGGCGCTTTGATGACCTTGATTCCGTCTTGTGTCTGCGTAAAATCGCACTCCAGCGCGATGACGGTTTTTTCGTAGCTATCGCGGATCTTGCGCAAAGGTGCAAGTTCACGCTCTCTGGTTTCCGGGGAGTTCAGGGATTCCGTGACCTGGATATATTTTTTCTCATCTGCTTTCGTTGCGATGAAGTCGACCTCCAGATTGTCGATCTTACCGATGGCCACATCATATCCTCGGCGCAGCAGTTCAAAGTAGATGATGTTTTCCAGACCACGTCCGCTGTCTCCGTCACGATAGCCCAGAAGATAATTTCGAAGACCGATATCCACGATGTAATACTTGCCAAGCGTACGCAGGTATTCTTTGCCCTTAATATCAAAGCGTTTGATCTCATAAAAGATATACGCTTCGGTAAGAGCCTCGATATAGGCCTGTACCGTCTGTACCGCAGGTTTCGTCTTTCGGACCCCGCTCTCTAAAAGTCCCTCGCTGACAAAAGTGTTTCCGATGGAAGTGGCAGAAGTATTATTTCCGATGTTATCCGCTAAAGAGTAAATGATCTTCTTCAACAGCACCGCATCGGTGATATTTCGCTGCCCTTCGCGTTTTTCTCTCTCCAGGATATCATTGATAACAGCCGCGGAATATACGCCGTCCATGGCTGCTGCCACGCGATTGATCTCCAAACCGATGTCGGCCAGCATAGGCATTCCGCCGAATTTCGCATAGGCATCGTAAAGCTCTTTTACATCATATGCTTCTCCGAATGCATCGGCGACCCTCTTTTTCATGCCGCCTGCAAGCGATCTGCGTTCAGTCAGCGTGTAGCCCTGGAAATCCAGGAACTCTTTAAAAGACAGCGGCAGTACTTTGATCTCCACATATCGACCGGACAGATAGGTCGAAAGCTCCGAAGAAAGCAGATAGGCGTTGGAACCTGTGATATAGATATCACAGTCAAAGTCGACTCGGAAAGAGTTGACCGCATTTTCCCACCCGCGGATCTTTTGTATCTCGTCAAAAAAGAGGTACATTCGCTTATCCGGGCATATGCGGGCTTTGACATACTCATAAAATCCTCTCGCGTCCATATCCGGAATGCTCATGGACTCGAAGTTCATTTCGATGATCTGGTCATCCGTCACGCCGGTTTCGCGCAAGTGTTCCGCCATCAGTTTCATCAGACTGGATTTTCCGCAGCGCCGTATGCCCGTCACGACCTTGATCATTTCGGTATCTTGAAACGCGATCATTTGATTCAAATAAAGGTCACGCTTTTGCAGGCTCTTTTTTTGCATGGAGCGACACCGCCTTTCGTCTAAAATCATAGCATGGAGCCCCGGAAAAATCAAGTTTTTAGTATCAATGTTATAAACTTTATTTTTTTGAAAGTTTGTAGCGTGCAAATCGGTTATCTGCTGCTATGGCTTTTTCGATTTGGGGGCGGGTGCGGAGCCAGGTGAGGGCGCCGGCGGTGTCGGCCAGGATCCAGCCGATGGGGATGGCGGCCCAGATGCCGGTGACGCCGAAGCGGCCGGCGGTGAGGTAGGCGAGCGCCACGCGGGTGCCGAGGGAGATGACCGTGAGCACCACCGACATGGCGGGGCGCTTCACGGCGCGGTAGAGCGCGTAGAAGAGGAAGAGGAAGCCGATGCCGAAATAGAAGGGCGCGACGCACCGGAGATAGTGCACGCCCTGCGCGATGACCTCCGTCTCCCCGGCAGAGATGAAGAGGCACATGAGCGGCTCGGCGAAGACGAACACAAGCGCGGAGATGACCGCACAGAAACCGAGCACGAGCGTGAACGAGCGGCGCGTGCCCTTGCGGATGCGCTCGCTCTGTCCGGCGCCGTAGTTCTGCGCGACGAATGTGGAAAAAGCGTTGCCGAAGTCCTGTGCCGGCATATAGGCGAACGACTCGATCTTCACCGCCGCGGCGAACGCCGCCATGACGATCTCGCCGAACGAGTTCACGAGTCCCTGGATCATCAATATGCCGAAGTTCATCACCGACTGCTGCACGCAGGTGAGCGAGGAGAGCGAGAAGATCTCGCGCAGGAGCGTGCCGTCAAAGTGCACTTCGCCGCGCTTCGGGCGGAGGGACGGGCAGCACAGGAGCGTAAAGATCATGAGTCCGAGTCCCGCGACATACTGCGAGATGACCGTCGCCCACGCAGCGCCCGAGACGCCCCAAGGGATGACGAGCACGAAGAGAAGGTCGAGCCCCACATTCAGCACGGCGGAGATGCCGGAGAAGAGGAGCGGCGTGGCGCTGTTGCCCACGGCGCGCAGGAGGCAGGCAAAGAAGTTATAGAGGAATGTGGCGGGGATGCCCGAGAAAATGGTGAGAAGGTAGGCGCGCATCAGCGGCGACACATCCTCCGGCACCTGCAGAAAGGCGAGGATCTGCGGCAGGAAAGCGTAGGCAAGCGCCGTGAGGAGCAGAGCGCACGCACCGACGAGGACGAAGGCGTGGACGATGCTGCACCGCAGCGCTCTCTCGTCGCCGCGCCCGCGGAATATGGAGAAAAGCGCGCCCGCGCCCATCGAAAGGCCGAGAAGGATGGACGTGATGAAGATCATGAGCGTATACGCGCTCCCCACGGCGGCGAGCGCATCGCGCCCGATCACGCGCGAGACGATGAGCGTGTCGGCGATATTATAGAGCTGCTGCAGGAGATCTCCCGCGAGCATCGGCAGAGCGAACAGAAGAAGCGGGCGGACGATGCTGCCGCGCGTCAGGTCCCGGTACATTTATATTTTCAACGTCCTTATCCTGTATTTATACGGTTTTATACGATCCGTCCGAAGCGTTTGTCGAGTTCGGCGCGGGTGAGAACGGTCATCACCGGACGGCCGTGCGGGCAGTGCGTCACCTCGCCCGCGAGCACCTTTTCGGCGAGGACGAGGAGCTCTTCCTTTTCCGTGGCCCAGCCCCCCTTGATGGCGGCCTTGCAGGCGACCGTGGCGGCAAGGCGCTCCCACACATCCCCGGCGGAGAGGCTGCGCCCCTCGCGGAGCTTTTCGACGAGCTCCTCGAGAAGCGGCACGGCGGCGTCCGCATCCAGATCCGCGGGTGCGGTGCGGACAACGAACGTGCTCTCGCCGAACGCTTCGAGCTCAAAGCCGAGACGCGCGATGAGCCCGGCATTTTCCTCGAGGAGCGATGCGCCCTCGGGGTCGGTCGTGAAGGTCTGCGGTGTGAGAAGATCCTGCGGCATGAGCGGCTTTTCGTTCAGACGCATCCGGTCGAAGAGGATGCGCTCGTGTGCGGCGTGCTTGTCGATGATGAGGAGCCTGTCACCCTGCTCAAGGAGAATGTACACGTGCATGGCCTCGCCGATGTAGCGCACCGGCTCCTTTTCAAAGCTCTCGTCAAGCACGGTCTGCTTCGGCTCCTCGGCCGGCGGCACGATGCCTTCCGGTTCCGACGGCTTCGGCGGCTCAACGCTTTTCGGCGGTTCTGCGGCCGGTTCCTTGATGGGAGCCGGCATTTTCGGCGCGGGTGTTTCCCGCTCCGGCTCCTCCGTTTTTGCGGGGGCGAACGGCGTATAGGTGCGCACCGGCACACCGGAGGAGGCGCTGCCGTGCGCTTCCGTGCGATAGGGCGCGCGCTCGCGCACCGCCGGGGCGCTCTTTTTTTCGCCGCTCATATATTCTTTCCGGTACTGTGCGCTGTTCATGGAGCGGAAGAAGTCCTGCCGCGCATTGGCCGAGGCGTTCGCGCCCGGCGCTTTGGTCGGAGCAGCGGGGCTTTGCGGCTGCGCGGACATCACCTGCGGGGCGCTCTTTTCGCCGAGCGCGGAGAGCGCGCCGTAATATACGCCGTCAAAGACCGCCTTTTCGCGCGCGAATTTCACTTCCGCTTTCGTCGGATGGACATTCACATCCACAAGGCCGTTCGGGAGCGTGATATAGAGCACGCACCCCGGGAACTTGCCGACCATGGCGGTATTTTTGTACGCCTGCTCGAGCGCCGCCTGCAGCGAGCGCGAGCGGATGGGGCGGCCGTTGCAGAAAAAGTACTGTGCGCTGCGGTTGCCGCGGCAGTAGCCGGGCACGGAGACGAAGCCCTTTACGCCGATGCCCTCGTTCTCGGTGCTCACATTGAGAAGCCCCGCCGCCGCATCGCGGCCGAGAAGCGCGTAGACGGCGGACTTGGCCGTGCCGTCGCCGGGGGAGAAAAATTCCTCCTGTCCGTCGCGCAGGCACCGGAAGCTCACATCCGGGCGGCCGAGTGCCGTACGAAGCGCACTCTGCACGCACGCCGCGCCCTCGCTGCGGTCGGAACCCATGAATTTCTGGCGCGCCGGGGTGTTGAAAAAGAGGTCGCGCACGACAATGGTCGTGCCCTCCGGGCAGCCGATCTCCTCCATGGATTCGATCTCGCCGGCGTTCACCTCCATGCGCACGCCCATGTCCGCGCCGCGGGCGCGGGTGGTGAGCGTGATGCGCGAGACGGCGCTGATGGCCGCGAGCGCTTCACCGCGGAAGCCGAGCGTTCCGATGGCCTCGAGCCCGCGCGCGTCGTGCAGCTTGCTTGTGGCATGGCGCAGGAAGCACACGCCCGCATCCTCCGGCGCCATGCCGACGCCGTCGTCGGTCACGCGGATATAATCCCGCCCTCCGGCGCGGATCTCGAGCACAACGGTACGCGCTCCGGCGTCAACGGCGTTTTCGAGGAGCTCCTTCACCGCCGAGGCGGGACGCTCCACCACCTCGCCGGCGGCGATCAGGTCGGCGACGTGGGGCGAGAGAACATGTATATTCGGCATCGGGTCGTATCCTCCGCAGATCCGGCCGCCGCTTTCCCGGCAGCCGATAATTTTTCATTTTGATTATACCGCAAAGCCGTTGCGGAATCCAGCATAAAATGTTAATATAGAGAATTGAAATGATTTTGCATCGACCGAAAGGAATTATAACATGGCTTATACCCGCACCGAGATCTCCGCGGAGGAGATCGATCGGCAGAAAGAGATATGTGAGCGCGTGCGCGCCTCGCTCGGCGAGGGCGAGCGCTTTGCGATGGTGGACACCTACGGCTGCCAGCAGAACGAATCCGACAGTGAGGTGCTGCGCGGCTATCTGCGCGCCATGGGCTACACGATGACCGACGATGAGGACAAGGCCGATGTCATCGCCGTGAACACCTGCGCCGTGCGCGAGCACGCCACAATGCGCGTTTTCGGCAATGTCGGCGCTCTCACGCACTTAAAGCGCGTGCACCCCGAGCGCATTGTCATTCTCTGCGGCTGCATGGCGCAGAGCGAGGAGATCCGCGAGCAGGTGAAACGATCCTACCGCATGGTGGATCTGTGCTTCGGCCCGCATGAGCTCTGGCGCTTCCCCGAGCTTTTCGCGGAGACGCTGCGCGTGCACGGTCTCTCCGGCTCAAAGGGGCGCGTGTTCTGTGCCGAAAGCACGGAGTCGATTGCCGAGGGCCTGCCGCGAGTGCGCGACGGCAGCGTGAAAGCATGGCTCTCCATCATGAACGGCTGCAACAACTTCTGCTCCTACTGCATCGTTCCCTATGTGCGCGGGCGCGAGCGCTCCCGGCGCAGCGAGGATATCGTGCGCGAAGCGGAGTCGCTCGTGGCGGCCGGGTGCAAGGACATCACGCTGCTCGGGCAGAATGTGAACTCCTACGGCCGCGGGCTCGATGAAAACGTGGATTTTGCCGACCTTCTCCGCATGGTCAACGCCATTCCGGGCGATTTCCGCATCCGCTTCATGACGAGCCACCCGAAGGACGCCACGGAGAAGCTCTTCGCGGCGATGGCGGAGTGCGAAAAGTGTGCGCCGCACATCCATCTGCCGGTGCAGTCGGGCAGCGACCGCATCCTGCGCGCCATGAACCGCGTGTACACCTCCGAAAAATATCTACAGCAGGCAGAGCTGGTGCGCAGGTACATCCCCGATCTCGTGCTCACGACCGATGTGATCGTCGGCTTCCCGGGCGAAACGGAGGAGGATTTCCTCGATACGCTGCGCCTAACGGAGACCGTGCGCTTTGATTCGATGTTCACCTTCATCTACTCCCGCCGTCCCGGCACACCCGCCGCGAAGCTCGAGGACGACACGCCGCGCGAGGTCATTCAAAACCGCTTTGACCGTCTTGTGGAGAGCGCCGGGCGCATCAGCGCCGAGCTCCACCGCGCGCAGGAGGGCAAGACCTTCCGTGTGCTCATCGATGGCACGGCGAAAAACGGTGACTATAATCTCTCGGCGCGCACCGCGGGCGGACGGCTCGTGCATCTGCGCGGCGGCGAGGAGCGCATCGGCACATGGGCCGACGCGCACATCACCTCGAGCAACACCTTCGCTCTCTTCGGAGAGATCATCGACTGAAAAGGGGAGAGATCATCTTGCCTGCAGAAACCACTCCCATGAAAATGCAGTATAACGCCATCAAAGCGGTGCACCCCGACTGCCTTCTGTTCTACCGTCTCGGCGACTTCTACGAGATGTTCGACGACGATGCCGTCGTCGGCGCGCGGGAGCTGAATCTGGCTCTCACCACGCGCGACCGCGGCCGTCCCGAGGACGAGCGCACGCCGATGTGCGGCGTGCCCTACCACAGCGCCGAGCAGTACATTTCGCGCCTCATCGCCAAGGGCTACAAGGTCGCCGTGTGCGAGCAGATGGAAGACCCGAAGCTCTGCAAGGGGCTCGTCTCGCGCGACATCGTGCGCATCATCTCCCCCGGCACGGTCATGGAAAGCTCCATGCTGAGCGAGGGGGAATCGAACTACCTCGCAGCCATCCTCCTGCGCGGCGGCGAGGGCGCATGCGCGTTTGCGGATGTGTCCACCGGCGAGGTGTGTGCCGCATCCTTCGAAACGGACGCCGCTTCGCACATTCAGAACGAGCTCTCCCGCTTCCGTCCGCGCGAGTGCGTGCTCTCCCCCGAGGCCGCGCGCTACCGTGAAGTGCGCGAGATGCTCGAGAAGCGTCTCTCCTGCCGTGTCGAGGAAACGCCGGAGCGGTTTGAGGAGGAAGCGTGCCGCAAACAGATCGCCGCGCAGTACGGCGATGAGGTCCCGGAGCTCGACGACGCGGCGACCTGCGCGCTCGGCGCGCTGCTCTCGTATCTTGCCGATGCACAGCGCGGCGATATGTCGCAGCTCCGCGTGCCGGACATTTTCACGCGCGGGCGCTATATGGAGCTCGACGCCGCAGCGCGGCGCAATCTGGAGCTCACGGAAAATCTCCGCACCGGAGAGAAGCGCGGCAGCCTTCTCTGGGCGCTCGACAAAACGAAAACGCCGATGGGCGGGCGCATGCTCCGCAGCTGGGTGGAGCGTCCGCTCCTCTCACCCGTCGCCATCCGCCGCCGTCTCTCGGCCGTGGACGAGCTCTTCCGCGATAATGTCGGCCGTGCCGAGCTCATTGAGGAGTTGCGCGGCGTCGGCGACATTCAGCGTCTGACCTCCCGCGCGGTGTACGGCGCGGCGAACGGCCGCGATATGCTCGCGCTCGGCAATTATCTTGCCGCCATGCCGAAGCTCTTCTCCCGTCTCGGCAAATACAAGAGCGGCATGCTCCGCTCCATCGCGTCCACCGACCCGCTCGAGGCGCTCTGCGCCCTGCTGCGGCGCGCCATATGCGATGAGCCGCCGTTCTCCGTGCGCGAGGGCGGCATCCTCCGCACCGGGTACAACGAGGAGGTCGACCGCCTGCGCGACATCCGCGACAACGGCGCGCGCCGCGTGGCCGAGCTCGAAGCGCGCGAAAAGGAGCGCACCGGCATCAAAAAGCTCAAAGTCGGCTACAACAAGGTCTTCGGCTACTACATCGATGTCCCGAACAGCGCGGGCGCGGTGGAGCTGCCGCAGGAATACATCCGCAAGCAGACGCTCGTGAACGGCGAGCGGTACTTTACGCCCGAGCTCAAAACGCTCGAGGACGATATTTCCTCCGCCCGCGAGCGCATCGAAACGCTCGAATACGACCTTTTCCGCGACATTCTCCGTCAGACCGGAGAGCAGGTCGACGCGCTGCAAACGCTCGCCGCCGCCGTGGCGGAACTCGACGCGCTCTGCTCGCTCGCCGAGGTCGCGGTGCGCAACAACTATGTCTGCCCAGAGATTGAGCTCTCGCACACGCTCTCCATCATCGAAGGGCGTCACCCTGTTGTGGAGCAGATGCAGCGCGACTCGCTCTTCGTCCCGAACGACACGCATCTCAACGACAGCGACGACCGTGTCGCCATCGTGACGGGCCCGAACATGGCGGGCAAGAGCACCTACATGCGCCAGACGGCCATCATCGTGCTCATGGCGCAGATCGGCTCGTTCGTCCCGGCGCGCAGTGCCACGGTGGGTATATGCGACCGCGTGTTCACGCGCATCGGCGCGAGTGACGATCTCGCGGGCGGTGCGTCCACGTTCATGGTGGAAATGAGCGAGGTCGCCTCCATACTGAAAAACGCCACCGCCGACTCGCTGCTCATCCTCGATGAGATCGGGCGCGGCACCTCGACCTACGACGGCATGGCCATCGCCCGCGCGGTGCTCGAGTACTGCGCAGATCCGAAGAAGCTCGGCGCAAAAACGATGTTCGCCACACACTACCACGAGCTTTCCGTTCTCGAGGGCACGATCCCGGGCGTGCGCAACTACAACATCAGCGCCAAGCGCCAGAACGGCAAGTTGCTGTTTCTGCGCAAGATCCTCCCCGGCGCGGCGGACGAGAGCTACGGCATCGAGGTCGCGAAGCTCGCCGGTGTCCCGGAGAGCGTCATCCGCGCCGCGAATACGCATCTGCGCGAGCTGACGGAACAGGGCGCCGTCCCCGCAGCCGCCGCGAAGACCGAGAGCGACCAGGTGAGCTTCGCCGATGTCGGCGCGAGCACGGCCGCCGGCCGTCTGCGGCGCATCGACCCGAACACGCTCACGCCGCTCGAGGCGCTCAAGCTCATCTATGAGCTCAAAAACGACATCGGATGAAAGGAGTTCCAATGAAAGTCTGGCAGAAAGTTCTCTTCGGTATCGGCGCGCTGTTCGCAGCCGCCGGTATCTTCATCGGCATGACGCTCGGCTGGGACTACTCCCCGACCGGCACATATACCGTTCTGGATCTTGACAGCCGCATTACCGACGGCAGCAGCGCCTTTACGCTCATCGTCGAAACGGACAGTGTGGATGTTCAGCTCTACCCCACGGACGACACATTCTTCGTCTGCGTCTCCGGCGCGTTCACCGAGGAGCGTATGTCCGTCACGCGCCTCGGCGACACCGTGCGCATCAAGGAGCAGCCGCTCGATGCCGTCCACCGTCTCTTCGCATCGAAGGACGCGGAGGTGATCGTGTGGCTTCCGACGGACTGGGTCGGCACGGCGACGCTCACGAGCGATACCGGCAGGATCGCGATCTTCGATGTGAGCTCGCCCGAGAGCACGGTGAGCATCACGACCTCGGCCGAAACGGATCGCGTGAACGATGCGGTCAATGTGACCCTTTCAAGCTTCAAGACTCTCACGGCCGTCGCGCCGAACGGCTGCATCTCCCTCAGCGACATCTCCGCCTCGTCCCTCACCGCCGAAGCGGACGGCGGCTGCATCCGGGCCTACGACATCACCGCCGACACTCTCTCCCTGACCGACTCCGGCGGCGAAGTGACCCCCGAAAACTGATTTTTTACGAAAACGAAAAAACAGGAAACCGCGTTTGTTCGGTTTCCTGCTTTCTTTTTTGTTGTGCCGTATCAGTGGTTGGAGTCGATGGTGGAGACGGAGATGGTCATTTCCTCGAGGACTTCGGTCACGATGCGGACGGTGTCGAGGGAGGTGAAGATGGTCACGCCGTTTTCGGTGGCGCAGCGGCGGATCTCCGCGCCGTCTTCGTAGTGTACGCCGGAGGTCACGGCGCGGGTATTGATTACATAGCTCACGAAGCCCGAGCGGATGAAGTCGAGAATTTCCGTGCTGCCCTCGGAGATCTTGCCGAGCTTGTGGGTGCGGATGCCGTTCTTCTTGAGGAAGTTCGCCGTGCCGACGGTGGCGGCGATGTTGAAGCCCATGTTGTAGAAGCTGCGGACAATGGGCAGTGCCTCTTCCTTGTCCTCGTCGGCGAGCGTCACGACGACCGTGCCGTAATTCTGCAGCCGGATGCCGGAGGCCTGCAGCGCCTTGTACATGGCGCGCGAGAGGGTGCGGTCGTAGCCGATGGCCTCGCCCGTGGATTTCATTTCGGGAGAGAGGTACACATCGAGGCCCTTGATCTTGTTGGAGGAGAACACCGGCACCTTTACGAAGCGGCTCTTCTTCTCCTCGGGGTAGATGCCGAATATGCCCTGCTCCTTGAGGCTCTTGCCGAGGATGACCTCGGTGGCGATGTCTGCGAGGGAGTAGCCGGTCGCCTTGGAGAGGAACGGTACGGTGCGCGAGGAGCGCGGGTTCACCTCGATGATGTAGACATCGTCGTGCTTGTCCACGATGAACTGGATGTTGTAAAGGCCGATGATGCCGATGGCAAGACCGATGAGCTTCGTGTACTGCAGGATGACGCCCTTGACCTTGTCGGAGATGGAGTACGACGGGTACACGCTGATGGAGTCGCCGCTGTGTACGCCTGTGCGCTCGACGAGCTCCATGATGCCGGGGACGAACACATCGTATCCGTCGCAGATGGCGTCGACCTCGACTTCCTTGCCCTGGATGTAGTGATCGACGAGCACGGGCTTGTCGGTGTCGATCTCCACGGCGGTCTTGAGATAGTGGCGGAGCATATCGTTGTTCGCGACGAGCTCCATGGCGCGGCCGCCGAGCACGAAGCTCGGCCGAACGAGCACAGGGTAGCCGACATCGTTGGCCGCCTTGATACCGTCTTCGATGTTCGTGACGGCGCATCCGCGCGGCTGCGGGATGTTGAGATCCTCGAGGACCTTCTCGAAGCTGCGGCGGTTCTCAGCGCGCTCGATGGCTTCGCAGTCGGTGCCGATGATCTTCACGCCGCGGTCGGCGAGGGGCTGAGCGAGGTTGATGGCGGTCTGTCCGCCGAGGGAGGCGACGACGCCGTCCGGCTTTTCAAAGTCGATGATGGCCATGACATCCTCCACGGTGAGCGGCTCAAAGTAGAGCTTGTCGGCGGTGGTGTAGTCGGTGGAGACCGTCTCGGGGTTGTTGTTCACGATGATGGCCTCGTATCCGGCGCGGCGGATGGTCTGCACGGCGTGCACGGTGGAGTAGTCGAACTCCACGCCCTGGCCGATGCGGATGGGGCCGGCGCCGAGCACCACGACCTTCTTTTTGTCGGAGAGGCGGGACTCGTTCGTGCCGGTGTAGGAGGAATAGAGATAGGCAATGTATTTGCCGGTGTGCAGCGTGTCCACCATGCGGAAAATGGGCGTGATGCCGTTCTCGCGGCGCATGGCATAGATGTCCGTTTCGGGCATATTCCAGAGGGAGGCGATGTATTTATCCGAGAAGCCCATGAGCTTTGCCTCGCGCAGAACGGCGAGGCTTCCCTTGTTCGCTTCGAGCGTGCGCTCCATGTCGGTGATTTTCCCGAGCGACTCGAGGAAGCACTCCGTGATCATTGTGATGCGGTGGAGCGTTTCGATGCTCTCGCCGCGGCGCAGGAGCTCGGCAACGGCGAAAATGTTGTCATCGTGGAAAATATCGATGTAGCGCAGCAGCTCCGCGCTCTCCCATGCGTCGAACTTCTTGAGGCGGAAGTGGCACACGCCGATCTCGAGCGAGCGCACGGACTTGAGGAAGCACTCCTCGAGCGTGGCGCCGATGCCCATGACCTCGCCGGTCGCCTTCATCTGCGTGCCGAGGACATTGGGGACAGTGCTGAACTTGTCGAACGGGAAGCGCGGGAACTTGGCGACGATATAGTCGAGGCTCGGCTCGATGGCCGCAGTGCCGCCGGCGACGGCGATCTCCTCGAGGAGCATACCCACGGCGATCTTCGCCGTCACGCGGGCGATGGGGTAGCCGCTCGCTTTGGATGCAAGAGCGGAGGAGCGCGACACGCGCGGGTTCACCTCGATGAGGTAGTAGCGGCTCGATTCGGGGTCGAGCGCGAACTGCACATTGCACCCGCCCGCGATCTTCAGCTCGCGGATGATCTTGATGGCGCTGTCGTTGAGCATTTTGAGATCGGCGTCGGAGAGGGAGAGGATGGGCGCCACGACGATGGAGTCGCCGGTATGGACACCGACCGGGTCGACATTCTCCATGCCGCAGATGGTGATGACGTGGTCGCCGCTGTCGCGCATGACCTCAAATTCGATCTCCTTGTAGCCCTTGACGCTCTTCTCGATGAGCACCTGATGCACGGGCGAGAGAGCGAAGGCGTTGCGGCCGAGCTTGAGGAGCTCCTCCTCGTTATTCGCGAAGCCGCCGCCGGTGCCGCCGAGCGTGAACGCCGGGCGCAGCACGACGGGATAGCCGATGCGCTCGGCCGCCGCCTTGGCCTCGTCGATGTTGTAGGTGATCTCGGAGGGGATGACCGGCTCGCCGATGGACTGGCACAGCTCCTTGAAGAGCTCGCGGTCCTCGGCACGCTCGATGCTCTGACTGCTCGTGCCGAGCAGCTCCACCCGGCACTCGCGCAGCACGCCCTTTTTCTCGAGCTCCATGGCGAGGTTCAGGCCGGTCTGTCCGCCGATGCCGGGGACGATGGCATCCGGGCGCTCATAGCGGATGATCTTCGATACATACTCGAGCGTGAGCGGCTCCATATACACCTTGTCGGCGATGGAGGTGTCGGTCATGATGGTGGCGGGGTTGGGGTTCACGAGGATGACCTCGTAGCCCTCCTCTTTCAGCGCGAGGCACGCCTGCGTGCCGGCATAGTCAAACTCCGCCGCCTGTCCGATGACGATGGGACCGGAGCCGATGATAAGGATCTTTTTGATGTCTGTTCTCTTCATGATTCTCTCTCCCTCTTATTTCAGCGCATCCGGCGTATATTTCGGCGCTTCGCTCTCACAGTAGATGCACCGGTAGATCTTCTTTTCGCGGTTCACGAGGCGGAATTCCTGCTCGAGCTCCTGCTCGCACGAGGTGATGCAGCGCGGGTTCTTGCACTTCAAAAGGCCGACGATCTTGTCGGGCAGCGAGAGGTGCTCGCGCTTGATGCGCTTGCCGTCGCGGATGATGTTCACGGTGATGCCGGGATCGATGTAGCCGAGGATGTCGAGGTCGATATCCATGGTCTGCCCGATCTTGATGATGTCCTTCTTGCCCATTTTCGTGCTCTCGGCGTTCTGGATGGTCGCCACTGTGCAATCGAGCTTGTCGAGCCCGAGAAGCGTGTAGATCTCGCTGCTTTTGCCGGCGGTGATGTGGTCGAGCACGATGCCGTCCTTGATCTGTCCGATGATCATACCTGCACCTCCAGAAGTTTCAGAATGAGCGCCATGCGCATATATTTGCCGTTGAGCACCTGCTTGAAGTAGCACGCACGCGGGTCGCTGTCGACCGCCACGGAAATCTCGTTCACGCGCGGGAGCGGATGGAGCGCGGAGAGTGTGCTCTTGGCGCTCTTGAGCTTCTCCGGTGTAAGGATGTAGCTGTCCTTCAGCCGCAGGTAGTCCGCTTCGTTGAAGAAGCGCTCGCGCTGCACGCGCGTCATGTAGAGCACATCGAGATCGGGGATGGCCGCCTCGAGATCGGTAACCTCCTCGTGCGGGATCTTCCCCTCGAGCACGTCCGAGATGAGGTAGCGCGGCACGCGCAGCTCCTCCGGGGAGATAAGCACGAAGCGGATGCCCTCGTAGCGCGACATGGCGGAGATGAGCGAGTGGACCGTGCGGCCGAACTTCAGGTCGCCGCAAAGTCCGATGGTCATGTGGTCGAGCCTTCCCTTTTCGCGGTAGATGGTGAGAAGGTCGGCGAGCGTCTGCGTCGGGTGGTTGTGGCCGCCGTCGCCCGCATTGATGACCGGCACGCCCGCGGTACGCGCCGCAACGACCGGGGCACCCTCCTTCGGGTGGCGCATGGCGATGATGTCCGCATAGCAGCCGACGGTACGCACGGTATCCGCGACGCTCTCGCCCTTGGCGGCGGAGCTGGAGTCGGCGCCCGCGAAGCCGATGACATTGCCGCCGAGCTCGTACATGGCGGCCTCGAAGCTCAGTCTCGTGCGGGTGGACGGCTCAAAGAAGAGCGTGGCGAGTTTTTTGCGGCGGCAGCTCTCGGCGTATTTATCGGGGTTGGCGATAATGTCGAGCGCCGTATGGATGAGCTCGTCGACTTCCTCGACGGAGAGCTCCATGATGTCGATGAGATTGCGCATTTCCTTCACCCTTTGATCCAGCTCTCGTCGGAGGGGTTGTCGCGGAACGCGATGAGGCGGCGCACATCCTCCGGCCTGATGTATCCCTCGTCCGAGGCTACCTGCGCAATGCAGTCGAAGTCGGTGAGAGAGGTGTTCTCCACACAGGCGGCGGCGAGCCGCTCGAGTCCCTTTTTCATGCCGTAGGTGAAGATGCTCACGATGCCGAGCACCTCGGCGCCCGCCTCGCGCAGTGCGTCGACGACTTCGATGACGCTGCCGCCGGTGGAAATGAGATCCTCCACCACAACGACCTTCTCGCCCGGCTCGAGCTTGCCCTCGATGCGGTTCTGACGGCCGTGGTCCTTGGCGCCGCTGCGCACATAGCCCATCGGCAGGCCGAGGATGTGCGCCGTGATGGCGGCGTGCGCGATGCCGGCGGTCGATGTGCCCATGAGTACCTCGGCGTTCGGGTAGCGCGTGCGGATGAGCTCGGCGAGCCCCTCCTCCACATCGGTGCGCACCGCAGGGGCGGTGAGTGTCAGGCGGTTGTCGCAGTACACCGGGCTTTTGATGCCGCTGGCCCAGGTAAACGGCTCATCGGGGCGGAAAAACACCGCGCCGACGGAAAGCAGATCCTTCGCGATTATCTCTTTCATCGGTGATCCTCCTCAGGCTTTTGCAAATTCGTTCATGCAGCGCTCGTATGCTTCGACCGGGTCGGCGGCCGCCGTGATGGGGCGTCCGACCACGATGAGATCCGAGCCGATCGCGCGCGCCTTCGCGGGCGTCGTCACGCGCTGCTGGTCGCCCTGCACGTCGTCCGCGGAACGGATGCCGGGCGTAACGGTGAGAAAGTCGCCGCCGCAAACCTCGTGTACCCGGCCCGCCTCGAGCGGAGAGCACACGATGCCGTCAAGCCCCGCATTGCGCGCGTTGAGCGCATAGCGCATCACGATGTCGTTGAGCTCGCCGGGAATGAGGAGCTCGTCGTTCATGCGCTGCTTGTCGACCGAGGTGAGCATCGTCACGGCGATGAGCTTCGCCCTCGTGCCGTCCGGCCGCGTGAGTCCCTCCACGGCGGCGCGCATCATGTCCGCTCCGCCTGCGGCGTGTAGATTCACAATGTCCGCATCGAGCCCGGAGAGCACCGCCATGGCCTTTTTCACGGTGTTCGGAATGTCGTGCAGCTTCAGATCGAGGAAAATGCGGTGGCCGCGCCGCTTCAGCTCGCGGACGATGTCCGGGCCGGCCGCATAGTAAAGCTCCATGCCGATCTTGACAAAGGGCTTCTCGCCGGTAAAGCGGTCGAGGAAGGCATAGGTCGCCTCCGCGCTCGCAAAGTCGCAGGCGATGATCACATCTCGTTTCATAAGGCTCCTCCGATAATATCTTTGATATTTTTGATTTTGTATCGATCCATGACCGCGGGAAGTTCCGCGATGATGTCCCGGCAGATACAGGGCTGCGCGAGATTGGCGGCGCCGACTTCCACGGCGGTCGCGCCCGCCATCATCATCTCGAGCACGTTCTCGGCGCTCGATACGCCGCCGATGCCGATGACCGGCACCGACACGGCCTTCGCCGTCTGGTACACCATGCGCACGGCCAGCGGGAAAACGGCGCTGCCCGAAAGGCCGCCGGTGGTGTTTGCAAGGAGCGGTCTGCGTCTGGCGAGGTCGATGCGCATGGAGAGGACGGTGTTGATGAGGCTGATGCCGTCTGCGCCCGCGCCTTCGCACGCCTTCGCGATCTCCGTGATGTCGCCGACGTTCGGCGAGAGCTTCAGTATGACCGGCTTTTTCGTCACGCGCTTCACCGCGCTCGTGACGGCCGCCGCGCACTTCGGGTCGGTGCCGAAGCTCATGCCGCCGCCGTGGACGTTGGGGCAGCTGATGTTCACCTCGAACCAGCCGATCTGCGCCTCGCCGTCCAGCATGGCGCACACTTCGGCGTATTCCTCGATCGAAAATCCGCTCACATTCGCCATGACCGGCTTCCGGAAGCAGGCTTTGAGCTTCGGGAGCTCCTCGCTTATGACGCGCTCCACGCCCGGATTCTGCAGTCCCACGGCGTTGATGATGCCGGCGGGCGCTTCCGCGATGCGCGGCAGCGGGTTGCCGAGGCGGGCGCGGCGCGTCGTGCCCTTGAAAGAAAATGTGCCGAGGCAGTTTATGTCGTAAAGCTCCGCGAACTCGTACCCGTACCCGAACGTGCCCGAGGCGGGGATGACGGGGTTATCGAGCTCGATGCCGCAGAGGTCAACGGTCAGTTTTCCCATCGGATCTCCTCCTTTTTCATCACGGGGCCGTCCTTGCATATGCGCTTCGGCCCGGCGAGCGTTTGGCAGGTGCAGCCCATGCACGCGCCGAAGCCGCAGCCCATGCGGGTGCTGAAGCTCATTTCGCCCGATGTCACGGACGCTTTGCACACGGCTTTGAGCATCGGCTCGGGGCCGCAGGCGTAGAAGTACGAGTATGCCGCGTCGGGCATGGCGCGCGTCACGAAGCCTTTTTCTCCGAGCGAGCCGTCCTCCGTAACAACAACGGTCTCCGCGCCGAGCGCTTCGAATTCTTCCTTATAAAATACATCCGCCGCCTTCGGGAAGCCGAGGACGACCCGCGGGCGCTTGCCCTGCGCCGTCAGCCGTTCGCACAGCCAGTAGAGCGGCGCGGTGCCCATGCCGCCGCCGAGGAGCAGCGGGCGCTCTCCCGCGCGGGAAAGATCGAAGCCGTTCCCGAGCCCGGTGAGGATGTCGAATGTGTCGCCCTCCGAAGCGGCGGCGAGCTTTTCCGTGCCCGCGCCGACGATGCGGTAGATGAGCGTGATGCTCTCGTCCGCCGCAAAGCACACCGAGAGCGGACGGCGGAGAAAGAAGCCGTCGATCTTCACATTCACGAACTGCCCCGGGCGTTCCGGCGCCGTCGCGTCCCCGTGCAGCACGATGCGCATGGTGTTCTCCGCGATGCGCTTGTTCTCCCGCACGGTAAATATCTCCTGTTTCACTGTATGTCCTCCCGAAGCTCCGGTGCGAGATAGGCGAGCTGCCCGCGGCACACCGTCATTTTGCACCGTCCGCTGACCTTCCGGCCCTCGAACGGCGTGCTCTTCCCCTTGGAGAGGAACTCCGCCGGGTCGATGACGTACTCCTCGTTCAGGGCGAACACCGTGAAGTCGTCCGCGGTGTCGAGTCCGAAGCGGCGGCAGGGCGCATCGTGCATGAGCTCGATGAGCTTTTCCATCGTGAGGATGCCGGGTTTTACGAGGTAGGTGTACATCAGTGGGAACGATGTTTCGATGCCGACCACGCCCATCGCGCTTTTTTCGAGCCCTCGGCTCTTCTCCTCCGCGGAGTGCGGCGCATGGTCGGTGACGATCATGTCGATCGTGCCGTCCCGCAGTCCCTCCAGAAGCGCGAGGCGATCCTCCTCCGAGCGCAGCGGCGGGTTCATTTTGAACCGTCCGTCCTCCTGCAGGAAGCTCTCGTCCATCAAAAGGTAGTGCGGCGCGGTCTCGCAGGTGATATCGAGCCCCTCGCGTTTGGCGCGGCGGATGAGCTCGACGCTCTCTTTCGCGGAAACATGGCAGACATGATAGGCGCAGCCCGTTTCGCGCACGAGCGCGATGTCGCGCTCGATGGGCCGCCATTCGGACGCGGAGCAGATGCCGCGGTGGCCGTGTGCGCGCGCGTACGCGCCGTCGTGGATGTACCCGCCGTGCAGGAGGGAATTGTCCTCGCAGTGCGCGGCGATGATCTTCCCGAGCGACCCGGCCTTGCGCAAGGCGGCGCGCATCATCTCCTCGCTCTGCACACCGCGGCCGTCGTCGGAAAAGCCCGCAACGAGCGGCGCGAGCGCGTCCATATCGGAGAGCTCCTCCCCGCCCTCGCCGCGTGTCACCGTGCCGTACGGCAGGATGCGGATGACGGAATCGCGCTCGATGAGCTCCGTTTCGCGCCGGAGGTTTTCCGCGCTGTCCGGGCAGGGATCGAGATTCGGCATGGCGCACACCGCGGTGAAGCCGCCGTGCGCACAGGCGCGGCTGCCGGTATAGATGGTCTCCTTATAAGAAAAACCCGGCTCCCGCAGATGAACGTGAACGTCTGCGAGACCGGGCAATACAACATATTCACTTGTTTCGGCAATACGGCGGAGAAGAATATCCCACTTGCTGTCTCTCTCAAAAATTGGCATGACGATTCCTCCCGCGAAAAAATCTGCTTTCCCATCAAAGAAAGCAGACCGAAGGAGGCGGAGAGATCCCGCCGGCAAAAATCTATGCTGTTCCTTGATGGCCTCACAGGACCAACTTAAAGCAGTATGATTTTATCACGCCGTCCCGCTGTGCGTCAATAGGGAGCTTTGCATAAAAATCCGGTTGACATTCCGCTCCCTTTCTGCTACCATCGGAACAGATTCCGCAGGACGGCTTTTTCGATCCCCGTCGGTTAGCTTATGCTAACCGTTTGCGAAAAAAGAGGTATTCTTCCATGGACATCACAAAATATTATTCCGAATGCAAAGGCTCGGACGCCGCCATACTGCTCCTGCTCGGGAGCGGCGGCAGCAGCGCGCTCACGAAGGGCGTTGCGAAGTGGCTCGTCCGGCGCGGCGTGAGCGTGCTCTCGCTCGGGCCGGAGGAAGGCGTCGTCGGCTACCACAGCTTCCCGCTCGAGCGCGCGGAGGAGGCGGCCGTGCAGCTCAAGGCGCGCGGCATCCGGAAGTTCGGTGTGCTCGGCGCATCCATCACGAGCATCCCCGCGCTCTCCGCGGCGGCGCGCATCCCGGACATCACGCTCACCATGGTCGTGGCGCCGTGCGACTTTGTGCTGCAGGGCTTCACGCAGGGGCACCGCGACGGCTGCCGCGAGTGGCCGCTCGAGGGCGATTCCATGATGACATGGCGCGGCGAGCCTCTCCCCTGTGTCCCGTATGCCTATCAGCACCCCGATTACTGGCGCACCGTGCAGGCGGAGACGAAGGGCTCGGGCAACATCATGACCTGTCACAGGATCTTCCGCGACACGGAGGAGCGCCGTCCGCTCACGGAGGAAGTGATGATCCCCGTGGAGAACATTCACGGCCGCCTGCTCCTCATCGGCTGCGAGGACGACAGCACCTGGTTCCCGGCGCGCTACATCCGCCGCATGGAAAAGCGCCTCAAAGAGCGCGGCGCGAAGTCGAAGTATGATGCCGTTGTCTACGAGCACGGCACGCACTATGCCTTCCCCGAATCGATGCTACGGCAGCTCCTCCCGCTCTTCCCCGATTTTCTCGTCGGCCGCGCCTTCCGCGCCGCGCGGGAGTTCCCGAAGGAGTGCCGCGCCACGCGCGAGGATGTCGACCGCCGCATGCGTGCCGCCGTTGCCGAATGGCTCAAAGACGAATAAAGGCAGAAAGCAGAAATCAGATTATGAAAAAATTCAACTACACCATGAATCACAAGCAGGATGAGGCGTACATGGCGAAAATGTGCGCCGGGGGTTGGGCTGCGACCGGGCTCGTCGAGGGCGTATGGAGCTTCGAGCCGTGCAGACCCGGACAGTACACCTACCGCGTGTGCTATCTGCGCGGGAAGTCCGACGCGGAGATCGAAGTGCTCAAGGCAAAGCTCTCCGCGGAGGGCATCGAGTTTGTCTCGCGCTACTCGTTCTGGGCCATTTTCCGCAGCGAGCATGATTTTGTCCTGTACGAAGGCGGGGAAGATCTCGCCGTCTGCGAGAGCATCTGCCGCCCGATGCCCGTCGGAGCGGCGGTGAGCTGGATCCTCTGCGCCGCGACCTTGTGGCTCGCCGTAAAGGTAAGCGTGTGCTTTGCCGTGCCGGCCGTGCTCCTCGGCGTCTATGCCCTCGTGTGCACCTGCCTCGCCGTGTCGTACACGAAGCTCATCCGAACGCTGAAGCAATAAAAAGTAGCAAAGCCGCCCGCGCTGTGGTATGATGCTCTCGGAAACTGTTTTTCGGAGATATATGCCATGATGCATCTGTTGGCTTTCGCGCTCGGCGCCGTCATCGACCTGCTGCTCGGCGACCCGCACTCTCTCCCGCACCCGGTCGTGGGCATCGGGAAGCTCATTTCGGCTGCGGAGTGGCTCGTTCGGCGCCTGTTCCCCAAAACCGTCCGCGGCGAGAACATTGCCGGGGGCGTGCTCTGGCTCGTTGTCGTGCTCGTATCGACGGGCGTTCCGGCGCTGATCCTCTGTTTTGCCTATCGGCTGCACCCGGTGTGCGGCCTTGTGCTCGAGAGCATCATGTGCTGGCAGGTGCTCGCCGCAAAATCGCTGCGCGACGAGAGCATGAAGGTATATAAAGCCCTGCAGAAGGGCGACAGCGCGGAATACCGCTGCGCCGTTTCCATGATCGTCGGGCGCGACACCGCATCGCTCGACGACAAAGCCGTGACCCGCGCCGCCGTGGAAACCGTGGCGGAGAACGCTTCCGACGGCGTCATCGCGCCGATGCTCGCACTCGCGCTCGGCGGTGCCCCGCTCGGCTTTTTCTATAAAGCCGTCAACACGATGGACTCCATGCTCGGCTATGTCGAGATGCCGTATAAAAACATCGGGCTCGTTCCCGCGAAGGCGGACGATGTTCTGAACTTCCTCCCCGCGCGGCTCTCCGCGCTTTTGATGCTCGCGGCGGGCGCGCTGCTCGGTATGGACGCGAAAAACGGTTGGAAGATCTGGCGGCGCGACCGCCGGAACCACGCGAGTCCCAACTCCGCGCAGACGGAATCCGTGTGCGCCGGGCTCCTCGGCGTGCGTCTCGCGGGCGATGCGTACTATCACGGCGTGCTGCACAGAAAGCCCTATATCGGCAATGCGCTGCGCGAGATCGAATACGAGGACATCCCCCGCGCGGGGCGGCTCCTCTATGCGACGGCGGCGCTCGCCTTTCTCCTGTGCGCGGCGATCCGGTATCTGACGGCGGTGGTGATATGATGCTCTATAACTCGGTCAACCCCCACGGCGGGGATATATACGGCGGCGGGGCGGTGCTGGATTTTTCCGCCAACACGAACCCGCTCGGCACGCCGGAAGGCGTGTGCGAAGCGGTGCGCCGCGCGCTGCCGGATGTTCACCGCTACCCCGACCCTTACTGCCGCGCCCTGCGCGAGGCCATTGCGCGCAATGAGGGCGTGCCGGAGGAATACATCCTCTGCGGGAACGGCGCGGCGGATCTCATCTATGCCTACGCCGACGCCGTGCGGGCGAAGAGCGCGGCGGAGCTTGCCCCGACCTTCGCGGAATACTCGCTCGCGCTCGCGCGTCACGGCTGCGCGATGGCGCGCTATATGCTCCCGAAGGCGAACGGTTTTGCGCCCGGTGAGGGGATACTCGCCTTTCTGCGTGAAACGAAGCCCGAGGTCTTTTTCCTGTGTGACCCGAACAACCCCACCGGGCGGCTCATCGGGAGTGCTCTGCTGCGCGAGATCCTCGCCGTGTGCGATGCGCTCGGCACGCGCCTTTTTCTCGACGAGTGCTTCCTCGACCTGACGGACGGCGGCGAGAGTGCAAAGCCGTATCTCGCCGCGCACCCGAATCTCTTGATCCTCAAGGCCTTTACGAAAAGCCACGGTATGGCGGGGCTTCGCCTCGGCTATGCTCTGAGCGCCGATGCCCCGCTCCTGCACGCCATGTCCGAAGCCGTGCCGCCGTGGAATGTCTCCTCCCTCGCGCAGGCGGCGGGTATTGCGGCGCTGCGTGAAACGGAATTTCTCGAGCGCACGCGCGCCCTGATCCGCACGGAACGGCCGTTTCTCGCCGCGGGGCTCACATCGCTCGGCTGCCGCGTCGTCCCCTCGGACGCCAACTTTCTGCTCTTTTCCGCCGCCCCCGGGCTTGACAAAGCGCTTCGCGAAAAGGGCATTCTCATCCGAAACTGCGAAAACTACTTCGGCCTCGCGCCCGGCCGGTACCGCATCGCCGTGCGCACGCACGAAGAAAACGAAGCGCTCCTGCGCGCAATGGCCAAAGTGCTCGGCTAACGGAAAGGGTCTCTCATGAACGAACGATATCTCCGCGAAACGCCGATGCTGAATTTCTCCGATCTCTCGATCTCCCGGCTCATTGCCGCGCGCGGCTGGCGCTCCCTCGCGGAATTCGAGTGCGTGAGAGCGGTTCATAATTTTGTCCGCGATGAGATCCTCTTCGGCTACAACACCGATGATGCCATCCCGGCCTCGCGCGTGCTCGCGGACGGCTTCGGGCAGTGCAACACGAAGGGGACGCTCTTCATGGCGCTCCTTCGCGGATGCGGCGTAGCGGTGCACGACTTCCGCCGCCCCGTCATCGATTTCGACCGCTGCAATACCTACATTCAGAGTGAAGGCATCACGCAGGACTTCGGCATATACGACTCCCCGGACGCCCCCCTCCGCGAACACGGCCAGGAAATGTCCCCCGTCAAAGCCTTCACCTACCGCACCCTCGGCCGCCGCCTCATGAACGCAAACGTAAAACGCCTGCGGGAGTATTGAGGCAGCACCGCATAATTCGGCAGCAGCGCATACGATAATGTGCGGTGCTGCCGAATTATTTCTTGTCAAAGCCGTGTATTCTATGGTATACTGAGTTATTATGGAAAAGATGATGCATGCTTATATTTTGTCGGGTTCTCCAGCGGTTGCGAGTGCGCGGGCGCGGGAGATGGCCGCGGCGGTGCTGTGCGAAGGGACGGGAGAAAAGCCCTGCCGGGCGTGCCGCCACTGCCGCAAGGTGTTCACGGGGGATTTCCCCGGCATCCACCCGGATGTGACGCTCGTCGTGCGCACGCCGTCCGAGCCGAACGGAAAGATCCGGCGCAACATCGTCGTCGATCAGGCTCGCGCCGTGGTGGCCGATGCCGCCGTGCGGCCGAACGAGGCCGGCGGCAAGGCGTACATTTTCCCCGAAGCGGACACGATGAACACCGAAGCGCAGAACGCCCTTCTCAAGCTCCTCGAGGAGCCGCCGGCGGGCGTGGTGCTGCTGCTGTGCGCCGAGCGTCCCGAGCGACTGCTCGCCACGGTGCGCTCGCGCTGTGCCGAGATCCGTCTCTCCTCCGAGGGCGAGGAGGACCGTGCGAGTGAAACGTTCCTGCGCGCACAGGGCTTTCTCGAAGCGCGGAGTGACCGTGCCGAGCTTCTCCGCTGCTGCACCGCGATGGAAAATCTCGACCGGCAGGAGCTTGCCGATGTGGTGCAGACGGCGACCGAGCTTGCCGTGCGCATGGTGAAAGACCGCCGCGAGCTTCTCTCGCTCGAAGCGTTCCTGAACCGCGCGCTGGAGTACCTCCGTCTGAACGTCGGCCAGAAGCATGTGACCGGCTATCTTTCCACCTACATACCGAACGAAAAGAAGGAGTGCTGACGGCAGGGCAGTAATTTCAACAAGCAAAGTGTCCTGTTGTCCCGCTTTCCCGTCCCTTCCGCCGCAGCTTCCCCCGAGCGCAGGGGGAAGGCTTATAAGGGAAGGCTTTTCTATATAGAATCGAGGATATATCCGTGACAGAAGTAGTTAGTGTAAAATTCCGCGGACGCGGAAAATCGTATTATTTTGCGCCGAACGGCCTCACCGTAAGGACCGGCGACAAGGTCGTCGTGGAAACGGCCAAGGGCTTGGAGCTCGGCGACTGCGTGTGGGGCAGCCATCCGGTCGAGGACAACGCGACCGTGCAGCCGCTCCGTCCGGTCGTCCGTCTCGCCACGAGCGACGATCTGCGCATCGAGGAGCTCAACCGCAAGCGCGAAAAGGAAGCGCTCGGCATCTGCCGCGAGCTCATCGCAAAGCACAAGCTCGAAATGAAGCTCGTCGACGTGGAGTGCTCGTTTGAGGGCAACAAGATCCTCTTTTTCTTCACCGCCGACGGGCGCGTGGACTTCCGCGAGCTCGTGCGCGATCTGGCGGGCGTGTTCCGCACCCGCATCGAGCTGCGCCAGATCGGTGTGCGCGATGAGGCGAAAATGCTCGGCGGTCTCGGCATCTGCGGGCGCCCGTTCTGCTGCAGCCAGTTTCTGGACGACTTCCAGCCCGTCAGCACCAAGATGGCAAAAACGCAGTCCATGTCGCTCAACCCCGTGAAGATCTCCGGCACCTGCGGCCGTCTCATGTGCTGCCTGCGCTATGAGCAGGAGGCGTATGAGGATCTCGTGAAGCATGTGCCGAAAAACGGCGCGTTCGTGCAGACCGAGGACGGCTACGGCAACGTGACGCTTGTCAACCTCCTGCGCCAGAGCGTCAAGGTGCGTCTCGACCGCACCTCGGGCGACCCGGACATCCGCACCTACGATGTCGACGACATCGCCGAGGTCCCGGGCGGGCGTCCCGCCGAGGGTCAGCCGCTGCCGGATGTGCTCAGCGGCAAGCCGAAGAAAGTGAAAGACGCACCGCTCGAGCCGGAAAACGACTGGCTCATGCCCGATATGATCGCAGACCCCGAGGCCGCAGCAGCCGCCGGAGAATCCGCCCCCGAAGCGGAGAAAAGTGCCGACGGCGCCCGCCGCAATAACCGACGCCGCGGAGGCCGCGGCAGGGGCGAGCGTCCCGAGAAAGCGGAACGCTCGGAAAAGCCGGAGCGCACCGAGAAGACGGAGCGCGCCGAAAAGGCCGGGAAGGGTGAAAGACCCGAGCGGAGCGAAAAGGGCGAACGCAGCGAGAAGGCCCCGCGCGTTGAAAAGGCCGAGAAGCCGCATCGCACGGACAAGGGCGATAAAGCCTCCCGTCCCGAGAGGGGCGAGAAAAAGCGTCCGGAAAAGAGCGGCGAAAAGGCCGAAAAGCGCCCCGAGAGTGCGGATAAAGGCGACCGCACCGAAAAGAGTGCCCAGTCCCACCGCAATAAGCGCCGCCGTCACAAGCCCCGCCCCCAAACCGAAGGCGGCAGCACCAAACCCAAGACCAAGACAGAGTAAAAGCAGAGCGGAGATACCGAATCGGTATCTCCGCTCCTGTTCACCCGGCAGGATCCGCTGAGCCGCAGCGGGAAAGGACGCGAGGAAAACGGAAGACGGCGGTGCTCCGGCTCTGTCGTCTACGACACCTGCCCCGGCAAGGACATCAACATCCGCAAGAGCGCGCTCCTGTGCGCCGTCTTCGATACCTCCGCCGCCCTTCTCGGCTCGCAAACGTGCGAGCGAAGCGAGTGCGCTGCGGCGAGCCGCATCCCCTCAAACGACAGCACAGCGAAGCGGGTCCCGTTTGAAAAGCTTTTATTCCTCCACGTTGGAGATCAGGCCGTAGCCGCCGTTTTTGCGGCGATAGACTACGGAGAAAGCGTCGTTTTCTTCCGAATTGCGGAAGGCGTAGAATTCGTGCTCGAGCAGGTTCATCTGGAGAATGGCCTCCTGCGCCGTCATCGGCTTCATGGAGAAACGCTTGGTGCGGACGATGGTGAAGTCCTCGCTCTCGTCCTCTTCGGCCTCCGGAGTCACGCCGTAATCCGACCAGTCGATGGGGCCGGCCTTGAGTTTCTTCTCGAGGCGTGTCTTGTTCTTGCGGATCTGGCGCTCGATGGACGCGCAGGCGGAGTCAATGGACGCGAACATGTCGCCGGTCGTTTCGCTCACCCGGTAGAACATACCGTTGTTTTTGAGCGTCACCTCGGCCGTATAGCGGCCCCGTTCGCGGCTGAACGTGATGAAGGCTTCGCTGTCCCCGTTGCGGAAGAGACGGTCGATCTTGCCGACCTTCTTCTCGGCGTACTTGCGGAGCTCATCGTTGATCTCCAGCGTCTTACCCGTGATGGTGAATTTCATTCCATCCAACTCCTTTCGTTGCTGCGGAAGGCAGGAACAAATCCCTTGTGAAAATGCCCCTCTCTTCCATGTGCCTACATTATAGCATACATTTGCCGATTTGCATAGACATTTCGTTAAATTTGTAAAGGTTTTTGTAAATAATTTATGACACATTTCCCCGTTCTACCGGAAAAACAAGCAATATCAAAAGAAAACGCGCCGCAGCGAGATTTTCGCCGCGGCGCGTGCCGTTACTTTTCGGACGGATCTTTGCCGCCGTCCTTGCGGCGCCCGGAGGGGATAAGCCACACGACGAGCGCGATGCACACCGCGCCGAGCACGATCCGGAGCCACGCCGGGCCTCCGGCCGTTTCCCCGGAGAGTGCCTCCGTGCTCTCCGCCGCAGCCGCCGGCGCCGGGGTCTCTTTTTCGCTCTGCGATGTGCCGGTCTGCGTCTCCGCTTCACTCTGCGGCGCGCCGGTCTGCGCTGCCGTGTCGCCGCCGTTTCCCGTCACGGTGACCGTGCCGACGGCCGGGGTGCAGGGCAGCCGCTCTTCATCGAAGTTGCCGACATCGAGCGGCGAGTCGAGCGTGATCCTGCTTTCGCCGAGCGGCGCGTCGTCCCGGATGCGGAACTCAAGCGTGAGGATCGGGCCGGTATAGGTGTTGTTCGCGGCATCCACTCAGATATAATTTTCGGAGAACATGGCATCGGAGAGTCCGCTGCAGGAGGAGCCGACAAGCTCCAGCACGCTCTCATCGTAGACAACTCCGAAGTTCAGCACGGCGATGCCGGGGTTGGAGGAAATCTCGACGGTCACCGTCACTTTATCTCCCCGCGCGCCCGACACGGAGGAAACGCCGAGAGAGAATGCATCCTGTGCGTATGCGCCAGTGCACAGAACACAGGTGAGCAGCAGGATCGCTGTAAGGATCGCGGATAATGTTTTCCTCATGCCATTCTCCTTTTATCCGAGCTCTGCGTCCGCTCCGGCAAGATACTTATTGAGCCGCAGAAGGTCGAAGGCGTCCACCTTCCCGTCGCCGTTCGCGTCGCCGGGCTCGGTCTCTCCCGTCAAGCGATTTTTTGGCAATTTGCGTAAATTTCTCTTTTCTTTCCACAGATTGTGTGGTATACTAAACGTGTCCTTTGAAGGAGAGAAAATGCGTTTGGAGGAGTGCAAAGCGTGGAAAGAGTGTATATGAAGACGTATTATGACTGGATCGAGCAGACGGCGGCGCTGACGTATGAGGAGCGCGGGTATCTGTTTGTGGCGATCATCGAGTATGCGCGCTCGGGGAAGGAGTCGGAACTGATCGGAGCCGCGCGGATCCTGTTCCCGGTGTTCAAGTCGGTGATCGACCGCGACAACAAAAAAGCCGCCGTCAACGCCGAAAACGGCGCCAAAGGCGGCAGACCGCGCAAAA
>CAVGGQ010000002.1:0-63921 GCA_963628785.1 Oscillospiraceae bacterium | reverse complement strand
GCTTCCATCCTGACCGACGCTCTGATTAACTAATTTCTACCATGCAGGTGTCCAGCTTGCACTTGCAATTTGCGCAATTAAATAAGCCGCCGCGCTGACGATACCGAAAATTACGGACTTGCGTTCATCTATGCAAGCAATAAGAAGTAAGACATACGCTACAAACAGTATCATCACATTAGCTTGGAAATCCTAATAACGGTAATAGAAATTATATTGATTAAGAGCCTATGCTTGAGAAAAATGCTTATGCGAAACCCGCCCTTGACATTCTCATTAGAAAACAGTATAATCCTTCCGTAACAGCGCAGATGGGGAGGAGTAAGCTCCCGGCGGATCGCAGAGAGAGGGCGGACGGTGCAAGCCCTTGTGAAGCCGAGCCGAAGGTCGCCCCGGAGCCGCCGCTTTGAATGCAACCGAGTAGAAGCGGCCGGGTTCTCCCGTTACAGAGAGCAGGAGTGCCGTCGCAACCGACGGAATTCGGGTGGTACCGCGCAAAGTTTTGCGCCCCGGGGATATTTCTCCGGGGCGTTTTTGTTTGGAGGAAACAGTATGAAAGAACTGCCGAAGATTTACGATCCCAAGCAGGTGGAGAGTAAGATCTACAAGTACTGGCTGGACGGCGGCTGGTTTCACGCCGAGCGTGATCCCGAAAAAAAGCCGTTCACCATCGTCATCCCGCCACCGAACGTGACCGGTCAGCTGCACCTCGGCCATGCGTTTGATGAAACGCTGCAGGATGTGCTCATCCGCTGGAAGCGCATGAGCGGCTACTGCACGCTCTGGATCCCCGGCGTTGACCACGCCGGCATCGCCACGCAGATCAAGGTGGAAGCCGAGCTCCGCAAGGAAGGCCTCACGCGCTTCGACCTCGGCCGCGAGAAGTTCCTCGAACGCGTTTGGGACTGGAAGAACCACTACGGCAACCGCATCGTGGAGCAGCTCAAAACGCTCGGTACTTCCTGCGACTGGGAGCGCCAGCACTTCACCATGGACGAGCAGCTTTCCAAGGCCGTGCGCGAAGCCTTCTGCAGTCTCTATGAAAAGGGCTACATTTACCGCGGCAAGCGCATCATCAACTGGTGCCCGCACTGCACCACGGCTCTCTCGGACGCCGAGGTCGAATATGTCGAGAAGAACGGCTTCTTCTGGCACATCCGCTACCCGCTCACGGACGGCTCCGGCAGTGTCGAAGTCGCCACGACCCGTCCCGAAACGCTGCTCGGCGATGCCGCCGTTGCGGTGAACCCCGAAGATGAGCGCTATAAGGCATTCATCGGCAAGACCGTCACGCTCCCGCTCGTGGGACGCGAGATCCCCGTCGTGGGCGACGAGCACGCCGACATGGAATTCGGCACCGGCTGCGTGAAGATCACGCCCTGCCACGACCCCAACGACTTCGAAGTCGGCCTGCGCCATAATCTGCCGCAGTATCTGATGCTCGACGGCGAAGGCAAGATCACCGGCGGCTACAAGTGGGACGGCATGGACCGCTACGAAGCCCGCAAAGCCATCGTGCAGGAGCTCGAAGAACAGGGCTATCTCGTGTCCATCGAGCCGTGCGTTCACAATGTCGGCACCTGCTACCGCTGCCACAACGATGTGGAGCCGCTCGCAAGCGACCAGTGGTTCGTGAAAATGGAGCCCCTCGCCAAGGAAGCCATCCGTGTGGTGGAAGACGGCGAGATCAAATTTGTTCCCGACCGCTTCTCCAAAACGTACCTCAACTGGATGTACGGCGTGCGCGACTGGTGCATCTCCCGCCAGCTCTGGTGGGGCCATCAGATCCCCGCATGGTACTGCGACGACTGCGGCCACATCACCGTCTCGCGTGAAGACGCCTGCGAGTGCGAGGCCTGTCATTCCAAGAACATCCGCCGCGAGAGCGATGTGCTCGACACCTGGTTCTCGAGCGCCCTCTGGCCGTTCTCCACGCTCGGCTGGCCGGATAAGACCGAAGATCTCGAGTACTTCTATCCGACCGATGTGCTCGTGACGGGCTACGACATCATCTTCTTCTGGGTCGCCCGCATGATCTTCTCCGGCTGCGAGCATATGAAGAAGATCCCGTTCCACACCGTGCTCATCCACGGCCTCATCCGCGATCCGCAGGGCAAGAAAATGTCCAAGTCCGCTGGCAACGGCGTTGACCCCATCGAGGTCATCAACACCTACGGCGCGGACGCGCTCCGCTTCAACATCATCACCGGCAACTCGCCCGGAAACGATATGCGCTTCTTCCCGGAGCGCTGCGAAGCCATGCGCAACTTTGCCAACAAGCTTTGGAACGCCTCCCGCTTCGTGATGATGAACCTCACCATCGACAAGAACGAGCTGCCCGAGACGCTCGAGCTCGAGGACAAGTGGATCCTCTCCAAATTCAACGACCTTGCCCGCGAAGTCGGTGACAATCTCGACAAGTACGAGCTCGGCATCGCCGCGCAGAAAATCTACGACTTCATCTGGGACAGCTTCTGCGACTGGTACATCGAGCTTACGAAAGCCCGTCTGAACGGCGAGGACGAAGCCGCACGCATTCAGGCGCAGAAAGTCCTCCTCTATGTGCTCACCGAAACGCTCAAGCTCCTGCATCCTTTCATGCCGTTCATCACCGAGGAGATCTATCAGGCTCTGCCGCACGAAGGCGACGCGCTGATGATCCGGAGCTACCCCGTCTACAGCGAGACCATGGCGTTCCCGACCGAGAGCGCCCGCTTCGAGAAGGTCATGGAGGCTATTCGCGCCATCCGCAGCCGCCGCAGCGAGATGAATGTCCCGCCGTCCAGGAAGTCCCACCTCTACATCGTCGCCGAGGACAAGGCGGCCTTCGAGAGCGGACGCGATTACCTCTGCCGTCTTGCATACGCCGAGGAAGTCGCCGTCCTCGACGGAGCCCCTGCAGACGCCGATAAGATGGTCTCCGTCGTGACGAAGGACGCCAGCTGCTTCCTCCCGATGAGCGAGCTCGTCGACCTCGACAAAGAGCGCCAGCGCATCAACAAGGAACTCGCGAAGAACCGAGGCTTCCTCGAAAATCAGCGCCGCAAGCTCTCGAACGAGAGCTTCGTCTCCCGCGCCCCGGCCAATGTCGTTGCCACCGAGCGCGAGCGCGCCGAAAAGCTCGAAGCCCTCATTGCCAACCTGGAGGAATCCCTCCGCCGCCTCGGCTGAAAATAATTAAAAAAGAGTCATTGACAAAAATACCCCGAAACGCTACAATTGCGCTTCGGGATATTTTTTGGCCCGCAAAACTTTTTTGCCTTCTCGCGCGTCTAATAGATAAAATAGAAGAACAATTCATCCCATGCAGTCAACATGGGGGAGGAGAACAAGTATATGCGCAAACTCATTTTTAAACGCCTTATGGCCGTCCTTCTGACGGTATGCCTCACCGCGGCGCTCGGCATTTCGGTCCTGGCCGATGATGCACCGGTCATCTATACCGATGTGCCGACCACTCTCACGGTAGCCGAGGGGCAGACGCTTACCCTTACGATCGAAGCGTCCGGCAATGACCTTTCCTACCAGTGGTACCGCGTCCATCCCGACGGCGACACGCCGGTCGAAGGACAGACATCCAATACCTACCAGATCCTCTCGACGGACACCTCGTACAACGGTGCGGAATTCTACTGCTTCGTGCAGAACTCCGCCGGCAGCGACCAGTCAGAGATCTGCAAGATCACCGTGCTCACCAAGCCCGTCATCACGGAAGATGTGAGCCTCACAAACCTCACTATCTCCGAAGGCGACACCATCATGATTATCGCATCGGCCACGGGTGCCTCGGCAACGCAGTGGTATTATAAGAAGGGAGACGGCGTCCCCGTGCCGCTCGACGGACAGACCGCGAACACGCTCTCCGTGAAGGCCATCCGGGAATTTGACGGCGCGGATTTCTACTGCCAGTTTATCAACAGCGTCGGTGCCGTTACAACGAACTGCTGCCGCGTCAACATCCTGGTCGCTCCGATCGTTACGAAAGACCCGACCGACGAGACGCTCACCGAAGGCGGACAGGCCATATTCATTGCCCGCGCGGATAATACCGATACCTACACCTGGCACATCATCAGCGCGGACGGCACACGCGATTATGACTACACCGCCATCCGCAATGCGTACCCGACACTCTCTGTCAGCGGCGGCAACACCGAAATGCTCACGCTCGGCAATATTCCGTACGAGCTCAACGGCTGGCGCGCCGCGTGCGTTTTCAAGAACAGCGCCGGTGAATCGAGATCCGCTGAAGCCACGCTCACCGTAACGAAGAAGTCGGCCACCCTCAGCATCATTTCCCAGCCGGTCGGCGGCAACATGAAGCTCAACGAGAAGCCGGACTTCACCCTTTCCATTCAGGCCACTTCCACCGACGGCGGCACGCTCTCCTACCAGTGGTACAGCGGCACTTCGAGCAACACCACCGCAATGAAAGCCATCGCCCGTGCCACGAGCTCCACCTATAAGCCCGAGCAGACCGAGGGCACAACCTACTACCGCGTGAGCGTGACTCTCACCACGAACGACACCAAGTCCGACCCCTACTATTCCAACACCGTCGAAGTCACCTTCACCTCCGAGAAGACACACGAGCACAGCTACTCGAGCGTCTGGGAGCACAACGACATTTCGCACTGGCATCAGTGCACCTGCGGCGAGCACGGCGATGAGGCGTTCCACACCTACACCTGGACGGTTCTGACCAAGCCGACGGCGACCGAAGACGGTCAGCAGAAGGGCGTGTGCTCCGTGTGCGGCTATGAGACCATCCAGCCGATCCCCGCAGGCTCCGAAGTCGATGACGGCACCGAAGAGAAAACTCCCGCCGAAACGGAAAAGACAGGCAGCAAGACCACTGTCCTTTATATCATCATCGCCGTACTGGCTGTGGCCGTCATTGCCGTAGCCGCCGTCCTCATCGTGAAAGTCCTCCGCGACAAAAAGAACGAGGAAGAAGACGATGACGATGACGACGAGGATGACGACGAATAATCCCGATATCCCATTAGAAAACACCGAGCCCGATACGCTTCCGTATCAAGCTCGGTGTTCCTTTTCACAGAACAAAATCACTTTTGCCTTTTCCGGTATTCTCCGGGCGTCTGTCCGGTGACCTTTCGGAACTGTTCGCTGAAGTAGCTCTGCGTGCCGAAGCAGAGCATCTCCGCAATGTCGCTCACGGAGAGCTTGTCCTCGCGCAGCAGCTTCTTGGCAAGCACGGTTTTCTGCCGCGTGACATATTCCGTCACGGATATACCCGTCTCGGCCTTGAACTTGCGGGAGAGATAAGTTTCCGTATAGCCCGCATGATCGGCGAGGGACTTCAAGGTGATCTTCTCCGTAAGGTGCGTCTGAATGTAGTAGCGTCACTCTTCCATCTGCGGCGAGCGCTCCGGATGGGTGCGGCAGTGATGCACGCGGCGGACGAAGTCATCGACCATGGCGCTGTTTACCTCTGCAATCTCCCCAAGCGAGCGCGAGGCCTCGATGCTCTGAATATACATGTCGCTGAGATTGTAGGAAATTTCGGGCGGCAGCCCGCCGTGTATCGCCGCGCGGGTGCAGAGCGCCGTGTAGATGATGGTCATGTTCTTGAGATTTCGTATGGGATCGCCGTTGCCCAACCGGGCCATATCTCACGGGTTTACGAGCCGCGCCGAATGCTCTTTGTACTGAAGATTCCCGTCCTCCACCAGTTTCAATAGCTGCTGCTCCATCGCCCGGGTTGCGTGGGTATCGCTCGGAGCCGATGGGATGCCGAGCACTTTTCTCTCGGCGGCCGCTTTTTCGCATCGTATCTCGCCGCTCCGCAAAAGCTCCGGCTTGGAAAAGAGCATAACAAAAACACACTGCGAAAGCGCGGACTTCAGATTCAGACAGTCGCCGTCCTCCGTGCAGAACATGACTTCTCCCGGACATTCGTTGACGGTTTTCAAAAAACGCACGACATCGGCGTGTTCATTCAGCTTCATAGCTTCCTCCCAATTGAACCGTACCTGCATTTTAGCACGGAGGGGCGCTGTAAAAGTATCACGATTTTGTTTTTTATAACGGAAATCTGCCTTGTTTTTTAATTACAACATATTTTTGACAAAAATAACAGAAAATTATTAACGCTCTTGCTTCGGCTCTGTTACAATCAAATCAGCAACAGGAAAATCTCACCGAAGAAAACCGCATCGCCGAGCTGAAAGCCAAGCGCGCCAAGGCGGAGGCAAAGAAAGCAAAAAAGTAATAAAACATATACCATGCCAAATCCCACAGCGCATTTTTGCGCCGTGGGATTTGGCGCATCCGCAAGTTCAAAGTTAGGAGGCAAACATGGCAAGAAACAAAATTTCCCTTTTTGACGGCAAGAAGCAGGATCTCGACCAGATGCAGGGGCGGCTCACGGCGTTTGAGCGTATGGAGCACCCCGTCACGCTGCGCCTGAGCAAGCCGCTTGCCGGGAACGGTTACGGCAGGATCACGGTGAACGGCATCGAAATTCCGAAGGGCAAGGAATTTGAGATGGAAGCCATGGGTCTTTCCATGCACTGCCTCACTGTTCCGGTCGGCAGCGTCGCCCGCGAGTACGACACAGAATACACCATGGAAGCATCGGGCTTTACCGCCGAGGACGGCACGCCTTTCCCGAAGACGGTCATGAAGTTCAAGACCGGCAAGCGCGCCGTAAAGACGGAGTCGTATGCCTACGATGCACACGATGCCGTCGCCATGCAGGCACCGCGCGAGTGCATGGTGCTGCTCAAAAACGAGAACCACGCCCTGCCGCTGGATCCGACCGCCACACTCAACCTCTTCGGCCGCGGACAGTATATCTTCTACAACACCGCCACCGGAGCGGGACTCATCCATCCGCGCTGGCAGGCAAGCGTGCATCAGGCGATCGCCGAGCACTCGACTTTCTCCCTCAACCGCGACATCGCCGCGCTCTACGAAAAGCACGAGACAGTTATCCCAACCGCCGAGCAGCTCGCCGCCGCCAAGGCAAAGTCCGACACCGCTGTAGTCATTATCTCCCGCGTATCCGGCGAGTTCGCCGACAACCGCCCCGACAAAAACTACTATTATCTCACCGACGCAGAGCGCGAGCTTCTCCGCACCGTGTCCGAAGCGTTTGAAAAGACCGTCGTCATTCTGAACTCCGGATACCCCATTGAAATGAAGTGGGCGAAGGAGATCTCCGTGGACGCCATCCTCTATACCGGCTTTGCCGGCGTGGGCGCATCCTACGCCCTCATGGAGATCCTCGATGGACGCTGCAGCCCTAGCGCCAAGCTCCCCGATACCTATCCGTGGGACTACTATGACTGTCCGAGAGCGCACAACTTCTCAAACCTCAAAGCCTCCGACAAGCAGCCGGGGGAGAAGGAGTTCGGCGTGCGCATCTTCTATGAAGAGGACATCTATGTCGGCTACCGCTATTTCGATACCTTCGGAAAGGACACCGCCTTCTCCTTCGGCCACGGCCTGAGCTACACCGATTTCAAGATCGCCTATACCGAGCTGGTGTGGAACGGCGAGACCGTTTCCGTGGACGCGGAGGTCAAAAATATCGGCATCGTGCCCGGCAAGGATGTGCTTTGATGTGCGCGACATCTCCTCGTACGATGAAGAGCGCGCGGCGTATATCCTCGAAGCGGGTGAGTACACCGTCCGCGTCGGCACCGACAGCACGAGCACTTCTCCCGCCGCCGTCATCGAAGCGGAAAACGAGATCGTTGTCAAGCAGTGCCGCAATTCGCTCGGCAAGCCGGACTTCACCGACTGGGCTCCGGAAGCGAAAGAGCGCGAGACCCCGAGCGCCGACATCCCGCATCTGAAGCTCGGCGAGATCCCGACCGAGACCGTGTGCTACGAGGAGGACAAGACGATAGACGATGCCGTCCGGAACCTCACGGACGAGCAGCTCATCTATGCGAACATCGGCGCCTTCGATCCCAAGGGCGGCATGCTCAGTATCATCGGCAGTGCCTCGAAGAATGTCGCCGGCGCAGCGGGGGAGACGACCGGCATGCTGCGCGATGCGGGATTCCCCGCCGCCGTGATGGCGGACGGCCCTGCCGGCCTTCGCCTGAGACGCGAGTTCTACCGCGATAAAAAAGGCGCGCACGCCGTAGGTGCCGCCGGTATCCCCAAAAGCGTGCTCGAGTATATGTCCGGACCGCTTCGCTGGCTCACCAAAGTCCTCAGCGGCAAGTCCAAAGCACCGAAGAATGCCAAGGTGGAGTACCAGTACTGCACGATGATCCCATCGGCACCGCCCTGGCCCAGAGCTGGAATACGGCCTTCGCCGAGGAATGCGGCGACATCGTGGGCGACGAGATGCAGCGTTTCGGCGTGCACTACTGGCTCGCCCCGGCGCTGAACATCTATCGTACCGTGCTGTGCGGCAGAAACTTCGAGTATTATTCCGAAGATCCGCTCATCAGCGGCAAATTCGCCGCCGCCCTCACGCGCGGCGTGCAGAAGCATCCCGGCTGCGGCACGACCGTCAAGCACTTCTGCGCCAACAACCAGGAAACGAACCGCATCGGCAGCAACAGCATTGTCTCCGAGCGCGCCCTGCGCGAGATCTCTCCCTCGGCCGTCATGACATCCTATAACCTCCTAAACGGCACCCACACATCCGAGCGCCGCGACCTCGTGCAGGATGTGCTCCGCAGCGAGTTCGGTTTCTGTGGCATCGTCATGACCGACTGGGTCGTCGGCACCGTGATGGTGAACAAGAACGACACCCACCGCACCGTCAAACCGCGCCTCGTGGCGGCCGCCGGCGGCGACCTCATGATGCCCGGCCAAAAGGGAGACTTCAACGATATGCTCGCGGGCCTTAAAGAAGGCAATCTCACGCGCGAACAGCTCATGGTGAACGCCACACGGGTCTATCGCGCCGTGCGGAAAATGGTTAAATAACCGCATCCAAACCGGAACACGATTTATCGGGAGCTTCCCTGTCCGCACACAGCGGATAAAGAAGCTCCCGTTTTCACACGAAATTTACCGATTTTGCAACGAAATTGTGAATTTTTCCGCTTGCATCCTCGGCAAAAAATATGGTATAATCAACCATAATGATTGAAAAATAAGGACAACACCGACCCGCAGACATACCACGCCGGAGGTCGGTGCTCGAGAATTTGCAGGAGGGTAAGCATGTTTTCCATCGGTGAGAAGGTTATGTATGCCGGAACGGGTGTTTGTGTGGTGGAGGATATCACTTCGGTGAAATTTTCCGCGACGGAGCCGGGAAAACCGTATTATTGCCTTCGGCCGCTCTATCAGTCCGGCACCATCCGCACGCCGGCCGACAGCGGCAAAGTGCCGATCCGTCGGGTGATGAACCGCGATGAGGCGGAAGCCGTAGTCGATGCCATGCCCGGCATCCCCGCGGTCATCTGCACGGAGAAAAATCTGAGCGCCCTGCGCAACGCCTATCAGAAGCAGATCACCTCGTTCGACAGCTTCGACCTCATCCGCCTCGCGAAGTCCATCCGCGCAAAGAAAAAGGAAGCCGAAAAGCGTCAGAAGCGCATCGGCAGCACGGATGAGAAATATCTCCGCCGCGCGGAAGAGCTCCTTTTCGGCGAGCTCGCCGTCGCACTGGAGATCCCCGTCGAAGAGGTCCCGGCTTACATCCGGAACCGTCTCGGCGACCTCTCTGCGACACTCCAATAAAAAATACTTCTCGAACGTCTTCGGAAAATCGGTTTCCGAAGGCGTTTTCTTCTTGACGTGATCCCGGGAAAAACATATAATAGGCACGTTCAATATAATCGGCGGAGAGTTCCGCCAAGGAGGGAATTCCATTTTGACGCAGGACGAAAAGAAACAGCTGAAGATCGCCGCCTGCAAAGTACGTCTCGGCATCATCGAGGGCGTATACGCGGCAAAATCCGGCCATCCGGGCGGAAGTCTTTCCGCAGCCGATGTGCTGACGTATCTCTACTTCCGCAAAATGAACATTGACCCGCAGAACCCGAAGATGGAAAACCGCGACCGGTTCGTGCTCTCCAAGGGTCACGCCGCTCCGGCACTCTACTCGGTACTGGCAAACCGCGGCTACTTCCCCGTGGAAGAGCTCAAGACGCTCCGCCACATCGGCAGCCGTCTGCAGGGCCACCCCAATATGAATCTCACCCCCGGCGTTGACATGTCCACCGGCTCGCTCGGCCAGGGCGTTTCCACGGCCGCCGGCATGGCGCTCGGTGCGAAGCGTCTCGGCAGCGGCGTGCGCGTATACACGCTCCTCGGCGACGGCGAGATCGAAGAGGGTCAGGTTTGGGAGGCCATGATGTTTGCCGCTCACAACCACCTCGATAACCTCCTCGTGTTCGTCGACAACAACAACCTCCAGATCGACGGCGCCATCAGCGAAGTCATGAGCCCGTACCCGATCGACGAGAAGTTTGCCGCTTTCGGCCTGTATGTTCAGACCGTTGACGGCCACGACTTCGACGCCATCGAGGCCGCTGTCAAGAACGCGGAAGAAAAGAAGGGCTGTCCCTCCGCCATCATCCTCAAGACCGTCAAGGGCAAGGGCGTTTCCTTCATGGAAAATCAGGTCGGCTGGCACGGCAAAGCGCCGAACGACGAGCAGTACAAGGCCGCCATCGATGAACTGACCGCGGCTCTGCGGGAACAGGAGGCAGAATAATGGTTGAAGTGAAAAAAATTGCGACCCGCGAAAGCTACGGCAACGCCGTAACGGCTCTCGCCGCCGAGCATGACGATATTCTCGTTCTCGATGCCGACCTCGCCGGTGCCACCAAGACCGGCATTTTCAAAAAGGCCTATCCCGACCACCACATCAACTGCGGCATCGCGGAAGCCGACCTCATCGGCGTGAGCGCGGGCCTTTCCACTATGGGCTTCGTGCCGTTCTGCTCCTCGTTTGCCATGTTCGCCGCCGGACGCGCCTTTGAGCAAGTGCGCAACACCATCGGCTACCCGCACCTCAATGTGAAGATCTGCGCGACCCACGGCGGCATCTCCGTCGGTGAGGACGGCGCATCCCACCAGTGCTGCGAAGACTTTGCTCTCATGCGCACCATCCCCGGCATGGTCGTGCTCTCCCCGTCGGATGATGTGGAAGCCCACGCCGCCGTGAAGGCCGCCTATGAGCACAATGGCCCCGTGTACATCCGCTTCGGCCGCGCGGCCGTCCCCGTCGTGCACGCGGAAGAGGGCTACACCTTCGAGATCGGCAAGGCCGAGGTACTGCGCAACGGCAAGGATGTTGCCATCGTCGCCACCGGACTCATGGTTGCCGAAGCCCTCAAGGCAGCGGAAACGCTTGCCGAGGAAGGCATCTCCGCCCGCGTCATCAACGTGTGCACCATTAAGCCGCTCGACGAGGAGACCATCCTCGCCGCCGCTGAGGAATGCGGCCGCATCGTCACGTGCGAAGAGCACAGCATCATCGGCGGACTCGGCGAAGCCGTGTGCTCGCTCGTTAGCGAGAAGCACCCCGTCCCCGTGCGCCGCGTCGGCGTGAACGACGAGTTCGGTCACTCCGGCCCCGCCGCCGCGCTGCTCGAAGAGATGGGTCTCTGCGCATCCCACATCGCCGAAGTCGCCCGCGAGAGCGTCAAAGCATAATAATACATACATAAGGAGGTCATTCCATGCGCTGCCGAACGATCATCAAGTTCAAAAACAGCGAAGAACCGGACTCACTCGGCTTCGGACGCGGCATTGTTCAGCTGCTCGAGGGCGTGGAGAAATACGGCTCCATCAATCGTTCCACAAACGCCATGGGAATGGCTTACTCCAAAGCATGGAAAATCATCAATTCCATTGAAGAGGAATTTCATGTGCGCCTCATTGAACGCGAAGGCGCGCACGGCTCGCACCTCACAGAGGATGCGAAAACGCTGATTGCCCGCTACCACGAGGCACTCAATGCCGCTGATGCCGCCGCACAGGAGGTTTTCCGCAAGTATTACCCGTGATCCCGTCTGAATACAAGCTCCCTTTTTGGAACGCATTCGCTTTCCGGAAGGGGAGCTTTTTTGCAAAACGGCGCAGGAATGTAACGGTTATAAGGTTGATAATACGCCGTATATCGTGTTAAAATAAAAAACACTACAGAATGGAGGAGAACCGTGAAATTCTTTCATTTATCCGATCTGCACCTCGGCAAGCGCCTGAACAATTTTTCGCTTCTCGAGGATCAAAAGCATATACTCAACGAGATCCTCTCTTTCGCGGAGAGTGAGCGCCCCGACGCCATTGTCATCGCGGGCGATGTGTACGACCGCGCCGTGCCGAGCGCGGAGGCGGTGGAGCTCTTCGATGATTTTCTCTCGGCCCTTTCGGGGAAAGGCCTCCCGACGCTCATCATCTTCGGCAACCACGACTCCCCGGAGCGCGTGGCGTTCGGCGCGCAGCTCATGAAAACGAGCGGCGTGTATCTCTCACCTGTGTACGAGGGCCGGGCGGAGAGCGTATCCTTTTCGGATGCCTTCGGCACGGTGCGCTTTCAGCTTCTGCCGTTCCTGAAGCCGAGCGGCGTGCGCCGCTTCTATCCGGACGAGGAGATCAACTCCTATACCGACGCCATTCGCTGCGCTGTCATGCACATGGATATCGATGAGACGGAGCGCAATGTTCTCATCACGCACCAGTTCGTGACGGGTGCCTCCCAGTCGGGCTCCGAGGAGATCAATGTCGGCGGCACGGACAATGTGGACGCCTCCGTCTTCGATGCCTTTGACTATGTCGCCCTAGGACACATCCACGGCGCGCAGAGCGTCGGACGCGAAACCATCCGCTACTGCGGCACACCGCTCAAATACTCCTTCTCGGAGAGAAATCAGGAGAAATCCGTCACGGTCGTTGAGATGCGCGAAAAGGGAAATATCGAGATCTCGGTGCTTCCGCTGCACCCGCTGCACGACATGCGTGAGATCCGCGGCCCTTACAATGACCTCGTGCTCTATAAAAACTATGCCGGTACGGACAGCGAAGACTACATTCGAGCCATTCTGACCGACGAGGACGAAGTCCCGAACGCTATGGCGAGACTGCGCGAGGTTTATCCGAACATAATGAATCTCGACTATGACAACACCCGCTCCCGCACATCCACCGTTGTGCACTCCGATGAGCGCCGCCTCAAAATGACGGACATGGAGCTCCTCGGCGAGTTCTATAAAGACCAGAGCGGCAGTGAACTGAGCGAAGAGCAGACCGAATATGCCAAGACACTCTTTGAGAAAATTCGGGAGGAAATGAAATGAGACCGATAAAACTTGTCATGTTCGGCTTCGGCCCGTATGCGGGAAAAACCGTCCTTGATCTGGACAAACTCGGCGAGCGCGGGCTCTATCTCGTCGCAGGCGAGACCGGTGCGGGAAAGACCACCATTTTCGATGCGATCTCCTTTGCTCTTTTCGGCGAACCGAGCGGCGACACACGCAAAGAATCCATGCTCCGATCCAAATTCGCCGCACCAGAAACGCCGACTGAGGTGGAGCTCACTTTCCTTTATGCCGGAAAAACCTATATCATCCGCCGCAATCCGCAGTACGAACGACCGAAGACCCGCGGTACCGGAACGACCACACAACAGGCTTCCGCCTGCCTTACCTTGCCGAACGGCGATACGGTCGACAGAAGCATCAAGGATGTAGATGCAGCGGTGAAGAATATCATCGGCCTGGACAAAGACCAGTTCTGCCGCATCGCGATGATCGCGCAGGGTGAATTCCAAAAGCTCATTATTGCGGACACCAAGGATCGGCAGGAAATTTTCCGCAGCCTTTTCCACACGGATCTATACGCGGAATTCCAAAGCCGCGTGAAGAAAGATATCTTGGAGCTGAACAAAAAACTCTCGGAAACGAGGCAGGCCATCGATCAGTATGCCGCTGGCATTCGTGTCCCCCCAAGTTACGGCGAGCTTCCGTCGACCAACGAGGAGAAGATCACCGCACTCGGGGACATCCTGCGCCAAGACAAGGATCACCTGACCCAACTCCGGAACGACTTTACCGTCCTCGAAAAAACGATTGCCGAGCTTACCGCCGCCGAAACAAAGGCAAAACAGGACGAAGAAAACCGCCGCGCTTTCACATCGGCCGAGACCGTAATTGCCGCTCTCGAGGAAAAGAAAAAGAGCCTGAGCGAGGCCCATGAGCGGGAAAAAGCACGCGGACCGGAACTCACAGCGCTCACCAAAGCGATGCATGACATCGAAGCGGAACTCAAAAAATACGACGACGTCGAAAAAACAGACAAAGCAGCCGATGCAGCTCTGCGCGAAAGCGCTGCGGCAGAGAAAAAAGAGAAAGAAAGCGCAGAAAAGAGCGAGAAACTTCGGGAGCAGCTGCAAGCGGATCGCGACGAGTACAATGCCCTGGAAAACGCCGGGAGTGAGCGGGAGAAACTCCGGAGCGAGCGGGAGAAGCTCGAAGCGCGTGAAGCGGATATTCGCGATTACGAAAAAGCCATAAAAGATGCCGCCGACAAACGCCGGCAGGCAGATACAGCCCGCGACAAATACATCGAAGCACAGAAAATTACCAAGGCAGCGCAGAACGAGGCACAGTGCCTCCGCACCCGCTTCAACGACGAACAGGCGGGTGTCCTTGCGCGAACGCTCTGCGAAGGCGAGCCGTGCCCCGTGTGCGGCTCCCGCACACACCCGCGCCCCGCTGTTTGCAGCGAGGAAGCGCCGAGCGAGCAGGCGGTAGAGAAAGCCGAGAAGGACGCTCTCAATGCGCAGAAACGGGAAAACGACGCCAGCCGCGTATCCGGCGCCGCCAAGGGCACGGCGGACAGCGCGGAGGTATCGCTGAAAGAGAAGAAAACCAGGCTCTTCGGCGAAGCGGAGATCGACATCGACGAAGAAAACGACAAAGTCTGCGAGGCAATTCGCAGCACCGAGAAAAGCATTAAATCTGCCGAGGCAAATGTGAAACGCCGCACCGCTCTTTCGGGATTGATCCAAAAGACGGAAGACGAACTTTCCGAGACGGACAGGGCGCATACCAATGCCCAAGTGCAGCACACCGCTGCGGTCGAAAGATATAAATCTTTCTGCGAACAGGCGGATGCGCTGCGCGCGGAATGCTCTTACGCGAACGCCGATGAGGCGAAAAAAGAAAAAAAGCGCATCGAAAATGCCTGCAGCGATATCCTCACGGCGCAGAAAAAAACGCAGGAGGATCTGCAAAAAGCCGAAAGCGAGCTGGCCGTAGAACGTGGCAAGGCAGCCACGCTCGAAAAGCTTCTGGAAGGTGTCGAACCACAGGATCCCACCGCCATCCTGACACAAAAGCAAGAATGTGAGCAGAAGAAAAAAACGCTGCAAAACGATATCGAATTTCTGCACAGCCGCATCGATGCCAACAACGCGGTAAAAAAAGGTATGGAAAGCATGCTCGGCGTTTTCCAAACCGATGAAGCGCGCTATCGCTGGATGAATTCCCTCAGCTCGACCGTGACCGCCGGCACATCCGCCAAAGGCCGCGTTACGCTCGAGACCTATGTGCAGATCACATATTTTGAGTGCATCCTCGGCCGCGCCAATGTGCACTTCATGCGTATGTCCTGCAACAAATACGAGCTCAAGCGCAAAGAGATCACAGATGACCGCCGCAGTCTGGACGGCCTGGAGCTCGATGTCATCGACCACTATAACGGCAGCGAGCGCAGCGTGAAGTCGCTCTCCGGAGGCGAAAAATTCCTCGCTTCGCTCTCTCTTGCCCTCGGCCTTTCCGAGGAGATCCAGGAGAGTGCAGGCGGCATCCACCTCGATTCGCTCTTCGTAGACGAAGGCTTCGGCTCGCTCGATGAGGAAACGCTGCGCCTTGCCATGCGCGCCTTGCACGAAATGGCCGAAGGAAACCGCCTCATCGGCATCATATCGCATGTGGGCGAGCTGCAGCAGCAGATTAACCGCCGTATCGTCGTAAAACGCAACCGGGACGGCACGAGCCGTGCCGAGATCATTACGGAATAAAAGAATTGCAAGGAGAACGGGAAAAATGAAAGTTCTGGTCATCAACGGCAGCCCCCGCGAGGGCGGCAATACGGACATCGCCCTGCGCGAACTCGAAAAAATGTTCGCAGAGGAAGGCGTGGAAACGGTGCGGCTGAATATCGGCAAAGAAGCCATCCGCGGGTGCATTTCCTGCGGTGCCTGCGCGAAGAGCGGCAAGTGTGCCATCGACGACATCGTGAACCGCGCCGCGGACATCCTGCGCGATTGCGACGGCATGGTCGTCGGCTCGCCGGTCTACTATGCTTCTGCCAACGGCACGGTCGTTTCCTTCCTCGACCGTCTCTTCTACTCCGCCCCCTACGACAAAACCATGAAGGTCGGCACCTCCGTGGCCGTAGCGCGCCGTGGCGGCACGAGCGCAACATTCGATGAGCTCAACAAGTATTTCACCATCAGCGGCATGCCTGTTGCCTCCAGCCAGTACTGGAACAGCGTCCACGGCTGCCGCCGCGGCGAAGCGGCGCAGGACGCCGAGGGACTGCAGACCATGCGCACCCTCGCGCGCAATATGACCTTCTTCATGAAGAGCATCGCCCTCGGCCGGGAAAAATACGGCCTTCCCGAGAAAGAGCCGCACGTTTCGTCGAACTTCATCGGCTGAATTTTCGGAAATATATTAAATAGAGTATTGATTTTTCCGCCGCGGGAATATATGATGGTAGAATTGTATGTTGTGTGCCGAAGCGGCGGAAAGGAAAAGCGAGAGCCTTGGAAACCATCACATCCCGAAAAAATGCGCGCGTGCAGACGCTTCGCCGTCTCGGACGCGAAAAGGCCTTTCGCCGCGAAACAGGACTTTTCCTGTGCGACGGAGAGAAGCTCCTCCGCGAAGCCATCGCCAACGGCGCGGATATCGCGGAGATCTATGTCCGCGGTAGCGCAAAATGTGCCGAAGCGCCGGCCGCGCCGCACTTTTCTCTCTCGGAGGACGTCTTTGACTATGTGTCCCCGCTCGAGCACAGCCCCGGGCCTCTCTTTACGGTTCGCCCGCGCACACTCTCGGAGGGCATTGCCCCGAGCCGCGTGATCGTGCTTGAAAATGTGCAGGATCCCGGCAATGTCGGCACCGTACTCCGCACGGCGGCGGCTCTCGGCACGGAGCTCGTTGTACTCCTCGGCGAGTGCGCCGACCCTTACAACCCCAAGACCGTCCGCGCCGCGATGGGTGCACTCTTCCGCGAAAACCTCTGGGAGACAACGCTCCCGGAGCTGCTTGAAAAGCTCAAGCCGTGGGATCTTCCCCTGTACGGGGCCGCGCTCCGGGAAGAGAGCATCGATGTGAAAGAAGTATCGCTCGTCCGCGCGGCCGTTGCCGTCGGCAATGAGGGAAACGGCCTCACGGAAGCCGTCCTGCAGCACTGCACGAAGAAGATCATCCTCCCCATGACGCCCGGCAGCGAGTCGCTCAACGCGGCTGTCGCGGCCTCCATCCTCATGTGGGAAATGTGGACGCAAAAATAAAAGCAAAGGAGAGGGAAAATGTCGCAGCTTCGATACTGGGTCTGGCTCGCATCCTGTGACGGCGTGCGCCCCCTCACCATGTGCCGCGCTCTCGAGCACTTCGGCGGCGCCATGGAGACCTATTTCGGCCCGACCGAGCGGATCGACGAGTTGCCCGACATCACGCCGCGCGAAAAGGAGATTCTCTCCGACCGCGACCTCAAGCACACGGACGAAATTTTAGCGGCGTGTCAGGAGAAGAACATCCGCATTCTCACGCTGCAGGACGCGACCTACCCCGAGCGCCTGCGCCAGATCGCGGATCCCCCTCCGGTGCTCTATGTGCGCGGCAATCTGCCCTTTACCGATGAGCAGCCGACTATCGCCATCGTGGGGACGCGAAAGGCGAGCGTGTACGGCATCAACACCGCCACGCGCTTCGCACAGGAGATCACCGCCTGCGGCGGCTGCATCGTCACGGGCCTTGCCCTCGGCGTGGATGCGGCTGCGGCGCGCGGTGCCCTGCTCGCGTGCGGCCCCTGCATCGGCGTGCTCGGCACGGCCATCGATGTAAATTACCCGCCCAGAAACTCGCTCCTCATCGACGATGTCGCCGCCACCGGAGCCGTAGTCAGCGAGTTCCCGCCCTTCTACCCGACCAAACCCGAAAACTTTCCCCGCCGCAACCGCATCATCAGCGGCCTCTCCTGCGGTGTATGCGTGGTGGAAGCGCCCGCCAAAAGCGGTGCCCTCATTACGGCCAACCATGCCCTCGAACAGGGACGCGACGCTTTTGCCGTGCCCGGCAACATTGACAGCCCGAACAGCGTCGGCACGAACGCGCTCATCCGCGACTGTGCCAAAGCCGTCACCTGCGCGAAAGACATCCTCTCCGAGTACGAGGGCCTCTTCCCGAGCCGCATTCATTACGACGTCAAGTTGTTTTCGCCACCAAAAGCGGAAGAAAAAATCGAGAATTCGGTGAAAACGGAAGTTGACAAGCCGAAGACGATACCTTATATTGACTTGGAAACCCGTCTGACGGAATTTACGGAGGATCACCGCACTCTCCTGCGCATCCTCGCCCGGGGCGAGCGCCATATCGACGATATGGTAGCGGAGTCCGGATTCTCGGCGGCCAAAGTTCTCGCATGCATGACGGTGCTGACGATCCGCGGCGCCGTGAAGCCTCTGCCGGGAAAGCGATATTCATTGAACCTGAAGTAAGGACGATACATTATGGCGCAAGCAAAAAAAGATCTGGTAATCGTTGAATCTCCCGCCAAGGCGCGTACCATCGAAAAGTACCTCGGCGGAAACTATAAAGTCATCGCATCCATGGGCCATCTCCGTGACCTGCCGAAGAGCAAACTCGGCGTGGACATCGAGAACGGCTTTACCCCGGAGTACATTCCGGTCTCCGCCCGTTCGGATGTCATCAACGAGCTCAGAAAGCGTTCCAAAGAAGCCGGAACGGTCTATCTCGCGACCGACCCGGACCGCGAGGGCGAAGCCATCAGCTGGCATCTCAAGGAACTTCTGCAGATCCCCGACGATAAAGCCCGCCGCGTGACCTTCAATGAGATCACCAAAAAGGTCGTGCAGGAGAGCATTGCCAACCCGCGCGACATCGACCGGGACCTCGTAGACGCGCAGCAGGCGCGCCGCGTGCTCGACCGCATCGTCGGCTATAAACTCAGCCCGCTTCTCTGGCGTAAGGTGCGCCGCGGCCTTTCTGCCGGACGCGTGCAGTCCGTGGCCATCCGCATCGTGCTCGACAGGGAAGAGGAGATTCGCGCTTTTCAGCCGCAGGAATACTGGCATCTCGATGCCTACCTCGACCGCGAGGGAAAGAAAGGCAGCTTCGTCGCGCGCTACAGCGGCACGGCGGACAAGAAAAAGGAACTGCACAGCGAGCAGGAAGTGCTCGATGTCATCGCGCAGGTCGAAAAAGCCGTGTGGGAGATCAGCTCCGTCAAGCGCAGCGAGCGCCAGCGCAGCCCATCACCTCCGTTCATCACCTCCACGCTCCAGCAGGAGGCGAGCCGCCGCCTCGGCCTCACGCCGCGCCGCACGATGAGCATCGCGCAGCAGCTCTATGAAGGCGTGGACATCACCAGCGAGGGAACGGTTGGTCTCATCACCTATATGCGTACCGACTCGCTCCGCCTCTCCGAAGAGGCCATGGCCGCCGCCGGTAACTTCATCCGCGGCCACTACGGCGAGGAATACTACTACGGCAAGCCCCGCCGCTTCAAAACCAAGGCCGGCGCGCAGGACGCGCACGAAGCCATTCGCCCGAGCAACGTGAATCTCACTCCTGAGCTCGTGAAAAAGGATCTCACAGGCGAACAGTACCGCCTTTACCGTCTCATTTGGGGACGCTTCACGGCGAGCCAGATGGCAAACGCCGTGTACGATAATGTTGCCATCGATGTTCTCAGCGCCGGACACTGCTTCAAAGCGAACCACTCCGCCATCAAGTTCGCGGGCTACACCGCCGTGTACGATGACCCGAGCGATGACGAAGACGCCGAGAGCAAAAAGCCGCTGCCCGACCTCCTCGAGGGCGAGAGCGTCATGCTCAAAAAGCTCGAGAAGGAGCAGCGCTTCACCGAGCCCCCCGCGCGCTACACCGAGGCCACGCTCATCCGTGCGATGGAGGAAAAAGGCATCGGTCGCCCGTCGACCTATGCTCCGACCATCAGCACCATCACTGGGCGCGAGTATGTCGTCAAGGAAGGTAAATATCTCAAGCCCACGCCGCTCGGCGAGGTCGTCACCAAGCTCATGGAGGAACGCTTCCCGGATATCGTGGATGTAAAATTCACCGCCAACATGGAAGACCGCCTCGATGAGATCGAAAACGGCAAGATCAACTGGAAAGATGTCCTGAAGGATTTCTACGGCGGCTTCGATAAAGAGCTCACCGATGCGGAAAAAGCGCTCGAGGGCATCCATCTCAAAGTCCCCGATGAGGTTTCCGAGGAGATCTGCGACAAGTGCGGACGTCACCTCGTTGTAAAGAGCGGACGCTTCGGCCGTTTCCTCGCCTGCCCCGGCTTCCCGGAGTGCAACTTCACGAAGCCGCTCGTCATCGAAATGCCCGGTACCTGTCCGAAATGCGGCGGCCGTATTTTCAAGCGCACATCGAAAAAAGGCTACACCTACTACGCGTGCGAGCGCGGCGCTGAGTGCGGCTTCATGACATGGGATGTCCCCGTAAAGGACAGATGCCCCTCCTGCGGCAAAACGCTCTTCAAGCTCTCCGGCAAAGGCGCGCGCAAACCGTTCTGCGTGAACCCCGAGTGCGAGCTCTTCGTGCCCGAAGAGAAGCGCGGCTACCGCCGCAAAGCGGCCTCGACGGAAAAGAGCGCGGAAGCGCCCGCGGAGACTGCCGAAGTGACCGGGGAGACCGCCGAAAGCGCGAAGAAGACCACGCGGAAAAAGACGGCAGCGGCCGAGAAAACGACAACCGCGAAAAAGACGGCAGCGGCAGCGGAAAAGACCGCCGCCCCCGCAAAGAAGACCGTGAGAAAGAAAAAAGAGGATCAATGAACGCAGTAACGGTTGTCGGAGCCGGTCTCGCCGGTTCCGAAGCGGCTTACCAGCTCGCTATCCGGGGCATCCCGGTGCGGCTGATGGAAATGAAGCCGAAAAAAATGACTCCCGCACATGTCTCTCCGTATTTTGCGGAGCTCGTGTGCTCCAACTCCCTGCGGAGCGATGAGTTATCCAACGCCGTCGGCCTCCTCAAGGAGGAGCTGCGGCGGCTCGGCAGCATCGTGATGCGCTGCGCGGACGAAAACCGCGTGGCCGCCGGCGGGGCGCTGGCTGTGGACCGCGTGGGCTTTGCCCGCGCCGTGACGGAGGCCGTGCGCGCCCTTCCGAACATCGAAGTCATCGAAGAGGAAGTCACCGAGATCACGGACGGCAATGTCATCCTCGCAAGCGGCCCTCTCACCTCCGACGCGCTCGCGGACACCATCCTCCGCCGTACCGGCAGCGAGGGACTGCACTTCTATGATGCCGTCGCCCCGATCGTATCAATCGATTCCGTCGACATGTCGAGCGCCTTCCGCGCCTCCCGCTACGATAAGGGAACAGAAGATTATGTAAACTGCCCGATGACGGAAGAAGAATATACCGCCTTCTGGAAAGAACTGACCACCGCCCGCGAGGCGGCGGTGCACGGCTTTGACGATGACGGCGTATTCGAAGGATGCATGCCGGTCGAAGTCATGGCGCGACGCGGCTTCGATACGCTCCGCTACGGGCCGATGAAGCCTGTGGGTCTCCGCGACCCGCGCACCGGCGCCGAGCCGTACACCGTGGTGCAGCTGCGGCAGGACAACGCCGACGGCACGCTCTATAATCTCGTCGGCTTCCAGACGCACCTCGCGTTTCCCGAGCAGAAGCGGGTCTTTTCCATGATCCCCGCGCTGCACGATGCGGAATTTGTACGCTACGGCGTCATGCACCGCAACACCTATCTCCGCTCGCCGGGCATGCTCGACCGCTATTACCGCCTCATCGCGGAGCCGCGCATCGTGTTTGCCGGACAGATCACCGGTGTGGAAGGCTATGTGGAATCGTGCGCCTCGGGCATGCTCGCCTCGCTCGAAACGGCGGCGCGTCTGCTCGGCCTGCCGCCGGTGAACTTCTCGCAGGAGACCGCCATCGGCGCTCTGGGCCTTTATGTCTCTCACGGCAGCGTTGGCGATTTCCAGCCGATGAACATCAACTTCGGGATCATTTCCCCGCTGACGTACCGCGTCAAGGGAAAACGAAATAAAAATGCGGAGATCTCCGCCCGCTCGCTGGCGCAGATCGACGAGATCGTGAAAGGAGCACTTTGGAATGCGGATTCTCATTGATGCAATGGGAGGCGACAATGCCCCCGCCGAGATCGTACGCGGTGCCGTGGAGGCCTCGCGCGATTTCACCGTGGATGTGGCTCTGGTAGGGCAGCAGGACAAGATCCTAGCCTGCCTCAAAGACATCGGCGTAGAGCCGGGTGAGCACATTCAGATCGTCGACGCTCCCGACGTCATCTCAATGGAGGACGATCCAAGCACGGCCACGCGCAAAAAGCCGAATTCCTCGATGGCCGTCGCACTCAATATGCTCCACCGGGGTGAAGGGGACGCCGTCATTTCCGCCGGCAGCACCGGCGCGCTCTTAAGCGGCGCCACGCTTACGGTACGCCGTGTCCGCGGCATCCGCCGTGCCTGCTTTGGCCCCGTCCTTCCGAACGGCGGCAAGGGCACGCTCCTCATCGACTGCGGCGCCAATGTGGAATGCACGGCCGAGTACCTTCTGCAGTTTGCCTACATGGGCAAATTCTATGCGCACGATTTGCTCGGCATCGAAGATCCGCGCATCGGCCTTCTGAACATCGGCACCGAGGAAACGAAGGGCACCGAGCTCCAGAAGCAGACCTACGCCCTCCTCAAGCAGGCCCGGGAAGCGGGACGGCTGAACTTCGTCGGCAACATCGAAGCGCGCGAGGTCCTCTCCGGCAGCGTGGATGTACTCGTGTGCGACGGCTTCTCCGGCAACATCCTCCTCAAGTGCATCGAAGGCACGGCCATGACCCTCATGAAAAAGCTCAAAGCCATTTTCTATAAAAACACCGTCAACAAGCTCGCCGCGGCTGTCCTCAAAAAGGATGTTTACGCGCTCAAAGCGCTGCTCGACCCGGGCGAGGTCGGCGGCACGGCGCTCCTCGGCATCTCGAAGCCCGTCATAAAGGCGCACGGCTCGTCCGATGCGCGCGCTATTCGCAGCGCCGTTCGTCAGGCAATCACATTTATCGATTCTGGTGTCATCGCCAGCATCGAGAAGAATGTTGCATATATGCGTATCACACCAAACGAAGGAGAATAAAACAAATGGTACTCGAAAAAATCATCAAAATGGTCGCCGAGCAGTTTATGATCGACGAAAATCAGATCAATGCCGACACGTCCTTTGTGGATGACCTCGGTGCGGATTCCCTCGATGTCGTGGAGCTCACGATGGCCCTCGAAGAGGAATTCTCTCTGCCCGACACCCCGGAAGATGAGCTGACCAACATCCACACCGTCGGCGACCTGGCCGACTATGTGTCCCGCGTGACGCAGGATTAAGACGATGACCCAACTGGAAGCCGGTCTGAACCACACCTTCCGCGACCGAAACCTTCTCGAAACGGCACTCACGCACAGCTCTTATGCCAACGAGAACCGCGCCCTGGGCATCGTGTGCAACGAGCGCCTCGAGTTCCTCGGCGATTCCGTGCTCGGCGTCACGGTGGCGGACTACCTCTACCGCACTTACCCCGACATGCCGGAGGGACACATGACGCGCCTGCGCGCCGAGCTCGTGTGCGAGCAGTCGCTCCACCGCGTGGCCCTCGCGCTACGTCTGGGCGACTATCTCCGCCTCGGCAAGGGCGAGGAGCGCAACGGCGGCCGAGAGCGGGCGTCCATTCTCTCGGATGCCGTGGAAGCGACCATTGCCGCGCTCTATCTCGATGCCGGCATGGAGACTGCCTCTGCCTTCATTTACCGCTATCTTCTCGATGACCTCAAGGATCTGGAAACGCCGGTATTCACCGACTACAAAACGGCCCTGCAGGAGTTCGTGCAGCGCCGCAGCGGCCAGGTGCTCTCCTATGAGCTCATCGGCGAAGAAGGGCCCGACCACGCGAAAACCTTCCGGATGCAGGTCTGTCTGAACGGAAAGACCGTCGGCACGGGAAGCGGACGCACAAAAAAGGAAGCGGAACAGTCCGCCGCCGCCGATGCGCTGGAGGCGCTGAAACGGTGAGCGCGCGCCGCCGCATCCTTCCCATATTTGTACCGCATGCAGGCTGCCCGAATGACTGCGTTTTCTGCAACCAGAAGCGCATTTCCGGCAGCCTGCATCCGGCATCCGCGGACATCGTCCGCGATGCGGTCTCGGTGCTCGCTCCGTGCAGCGGCTATGAGCTGGCGTTTTACGGCGGCAGCTTTACCGCCATACCCGAGTCCGAGCAGGAAGCGCTCCTCTCGGCCGTTGTCCCTTCGCGTGAGAGCGGCGCGGTCGCATCGCTTCGCGTATCCACGCGCCCCGATGCCGTCACGCCCGAAAAGCTCGAGCGCCTTCGCCGGTACGGCGTGGAGACGGTAGAGCTCGGCGCGCAGTCTATGTGCGATGAGGTGCTCCTACGCAGCGGCCGCGGCCACACGCGCGAAGATACCGTCCGCGCGGCGAAGCTCGTAAAGGAATTCGGCTTCACACTCATATTGCAGATGATGACGGGCCTTCCCGCGAGCAGCGATGAGCGCGACATCGAAACAGCGCGCTCGATAGCGGCTCTCTCGCCGGACGGCGTGCGCATCTACCCGACGGTCATCATCCGCGACACGCCGCTCGAAACGCTCCGGCGCGAAGGCAAATACCGCGAGCATACGGTCGAGGACGCCGTGCGCGTTTGCGCCCGGATCCTGCCGATTTTCGAGGAAGCGAGCATTCCGGTCATCCGCCTCGGCCTCAACCCGACGGACGAACTCTCCGGCGGCTCTGCCGTCGGCGGTGCGTACCATCCGGCGCTCGGTGAGCTCGTGCGATCGAGGATCTGGCGCGGCAGGGAAGAGGAGATGCTGAAAGAAACGCCCCCCGGCGCTTCCGTGACTCTCACCGTCCCGAAAAACCGGGTCTCCGCCGCCACCGGGCAGCACCGCAGCAACATCACTTACCTGACGGATAAATATCACCTGAAGTCCCTGAAGATCCGCCCCACGGATATTTCCGACGCGGAGATCTCCTTTCAGCCGGAAACTCTGTAAAGCCATCGTAAAAATCGGCAGAAAAAAATCACGGATACTATGCCGGCGGGATATTACTTTTTGAAAATGCATCGCTTAAAATAAAAATAAGGGCAACACCGCATAATTCCGCAAAGTGCCGCAGACGACATTGTGCGGTGTTGCCCAAGGGTAATTGCGCATGTGCGCTATCACCCGGAAACTGTAAGGCAGGAGAAACGGACACTATGAAGAAAATGCTTGCTCTGCTTTTGGCGGCGGTTCTTGCAGCCCAGACGGTCATGCCCGCGTGGGCAGCCGACCGCACGGAACCAGACCCCACCGCCGAAACCCGCACGGAAACCGAGATCTCGGAAGATCCCACCCCCGAATCCTCGTAAATTCCGACCCCGACCGAAGAACCCGCCCCGACCCCGGCGGAAGAGACCGACCCGGAGCCGGAGATTGTCGAAGCGGAAGAATTCTCCGACATATCCGCCGCCGCCCTGACGGCCTCCGCCGTCTCCTCAAGCGGCACCTGCGGTGACAATCTCACCTGGACCCTGACCGATGACGGAGTCTCCCGTGGCAACAGCGGCATTGACGGTCTCTTCGGCTAAGAGCACGCAGGGGAAGGAAGTCTCCGTAGATATCGCCGTTGAGGGGAATCCCGGACTTGCGGTTATCAACTTCCGGATCGATTACGATAAGACCCGACTGGAACTCACAGGCTATAAGGACGGCCTGCTCTCCGATTGGGAGGTCGGCATCGGAAAGGGCGAGAAAGCCGTATGGGTCGATACGATCGATAACACGGGCGACGGAACCATTCTGACGCTGACCTTCAAGGTCTTGGATGAGGCCGAGGACGGCTTCGCGGAGATCATGCTGACGGAGATGCAGGCAGGAAACGCCGATGAAAACCGAATCGGTATCATCGTAACGGCTGGCGGCGTGACCGTAACGACCCGTGTGGCCGGCGACATCAACGGTGACGGCGCGGTTGACGCCTTTGCCCTTCTGCGTATGAAGAAGTACCTGGCGGGATCCGAGTCCTCTATTGAAGAATACAACGCCGATGTGAACGGCGACGGCTCAATCGACGCCTTCGACCTTCTGCGGCTCAAGAAGTATCTCGGCGGAGCGGACGCAGAGCTTAAGTAAATCACAATTCCCCCAAACCCAACACCCCGCGCGGCGAAACGCCCGAAACGTTTCGCCACACTTTTACATTTTGGCTGTGGTATTATTTGTGCGGCCAGTCTTGATTTTTTCAAAAAATGCCGTATAATATAAACTCGGATTATGATGGTAAGGTGAGTTCCAATGCTCTCAAAAGATGTGAAAAACCGAAAAGCGCAGTTCATCGAAACAATGAAAGGGCGCATCCTCTCCGGCGAGCTTCGCCCGGGGGACAGGATACAGCCCGAGCGCGAGCTCGCCGCCGAACTCAGCCTCAGCCGCGGCTCCGTCAATCAGGGTATGCTCGACCTTGCCCGCATGGGCTTTCTTCGGATCGTACCGCGCAAGGGCGCGTTTGTCGCGGAGTATGTGAAGTCCGCTACGCCCGACACGCTTGCCTCCATCATGAGCTATGATTCCGCTGCCCTCGATCCGCAGCTCTTCCGCGATTTTATGGAATTCCGCATTCTCATCGAGCGCGAATGTACGCGCCTCGCGTGCGAAAAGCTCACGGCGGAAACGCTTTCCCTGCTTCGCGAGCGCACCGACGCGGTTTGCACCGCCGATGGAAAAGCTGCCGCCGAGGCCGTGTACCTCTACCATAAGTGCCTCGTCGATATTTCCGGCAACGCCGCATATTCCATCGTTTTCCGGAGCTTCGAAAAAATGATCCGCAGCCTCATATCCGAGCACTATAAAGACCGCGACGAATTTCAAAACGGCATCCCGAAAATTCGGAGACTCACCGATGCCATCGGGCAGCGGGACGCCGAAAGCGCCGACCGATGCATTCTCTCACTCCTCAGACAGGCGTCCGATTATTTGGAGAAACATCTTTCGGATCATCACAGCAAATAACAAGGGAGTGTACCCCGCATGAACGAAACCTGGCCCGAGATCAAAAAGAGAAAACTCAAGGAACGCCGCGGAGAGACGTTTGACTGGATACAGTCGCTCGTTGTGGCACTCTTTGCCTGCGTTCTCATTTTCACATTCCTCGTCCGTGTAAACGGCGTTGTCGGCACTTCCATGCTCAATACGCTCCACCCGGGCGACCGCATCCTCGTATCGAATCTTTTCTATCCGCCCAAACGCGGCGACATCATCGTTCTCCGCAAGGAGAGCTTCAACACCGAGCCGATAGTCAAGCGCGTTATCGCCACGGAAGGGGAGACGGTCAGTATCGACTTCGACGCAGGCATCGTGTATGTGGACGGCGTCGCGCTTGACGAGCCGTACACCTACGAGCCGACGTACCGCCGCATCGACTTCGGCGATTCCGTCACTGTGCCGGAGGGCTGCGTATTTGTCATGGGCGACAACCGCAACGGCTCGACCGACAGCCGCGACGACCGCATCGGCTGCGTGGACGAGCGGCTCATTCTCGGCAAGGCATTCTTCCTGCTCCTTCCCGGCGACGACGGCGACGGGCGCGACTGGAGCCGCATTGGGTGGATCGACTGATGGGAAACGAAGCAACGATCAACTGGTACCCCGGGCATATGAAAAAGGCGACCCGCATGATGGAGGATAACCTCCGTCTCGTGGACGCCGTGGTGGAACTGCGCGATGCGCGCATCCCCAATTCCAGCCGCAACCCGGATGTGGAGCGCATCGTCGGCAGCAAGCCGCGCCTCATCGTACTCAATCGCGCCGATCAGGCCGATGCCGCTGCCACGACGCAGTGGAAAAAGGCTCTCACGCATGAAGGCGTGATCGCGCTCGAAATGGACTGCAAAAGCGGCCGCGGCGTGAACGCTTTTCCGGCGGCGGCCCGCTCACTTCTTAAAGAAAAAATCGAACGCGCCGAAGCCAAGGGACAGGTCGGCAAAGCGCTGCGCTTTATGGTTCTCGGCGTGCCGAATGTCGGAAAATCCAGCTTTATCAACCGCCTCGCCGGACGCAAAGCGGCGGAGACGAGCGATCGCCCGGGTGTCACGCGCGGCAAGCAGTGGATCAGCCTCAACGGCGGCCTTCTCCTGCTCGACACCCCCGGCATCCTCTGGCCGAAGTTCGAGTTGCCCGAAGTGGGCTACTCCCTCGCATGGACGGGTGCCATCAACGACAACATCCTCGATGTGGAACTCGTTGCCTCCAAACTCCTGGAACGGCTGCGCGAGCTCTACCCCGGCGCTGTGGAAGCGCGCTATAAATTCACGCCCGACCCCGAAGCCCCCGGCTATGAGCTGCTCGAAGCGGCGGCGCGCAAGCGCGGCTTCCTCATCTCCGGCGGTGAGGTCAATACCGAGCGTATGGCGCATGTCCTCCTCGACGAATACCGCGAGGGCAAGCTCGGGCGCATGACGCTGGAAAGGCCGTAATTATGGAAGAGACCATGTACGAATACGAGCGCACGCTCGCGGGCGGAAAAACACCTTTCTGCGGCGTGGATGAAGCAGGCCGCGGCCCTCTCGCAGGCCCCGTGTGCACCGCCGCCGTCATTCTGCCGGAGAACATCGAGATCCCCGGACTCAACGATTCCAAAAAGCTCTCGGCAAAAAAGCGCGAGGAGCTCTATGACATTATCTGCGAGGAAGCCGTGTCGTTCGGCATCGCCTTTGCCGCGGTGGAGGAGATCGAGCTTTTGAACATCAAGGGCGCCACCTACCTCGCCATGGACCGTGCCATCGCCGAGCTTGATCCCGTGCCCGTCCTCGCGCTCGTGGACGGAAACGATAAAAACACCCTCGCCATCCCCGCCGTAAAGGTCATAAAGGGCGACAGCCTGTGCGCCTCCATCGCGGCGGCCTCCATCCTCGCCAAGGTCACGCGTGACCGGTTCATGGACGATATGGACGCACTCTATCCGGAGTACGGCTTCGCCGCCCACAAGGGCTACGGCACGAAGGCGCACTATGCGGCGCTGCGCGAATTCGGCCCCTCGCCGATCCACCGCCCGACCTATCTGAGGAAAATGCATTGAGCGGCACGATGCTGCTCGGCCGGTTCGGCGAAGTCGTTGCGGCGGACTACCTCCGCAAAAAAGGCTGCCGCATCCTCGGCATGAACTACCGTACCCGCCTCGGCGAGATCGATATCATCGCCGCCGACCGGAAATATATCCTGTTCGTGGAGGTAAAGCTGCGCAAAAACGCCGCCTTTGCCGAGGCACGCGAATTCGTTACCTATTCCAAACGCCGTCGCATCACGGCGGCTGCGGAGCGGTGGCTGCAGACGCATCCGCAGAAGCTGCAGCCGCGCTTCGATGTGATCGAAATCTACGCTCCTGTGGGAGCGGCGACCGCATCGCCTGAAATTCACCACCTGGAAAACGCTTTTACTCTGGACTGACGGAAAAGGAGGGAGTATGTCCCTTTTTGCAATCGGCGACCTGCATCTTGCCATCGGAGCGCCGGAGAAGACCATGGAAGCTTTCGGCGGACGCTGGGTCGGCTATACCGACAAGATCCGCCACGGGTTCGACCTGCTGCATGAGGACGACACCTGTGTCATCTGCGGCGACTTCTGCTGGTCAATGAGCCTCGAGGAGGCACTGCCGGACTTTCAATTTATCAACAGCCTCCCCGGACGGAAGCTCATGGTCAAGGGCAACCACGACTACTGGTGGACGACGGCGGCAAAGATGAACGCCTTTTTCAAAGAGAACCGTCTCGACACGGTGTCGCTCCTGCACAACAACTCCGCCGAGTGGGGCGATGTGTCCCTGTGCGGTACGCGCGGCTGGTTCAAGGATGAAGAGACCGGCACGGATCACGACACCAAGATCCTTCTCCGCGAAGTCGGCCGCCTCGAAACATCACTCAAAAGTGCGGGGGAGAGGGAGAAACTCGTTTTCCTTCACTACCCGCCGCTGTACCTGCGCTACACCTGTCCGGAGATCCTCGCAATGCTCGCAAAGTACGGCGTGCATGAGTGCTACTATGGTCATATACATGGATACGGATGCCGCACAGCGTTCAACGGAGAGAGCGACGGTGTGAAATATCGGCTGATTTCGGCAGATTTTCTCGATTTTATCCCATTTAAGGTGCGATAATCCGTTGCATTTTATTTTTGAATTTGATATAATACATCGGCTTGCCGTTTCCGGCACTTTTTTCATCATTATCATATTGTATTCAGTAGAAGCTGAAATATAGAGAGGAGTAACCCCCAAAATGATTGTCAAGAACACCAACAAAGAAAAGAATACCGTTACCTTTGATGTCGAGCTCGACGCCGCCGAGTTTGAGAAGTACGTGGACGGCGCCTACCGCAAGGCCCGCAGCCGCATCATGGTTCCCGGCTTCCGCAAGGGAAAAGCCCCCCGCATGGTTATCGAGGGCATGTACGGCAAGAATGTCTTCCATGAGGACGCTTTCGAAGATGCCGCAAACGAAGCTTTCGCGTACGGCGTTTCCGAGGAAAAGCTCGAGACCGTCGGTCGTCCCTCCATGCTTGATGCGAAGGTCACCGAGGAAAACGGCGCTCTTCTGAGCTTCAGCACCGATGTTTATCCCGAGGTCACTCTCGGACAGTATAAGGGCCTCGAGGCCGTGAAACCCACTGTCGAAGTCACCGACGAAGATGTCGACAGCCACATCGAGCGTCTGCGCAAGCAGAACGGCCGTATCGTCACCGTTGAGCGCGCCGCGCAGGACGGCGACACCGTGAACATTAACTACTGCGGTACCCTCGAGGGCATCCCCTTCGACGGCGGCACCGCAGAGAACCAGGATCTCGTCCTCGGCTCCAACAGCTTCGTTCCCGGCTTTGAGAGCCAGGTCGTCGGCATGTCTGCCGGCGATGAGCGCGACCTCGACATCACCTTCCCCGAGAACTATGCCAAAGACCTCGCCGGCAAGGCCGTCGTGTTCCATGTAAAGTGCAACGCCGTCAAGGTCGAAGAGCTGCCCGAGCTCGACGACGAGTTCGCAAAGGACAACGACTTTGATACCCTCGATGAGCTGAAGGCCGACATCCGTGCCAACGCCGTCAAGGAGAAGGAGACTGGCGCGAAGAACGCTTTCGAGGACGCTCTCGTTGATGCTGCCGCCGCCAACATGACCGTCAATATCCCCGCCTCCATGATCGAGGAGCGCATGGACGGCATCCTCAACGAGTATGCCCGCTACATGGCCAACCAGGGCTTCAAGTTTGAGGATTACCTCAGCATGATCGGCACCAATGTGCAGAGCTTCCGTGATACCACCCGCCCGACCGCCGAGAAGCAGACCCGCACCGAGCTCCTGCTTGCCGCCGTCGCCAAAGCGGAGAACATCGAGATCACCGAGGATGACCTCAAGGCCGAGTACGAAAAGCTCGCCGAGGCCTACGGCATGAAGGTCGAAGATGTGGAGAAGGCCATCGACGTCGAGGGCCTCACCGAACAGCTGCGCCGCGACCGCGCCGTTGCTCTCATCGCCGAGAGCGGCGTCGCCGTCGAGAAGAAAGAGGAAGAGCCCGCCGAGGAAAAGGCCGAGTAATTCCCCGTTACATCCGAATACCCACGGGAAAAGGCGATTTCCGCCTTTTCCCGCAAAGCCTATTCCGTGCACTTTTCTCAAAAGGAGGACTTACAGTATGAGTCTTGTACCGTATGTTGTGGAGCAGACCTCCCGCGGGGAGCGCTCCTACGATATTTTTTCCCGCCTGCTGAACGACCGCATCGTCTTCCTCGGGGAAGAGGTCAACAGCACCTCCGCCAGCCTTGTCGTGGCACAGCTTCTCTATCTCGAAGCGCAGGATCCCGATAAGGACATTCAGATGTACATCAACAGCCCCGGCGGCTCCGTGACCGACGGTATGGCCATCTACGATACGATGCAGTACATCAAGTGTGATGTATCGACCATCTGCATCGGCATGGCGGCCTCTATGGGCGCGTTCCTGCTTGCCTCGGGCGCCAAAGGCAAGCGAATTGCGCTGCCCAACGCGGAGATCATGATTCATCAGCCCTCGGCCGGAACGCAGGGCAAAGTCACCGACATGGAGATCGATGTAGAGCATTTCCTGAAGGTGAAGGATCGCCAGAACCGCATCCTTGCGGAGATCACCGGCAAGACCCCCGAGCAGATCAAGGCGGATTCCGAGCGCGACAACTGGATGATCGCCGAAGACGCGCGCGAGTACGGCCTCATCGATAAGGTCATTTACAAAAGATAATTCAGAGGAAGCTTATGGCAAGAGACGATAAACGCGTTCGCTGCTCCTTCTGCGGGCGGACGCAGGACCAGGTCACAAAACTGATCGCCGGCAACGGCTCTTATATCTGTAGCGATTGCGTGCGCTTGTGCATGGACATCGTGCAGGAGGACATGCCCGAAGAGGACAGCCTTTCCGAAGAGCGGATCAGTTCCCCGCCGATAAAGGATCTTCCGAAGCCGGCGGAGATAAAAAAAGTGCTCGACGAGCACATTGTCGGTCAGGAAGCGGCAAAGGTCGCGCTCTCCGTGGCGGTCTACAACCACTATAAGCGCATCTATTACTGCAAAAAGACCGATGTTGAGCTGCAGAAGTCCAACATTCTCCTTATCGGGCCGACCGGCAGCGGCAAGACGCTTTTTGCGCAGACCCTTGCCCGTGTGCTCGATGTGCCGTTTGCCATCGCCGATGCCACCACGCTCACGGAAGCCGGCTACGTCGGCGAGGACGTGGAGAACATCCTTCTCCGCCTTCTGCAGGCGGCAAATTTCGACGTGGAGCGCGCACAGCGCGGCATCATCTACATCGATGAGCTCGACAAAATTTCCCGCAAGAGCGAGAATGTGTCCATCACGCGTGATGTCTCCGGCGAGGGCGTGCAGCAGGCACTGCTGAAGATCCTCGAAGGCACCGTGGCCGCCGTGCCCCCGCAGGGCGGACGCAAGCATCCGCAGCAGGAGTTCATCCACATCGACACGACGAACATCCTCTTCATCTGCGGCGGCGCGTTTGACGGACTCGACAAGATCATCGAAAACCGCCTCGACCGCAAGAGCATGGGCTTCGGCGCGGAGATCTCCAGCAAGAAGAAAAAAAACCTCGGCGAGATCCTCGCACGCGTGCAGCAGCATGATGTCATCAAATACGGCATTATTCCCGAGCTTGTCGGCCGCCTTCCCGTGATTACGCCGCTCAATTCGCTCGACCGCGAAGCGCTCAAGCGCATCCTGACCGAGCCGAAGAACGCCATCACGAAACAGTATGTCGCCCTCATGGCGCTCGACGATGTGAAGCTCGAGTTCGAGCCAGCCGCCATCGAGGCCATCGCCGACAAGGCACTCGAGATGGAGATCGGCGCACGCGGACTGCGCAGTATTCTCGAGAAGATCATGACCGACATCATGTTCCGCGTCCCCTCGGACAAGAGCATCAAGCGTGTCATCGTCACGGCGGACTGCGTGAAGAACGGTACGCCGCCCGTGACACTTCGCAACAACAACGCCGACATTGCGTAACAAACAGCGGGGCTCGTCCCCGCTCGTTTGCTATAGCAGCACCGCACCATGCCGACGGCGGATTTTTCCCCGTCTGCAGTGCTGCAACATGAAGGAGAAACTATGGCTGATATTACCCTTACCCATAAAATCATGACTCTGCCGACGCTTGCCCTGCGCGGCGTATCGGTGTTTCCGGGAACGGTGCTGCACTTCGATGTGGAGCGCCCGATGAGCATGGCAGCGCTCAACGCCGCCATCGGCACCGACCGCATGATCTTCCTCGTTGCGCAGCGGGATATCACCTGCGACGCGCCGCACCGGGAAGACCTCTATGATGTCGGAACCGTCTGCCGCCTGAGCCAGATCCTGCGCGGACCCGGCGGGGGCAATGTGAAGTGCATCGTCGACGGACTCTACCGCGCAAAGCTCCTGCGCATCACAGCGGAGGCTCCCTCGCTGTGGGCAAATGTACAGCCCATGGCGGATGTACAGGAGGATACCTCGGATCTCGAGTGCACCGCCCTCATCCGCTCGTGCAACGACCTTTTCGCGGAATATGCCTCCGCCTCCGGCTCTGTCGGCCCGGAGATACTCCTGCGCTCGGCGGAAAGCAAAGACGCCGGCTTTGTCTCCGACTATATCGCGCAGAATGTCTTTCTGCAGCCCGCGGAAAAGCAGCTCCTGCTGGAAGAGCTCTCCCCGATGAAGCGCCTTAACATGCTCTGCGATATGCTCCACCGTGAGCTCGAGATCCTGAACATCCAGCAAAACCTGCAGTCCACCGCCGCAGAGCGCGTGGCGAAGAGCCAGAAGGACTACTTCCTGCGCGAACAGATGCGCGTCATTCAGGAGGAACTCGGCGAAGGCTCCGAGACCGATGAAATCGAGGAGTACCGCGAGAAGATCACGGCGCTCGAACTCGATGAGGAGATCGAAAAGAAGCTCCTCAAAGAGCTCTCGCGCCTCTCCAAGCAGCCCTTCGGTTCGGCGGAGAGTACGGTGCTGCGCTCGTATCTCGATGTCTGCCTGGAGCTTCCGTGGAACACACGAACCAGGGATGTCACGGACATTGCCCACGCGCAGAAGATCCTCGACGAAGACCACTACGGCCTCACAAAAGTGAAGGACCGCATTCTCGAATACCTCGCCGTGCGCCGGCTCTCGGCGCAGGTCAAGGGCGGCGTGCTCTGCCTCGTCGGCCCTCCCGGCGTCGGAAAAACGAGCATCGCCATGAGCATCGCCCGCGCCACGAACCGCAAATGCGCCCGCATTTCCCTCGGCGGCGTACACGATGAATCCGAGATCCGCGGCCACCGCAAAACCTATGTCGGCGCCATGCCGGGACGCATCATTGCCGGCATCCAGCAGGCCGGCACCAGCAACCCGGTGCTCGTGCTCGACGAGATCGACAAGCTCGGCTCCGACTACCGCGGCGACCCCTCCGCGGCGCTTCTCGAAGCGCTCGACGGCGAGCAGAACAGCACCTTCCGCGACCACTTTTTGGAGATCCCCTTCGACCTTTCCGAAGTCTTCTTTATAACGACCGCAAATACCACGGACACCATCCCCCGCGCTCTGCTCGACCGTATGGAGATTATCACGCTCGGCAGCTACACGGACGAGGAAAAGCTGCAGATTGCCAAACAGCATCTGCTTCCGAAGCAGCGAGCCAAGCACGGTCTCACCGGCCATCAGTTGCGCATCAGTGACGATGCCATGCGTGAGATCATCGCCCTCTACACGCGCGAGTCCGGTGTGCGTATGCTCGAACGCGAGCTGGCCGCCGTATGCCGCAAAACAGCGCGCGGCATCGCCTCCGCCGAACGCAGGAGCCTTCGTCTGAACGCAGGTGAGCTCGAGACGTGGCTCGGCCCCGTGAAATTCAAGCCCGAAGTCAACTTCATCTCCGACTCTGTCGGCCTCGTGCACGGCCTCGCCTGGACGAGCGTCGGCGGCGAGGTGCTCGATGTGGAGTGCGCCGTCGTCCCAGGCAGCGGCCGCCTCGAACTCACCGGCAACCTCGGCGATGTGATGAAGGAATCCTGCCACGCAGCGGTGACATACATCCGCAGCCGTACCACGGAGCTCGGCATCGACCCAGACTTCCATAAAAAGACCGATATTCACCTGCACTTCCCCGAAGGCGCCGTGCCGAAGGACGGCCCGAGTGCCGGCGCTGCCATCTGCCTTTGCGTCGTGTCCGCGCTTACCGACCGTCCCGTGCGCTGCGACATCGCCATGACCGGCGAGATCACGCTGCGCGGGCGTGTGCTGCCCATCGGCGGCATTCAGGAAAAAGCCATGGCGTCGCTCCGCATCGGTATCCGCGAGGTGCTCATTCCCGAGGGCAATGTAAGCGACCTCGCGGAGATGGATCCGAGAGTGCGCGATGCGCTCACCTTCACACCGGTTTCACATATGGACGAGGTGCTGGAAAAAGCCCTCCGTCCGGCAAAGGAGAAGAGCGCGGAATGAATACGCAAAAAGCGCAGTTTCTGCGCTCCGCCGCCGACAAGAAGGGCTTTTACCGCGACGGCCGCGCGGCCGTCGCGTTCGCGGGACGGTCGAATGTCGGCAAATCCTCGGTAATCAACTCCCTTTTAAACCGCAAAAACTTCGCTCGTGTGGGCGACACACCGGGGAAGACCGTGCAGGTGAACTACTTCGATGTGGACGGCACCTATTTCATCGATCTGCCCGGCTACGGCTACGCCCGCGTGTCGGGCGATGAGCGCCGCCGATGGGGCATCCTCATGGAGGATTTCTTTCAGGAACCGAACCTCTTCACCTTAGGCGTTCTCATCGTCGATGCGCGCCATGCCCCAACGGCGGACGATGTGACAATGGCGGAGTATTTCTTTGATGCGGGGCGACCGTTCGTCATTGTCGCCAATAAATGCGACAAGCTCAAAAAAAACGAAATCGAGCCGAATCTTGCGAAGATCCGCGATGTTTTCGGCATTGACGAGGATTTCCCGCTGGTTTTGTACTCCTGCACCGCCAAAGTCGGACGGCACGAGCTTCTCGGATTCATCGAAAACAATATTTAACTGTTGTATTTTGCAGAGAAATTTGTTAATATAATCCTATATGAACGAATTAGCTGAAATTTGGAACAATCTCGACTGGAGCGTGCCGGTGAAGCTGGTGCTCAACGTGATCCCGTCGCTCATCTGCATCACGCTCCACGAGCTCTCCCACGGTTATGTTGCGTACCGCCTCGGCGATACGACGGCGAGGGACGCCGGCCGCCTCACGCTGAACCCGCTGAAGCACATCGACATCATGGGTCTTCTTATGATGGTCGTCTTCAAATTCGGCTGGGCCAAACCCGTGCCCGTCAACATGCGCCGTTTCAAAAACCCGAAAAAGGGCATGGCGCTCACAGCACTGGCGGGACCGGTCAGCAATGTGATCATCTGTGCGGTGTTTCTTTTCCTGTACGGTCTGCTCTTTTATCCGCTCTACTATCACGGAGGCACCGTCGGAAGCTATGCCTTGGATTTTTTCTCGACTACGGCCTACCTGAGCCTTGCTCTTGCGGTATTCAATATCATCCCCATCCCGCCGCTCGACGGAAGCAAGGTGCTCTTTTCTCTTGTCTCGGACGAGGCATACTATAAGCTCATGCGCTATGAACGTTACGGCATGGTCATCCTCCTCATCCTCGTATCCGCAAAGGTGCTCGGAGAACCGCTGGCCAAAGTGACGGAATGGCTCTTTGATAAGCTTTTTGTCATTGCCGAACTGGGCTTTCGGCTGGTGACGCATTTTGTGTAAAGGCAAAGAACGGAATGATTCAGGAACCGAGCTATCATCTTGAGGGCGTTGTCCACTCCCGCGATGAGCTGGAGGATTTTACCGGGCCTCTCGACCTCATCCTGATGCTGCTTGCCAAGGACAAAATCGAGATCCGCGATATCAAGATCTCCGACTTGCTCGACCAGTATCTCGCCTACCTGCAGAAAATGCAGGAGATGGATCTGGAAGTTGCGAGCGAATTCGTCCAGATGGCATCGCACCTCATGTACATCAAAACCAAAATGCTCCTGACGGAGGAAAAAGAGCCGACCGAACTCGAAGTCCTCGTCTCCGCTCTTGAGCAGCTCAAAAACCGCGATGCAATCGCAGCCGTGCGCGAAGTGGCGCCCGAGATCGGCACCATGGCCGCGCATGGCATGAAGATGCACACGCGCGGCATGCTCCCTCTGCCGGATCAACCGTACGACTACCGCCACACGCCGGACGAGCTCCTTGCCGCGCTTGCACAGATCCTGCTGCGCGGCTCGGGGGAAACGCCGCCGGAGGAAAACGAATCTCTCCGCCGCGCCGCCCCGAAACCCATCATCTTCAGCGTACACGACAAAAGCGAACAGATCCTCAAATTCCTCGATAAAGGCGGCCACATGTCGCTCGCCGATATGTTCCGCGTGTGCAAAAGCCGCAGTGAGCTCGTCGCAACGTTTCTCTCTGTACTGGAGCTGTGCTCCGACGGGCAGATCCATGTGGACGGCGAGGAAGGAAATTACGATGTGAGCCGTGTGCTCACGGATACGGAAGAATAAATGACGATTCAGGAGATCCGCCCCGCGCTGGAGGCCATCCTCTTTGCGGCGGGGGACAGTGTGGAAACCGAGCGCATAGCCAAGGTCCTCGGTGCAGAGCCGTGGGATGTCCGCCAGGCGGCGGAACAGCTGGCCAAGGAATACGAAAAAGACGGTCGTGGCATCCGCCTCGTGCGCATGGAAAACCGTCTGCAGCTCACAACGGCGACGGAATACAACGATGTTGTCCGCTTTACGCTCGAAAAGCGTGCGCAGCCGAAGCTCTCTCCGACGGCGCTCGAAGTGCTCGCCATCGTGGCATACTATCAGCCCGTGACCCGCGCCTATATCGAACAGCTTCGCGGCACGGACAGCTCCTATACGGTTGCCATGCTCTCCGAACGCGGCCTCATCGCCCCGTGCGGACGGCTGGAAGCACCGGGACGTCCGGTGCTCTTCGGCACCACGGATCAGTTTCTTCGTGTAGTCGGCTTTTCCTCTCTTGAGGAGCTGCCGCCGCTGCCGAATGTCGCCACGGGCGAAGGAATTCAGGAACTCCAGGCCGCAATCGATGCTGCTTCGGATAAACAAGAAGAGCAACTGCAAATCAAAGAGGTCGAGTGACCTCGGACGAGGTGATGTGATTGGTTGGATGGATCATACTGGCTGTTCTGGCGGTTTTGATTCTGCTTGTGTTTTTCGTGCCGTACGGCGTAGATGTCATCTATGCCGATGACATTCTTAAGCTCGGCATCAAAGCGGGTCCCATCCGCATATGGATCCTGCCGAAGAAACCGATGACGGAAGCACAAAAACGGAAAGCCGAGGCCAAGAAAGCCAAAAAACAGGCCAAGAAAGAAGCCAAGGCCGCGAAAAAAGCCGCTGCCGCCAAAGAAAAGGAAATAAATGATGCCTTGACCGTGAAGCCGAAGCGCAAGCTCGACTTTGATACGATCCTGGCACTCCTGCGGATGGGAACCCATGCCATTCGCCGCTTCTTCCGCAGCTTCACGGTAGACTTCTTCCGCCTGCACTATACGGTCGCCTGCAGCGACCCCTATGACACGGCCGTGCAGTACGGTCTGGCGTGTGCCGCTGCGGAAACGCTCCCGGCACTTGAAGGGAAAAAGATCCGCGTTCTGCGCCGTGATATTGAGATCGGCGCGGATTATACGACGGACAAACCGACTATTTCTCTGCGCATCGTACTCTCACTGCAGCTCTTCCGCCTGGTACACACGGTGTTTGCGCTCGGTGCCGAGTTTATCAAATGGAAAATAAACAGCCGCAAGGAAGAAACCGCCGCGGCGATGAACGAAAGGAAAGACGACAATGGAAGAGAATAAAATCAACGAACTCATGGATATTACCATCGGAAAGATCCGGCAGCTGGTTGACGCAGATACCATTATCGGCAAGCCCATCAATACCCCGGACGGCATTACCGTGATTCCTGTTTCGCGCATGAGCTTCGGCATCGGCACCGGCGGCACGACCGGCAGCAAGGGCATTTCCTTTACCGGCGGCAACGGCGCAGGCGTGAAGGTGGAGCCTGTTGGCTTCTTCGTGATCAAAGACGGCGCCTGCCGCATGATAAACATCAACAACGCACCGCTCTCCACCGTTGACCGTGTGGTGGAAATGGTGCCCGATGTCCTTGACCGCATCGACGGCATTGTCGCCAAGGGGAAGACAAAGGAATAAGATACGCCCGTACATTTGCACAGAAGCACCGCCCGCAGAAAATCGAGGGCGGTGCTTGTTTTGAGCAATACCGCATAATTCGGCAAGTGCGGTATTGCACTTAAGAAAGGACGCACTATGAGACTCCAGAAATACATCGCCGCCGCCGGCGTGTGCTCTCGTCGCGAAGCGGAGGAATATATCCGCGCGGGCCAAGTCACCGTAAACGGCACAGCTGCCTCCATCGGCGACGGAGCCAAAGCGGGCGATACCGTCTGTCTGAACGGCAAGCGCCTCACACTGCCCGAGGAGCACACCTATATTGTCCTCCACAAGCCGCGCGGCTATGTGACCACCATGCACGACACGCACGAGCGCCCCACGGTCGCCGAGCTTGTTCGGGATGCCGGTGTGCGCCTTTTCCCGGTCGGACGCCTCGACTGCATGTCCGAGGGGCTCCTGCTCTTCACCGACGACGGCGAAACGGCCAACCGCATGGCGCACCCCTCCCACGGCGTGAGCAAAACCTACCGCGTATGGGTGGCCGGGCCGGAAGCTGCCAAGGCGGCTGCCATGCTCCACACGAGCATCACCTATAACGGCGTGCGTTACCGCCCCGCAGAGGTGCGTGTACTCCGCTCGACGGAGGACACCGCTCTTATCGATGTCACCATCCGCGAGGGGAAAAACCGTGAGGTGCGCAACATGTGCGCCGCTGCGGGACTTAAAGTACAGCGCCTCCTGCGCATCCGTCAGGGAGAAATATCTCTCGGTGATCTCCCGGCCGGACAATGGCGCTATCTCACGGAGAAAGAAACGGAATATCTGCACACACTGCGGTAGTCAGATTGCATAAATTTACGGACTTTCTGCGAGAAAAAACGGAAATTGCAGGATATGCAGAAGTAAATTGCAAAAAACTCTTGCATTTGCATGAAAACAAGTCTAAAATTAATCGCCCGGGAAAATTTCCGGGGGGATTTGATTTATCTGAGGTGATGACCATGGAGCGGGATATACTGGCTCTTATGAATAAAGAAAGTCACAAATTTTCGAAAGGGCAGCGCATAATCTGCCGCTACATTTCCGAAAACTATGACAAAGCGGCGTTTATGACGGCGGGAAAGCTCGGCGAAACGGTCGGCGTTTCCGAATCGACGGTCGTACGCTTCGCAACCGAGCTCGGTTATGACGGCTATCCCGGCATGCGCCGCGCCATGCAGGAGATGGTCCGCAACCGCCTCACCGCCGTGCAGCGCATCGAGGTCGCCAAAGAGCAGATCGACCGCGGCAACCTTCTCGACTCCGTCCTGACGGCTGACATGGAGAAGCTGCGCAATACGATCGAGGAAGTCAACAAAGAGGACTTCAACCGTGCGGTCGATGAGATACTGAAAGCGCACACCATCTATATCGTCGGCATGCGCTCGTCCACATCACTCGCGAGCTTCCTCGGCTTCTATCTGAACCTCCTCCTCGACAACGTGCGCCTCATCCACGACACATCCGTGAGCGAGGTGTACGAGCAGGTCTTCCGCATCCACGAGGGCGATGTGTTCATCGGCATCAGCTACCCGCGCTACTCATCGCGCACCATCAAAGCCATGCAGTTTGCCAAGTCCACCGGCGCCACCGCCATCGGCATCACGGACGGACAGTCCTCGCCGTTTGTGGGCGTTGCGGATATCAACCTTTTCGCCAAGAGCGACATGGTCTCCTTCGTCGACTCCCTCGTTGCGCCGATGAGCCTTATCAACGCGCTCATCGTCGCTATCGGATATCAGCGCCCGGACAACCTTTCGGAAACATTCCGCCGTCTGGAAGGCATCTGGAGCGAATATGAGGTCTACGAAAACCTTGACAGCTGATGTTATCATAGTCGGCGGCGGTGCGGCGGGAATGATGGCCGCCGTAACGGCAGCCCGCCGGGGCCTCCATGTTACGGTGCTCGAGCCGAACGGCCGAACGGGGAAGAAGCTCCGCATCACCGGAAAGGGCCGCTGCAACGTGACGAACGACAGTGCGCCGCAGGAGTTCCTTCAAAAGGTGTGCACGAACGCACGTTTTCTCAAAAGCTCGCTTTACGCTTTCCCGCCGGAGAGCGTGAAGGAATTTTTCGAAGAAGCCGGCGTACCGCTCAAAACCGAGCGCGGCGAGCGCGTATTTCCGGTATCGGATAAAGCCGACGACATTGCCGACACGCTCGAGCGTACGGCACGCGCCGAAGATGTACGTTTTCTCAAAGAAAGCCTTCGCGACATCCGCACGGCAGACGGCGCCGTATGTGCTGCCGTAACCGACAAGGGCGAACATCCCTGCCGTGCCGTCATCCTCTGCACGGGCGGCCTTTCCTATCCCGCCACCGGCTCCACCGGCGACGGCTACCGCATCGCCGAGCACCTCGGCCACACGATCGTCCCGACTCGCGCTTCGCTCGTGCCGGTGGAAACAAAAGACGACTGCGCTCGTATGCAGGGCCTTTCCCTGCGCAATGTGACGCTCTCGCTTTTCGAAGGCGATAAGCTCCTCTACCGCGAGCAGGGCGAAATGCTCTTTACGCACTTCGGCGTATCCGGCCCGCTTGTCCTCTCGGCGAGCGCGCAGCTGCCCGAAGATGTGAGCCGCTGCCGCATGGAGATCGACCTGAAACCGGCTCTCCCGGCGGAAAAGCTCGATGAGCGCATTCTCCGCGACTTTTCGGAGAACAACAACCGCGACTTTGCCAATGCCCTTGATGCTCTTCTCCCGCAGAAGATCATCCCGGTTGTGATCGAACGCTCCGGCATTCCCGAGCGGCTGAAGGTAAACAGCATCCGCCGGGAGCAGCGCCTTGCCCTCGGACATACCATCAAGCATTTCTCCCTGCAGCTCAAAGCGCGCCGTCCCGTGGACGAAGCTATCATCACCGCAGGAGGCGTGGATGTACGCGAGGTGAATCCCCGCACGATGGAGTCGAAGCTCGTGCACGGGCTCTACTTTGCCGGAGAGATCCTCGACATCGATGCCTGCACCGGCGGCTATAATTTACAGATCGCGTGGAGCACCGCCGCAGCGGCGGGACGCGCGGTACCTTTGGAGGAAGAAGCAGAATGAAACCGATATCCATTGCCCTGGACGGCCCCTCCGGCGCGGGAAAGAGCACCATCGCCCGCAAGACGGCGGAGACATTCGGCTTTTTGTATATTGACACCGGCGCCATTTACCGCACCGTGGGGCTCGCGGCCTTCCGCCGCGGCATCGCCTCAAAGGACAGCGCCGCCGTAATCGCCATGCTGCCGGAGCTGCACATTGAGCTTCGCCACAACGCAGAGGGCGTGCAGAGAATGTACCTCGACGGTGAGGATGTCTCGGAAGCCATCCGCATGCCGGAGATTTCACTTTACGCCTCGGATGTCTCCGCTGTGCCGGAGGTACGCGCCTATCTCATGGAGATGCAGCGCGGCTTTGCCCGCACGCAGAATGTCATCATGGACGGCCGCGACATCGGCACGGTCGTACTGCCCGATGCCGGCCTCAAGATCTTCCTCACGGCTTCTCCGGAGTCCCGCGCCGAGCGCCGCCACAAGGAGCTCGCCGCAAAGGGAAAAGATATCCCCTTTGAAGAAGTCCTCCGCGATATTGAATACCGCGACAAAAACGATTCCGACCGCGCCGCCGCACCGCTTCGTGCGGCCGAGGATGCCGTGCATCTCGACACCACAAATCTCGATTTCGACGGCAGCTGTGCGGCCGTGGAATCCTTGATCCGGGAGCGTTTTTCACTATGAAGAGAGATAACTGGTATCATCTTGTCTATGACATCCTCCGGCCCATCGGCTGGCTCATCTATCCGCAGAAATTTGTGGGCCGCGAGAATATCCCCGAAGGCCCGGCCATTTTCTGCGCCCCGCACTCGAACATCGCCGACCCTATCCTCATCTCCTTTGCGCTTCGCCGGAAAACCTATGTCCACCACCTTGCAAAGATCGAGTCCCGGAAGATCTTTATTTTCGGCTGGCTCATGGAGAAAGCAGGCTCCATATTCGTGCGGCGCGGAGAGAGCGACATTGAAGCCTATAAGCAGTGCCTGCGCGTGCTGAAGGCCGGCGAGAAGCTCATCGTTTTCCCGGAAGGCACCCGCGTCCACGGCGACCGCGTCGTGGAACCGAAATCCGGCGTGATCCACATGGCGGTGCGCACGCATGTGCCCATCGTCCCGGTATACATCCCGCGCGACAAAAAGCTCTTCCGCAAGGTTCCGACCGTCATCGGCAAGCCGTACTATCCGGAGTACACCGAGCACGGCGACTATGACCGCCTCGCCAAAGAGCTTATGGATCGCATCCGGGCACTGAAGGAGTGACGGTATGCCGGCAAAGTACATCCTTGCCAAAAGCGCCGGCTTCTGCTTCGGCGTGGAGCGCTCCATACGCATGGCGGAGCAAACCCTCTCCTCCGGCTCGTGCTGCTGCCTCGGCGAGCTCATTCATAACCGCGATGCCGTGGAGGCGCTGTGCCGAAAAGGCCTTCGAGTTATCGAAGAACCCTCGGAAGCGCCGATGGGGGAGCGGGTCATCATTCGTGCGCACGGCGTGGGGAAGAGCACCTACGAACAGCTGAGCGAACGGGACGTTTCCGTGATCGATGCCACCTGCCCTCTTGTGGAGCGCATCCACAAAATCGTCCGCGAGGAATCGGAAAAAGGGCGGCAGATCGTCGTCATCGGCGATGCGAACCACCCCGAGATCCGCGGCATCTGCGGCTGGTGCAGTGATGCCGTTGTGCTCCCGGACGCGGCTGCGGTGGAAAAATGGCTGTCGAGTTCCGTGGAAATGCCAGAAAAACCGTTCTCTGTCGTGTTCCAGACTACACAAATTCAAGCAAATCGAATTTTGACAGAAAATTTATTAAAAAAAATATGTACAAATTACAAAATATTTGATACTATATGCGGAGCAACGTCCAGCAGGCAGGGAGAAGCAGTCGCCCTGGCCGGGATATGCGATGCGATGATCGTCATCGGCGGCGCACACAGTGCCAACAGTCTGCATCTGGCAGAGCTGTGCCGCGAGCTGTGCGCGAAGGTTTTCTTCGTGGCCGATGCGTCGGAACTGAACACATCCCTGCTTCCGGAAAACGGCTGTATCGGCGTAACCGCCGGTGCTTCCGTGCCGTCCTGGATCATTAAGGAGGTAGTAAATAAAATGAGCGACGAGATCAAAGTAGAAGAGACCACTGCAGAGGAAGTCGCTGCGACCGCGGCCGAAGAGACCGCACCCGTTGAAGCCGAGCCCGTAGAGAAGCCCGACTCCGAGAAGACGTTTGATGAACTGCTGGAAGATTCCATCAGAACGATATACAACGGAGACACCGTCTCCGGTTATGTTGTCAGCATCACGCCCACGGAAGTCACCGTTGACCTGGGAACCAAGCATTCCGGATACATCCCCGTGACCGAGTTCACCGATGACGGTGCTGTCAAGGCGGAAGATGTCATCCATGTCGGCGATAAGGTCGAAGCATGCGTTGTTCGTGTCAACGACGTGGAAGGCACTGTGATGCTCTCCAAGAAGCGTCTGGACTCCATCAAGTCCTGGACCGATGTTGAAAATGCCTCTGCCGACGGCACCGTCGTCGAAGGCAAAGTCACCGAAGAGAACAAGGGCGGCGTCGTCGTTACCATCCACGGCGTTCGTGTGTTTGTCCCCGCCTCTCAGACCGGCCTGCCCCGCGAGGCTTCCATGTCCGAACTGGTCGGCCAGACCGTCCGCCTGAAGATCACCGAAGTCAACCGCGGCCGCAAGCGCGTTGTCGGGTCCATCAAGGAAGTCTCCAAGCGCGAGCGCAAAGAGCGTGCCGAGAAGATCTGGAACGAGATCGAAGTCGGCAAGCACTATGAAGGCACTGTCAAGTCCATGACCTCTTACGGTGCGTTCGTCGACATCGGCGGCATCGACGGCATGGTCCACGTTTCCGAGATCAGCTGGAGCCGCATCAACAAGCCCGCCGACGTTCTGAACATCGGCGACAAGATCGATGTCTATGTTATCAGCTTCGATAAGGAAAACCACAAGATCTCCCTCGGCCACCGCGACCCGAACATGAACCCCTGGAAGGTGTTCACCGACACCTACTCCGTGGGCGACATCGCGAAGGTCAAGATCGTGAAGCTGATGCCCTTCGGCGCCTTCGCGGAAGTCCTGCCCGGCACCGACGGCCTCATCCACATCTCCCAGATCGCCAACCGCCGCATTGCTCAGCCCTCCGAGGTTCTGACCGTCGGCGACGTTGTCGAGGCGAAGATCACCAACATCGACAACGAGAAGCATAAGATCTCTCTGTCCATCCGCGCCCTGTCCGAGCCCGCCCCCGCCGCTACCCCCGAAGAAGAGGAAGCAGAGGAAGAGCCGCAGGAAGACGCGCTGGTCTACTCTGTCTCTGCGGACGGCACCGCTACCGGCGAGGCCCCCACGGAGGGGTAATTTTCCTTCATTCCCGCATTTTCGTCCCTCTGCCGCAAGGCAGAGGGATTTTATTTTCTCCGTAACGGCGGAAAGGCTTGCTATTGCTGGATTTCTCGTGTATAATATTATTGCAGTAAAGTGGACAGCAAAAGAGAACAGTTAAGACGAAAGACCCTTATTCGGGCAGGAGGAACGCGATGAACTTTTCTATCGGAGATCGCATTGCCCATCCGCTTCACGGGGCCGGGGTAATCGATCGCATTGAAAACCGCCGTATTGATGGCGAAACACGAGATTACTATGTCTTAAAGCTGCAGGGCACCGGAATGGTCGTCATGGTTCCGATGAATGCCTGCGGCTCGATCGGAATACGTCCGATCGCGGACATCGAAACAGTACATGACATTTTCCACCGCATCCCCGAGCTGGACACATCCATGACGGACAACTGGAACCAGCGTTATCGGGAGAACATGGAACGCATCAAAAGCGGAGACCTGCTGGAACTCGCCTCTGTTATCAAAGCTCTTAAGGAGCGCGATGCGAGGCGCCATCTTTCTGCCGGCGAGCGCGCCATGCTCCGCCAGGCCAAAAAAAATTTCCTGTCCGAGGTATCCCTTGCCGTCGGTTGCTCATACGAGTATGCCGAACGCCGTCTCGAAGAGACTCTTCGCAAACCGAATTAAACGGAGTGTAAACAGGTATGAGTCGTATTTCCGATTTCCTTCGCCGCGCCGGGCACACGACCTGCAGCATCGTTGTCGTGGCCGCCGGCTCTTCCACCAGAATGGGAGAGGACAAGCTCTTTATGGATCTCGCGGGCAAGCCGGTGCTCGCCCGCACGCTCGCGGCGCTCGACGCCTGCCCCTTTGTGGATGAGATCATCCTCGTAACGCGCATGGAGTCGCTTGAAAAGACCGCAAAGCTCTGCCGCGACTATTCCGTTCGGAAGGTGGAAAAAGTCATTCTTGGCGGCGCCACACGCACGGAGTCCGCGCTCGCGGGGCTCATACAGATCCGCCGCAGCGCCAAATATGTCCTCATCCACGACGGAGCCCGTCCGCTTGTAACGGAAGATATCGTCTACGATGCCATGCACAGCGCCGCACTCTACCGCTGTGCCGCGCCTGCCGTGCCGGTAACGGATACGGTGAAGGAAAAGGACAACGACACCGTTGTTCGCACGCTCGACCGCAACGCCCTTGCCGCCATCCAGACGCCGCAGGCGTTCATTCCCGAAATTATCAAAGCCGCCCTCACCCGCGCCAAGGGCGAGGGCAGGGAGTACACCGACGATGCTGCCGCCGTGGAGGCCATGGGCATGAAGGTACACCTCTCCAAAGGCTCACCCGAAAACATCAAGATCACCGGCCCTGTCGATATACCGACGGCGGAAGCCATTCTGAAAAGCCGTGGAGAATAAGATGATCCGGGTCGGCCAGGGCTACGATGTCCACCGCCTAACGGAAGGCCGGGCACTCATTCTCGGCGGTGTGAACACCCCCTACGAAAAAGGCCTGCTCGGCCATTCGGATGCCGATGTCCTTGCCCACGCCGTTATGGATGCGCTGCTCGGCGCGGCGGCGCTCGGCGACATCGGGCAGCTTTTCCCCGACACGGACGAGCGCTTTGAAGGCGCAGACAGCCTGCAGCTCCTCCGCCGTGTGTGCGATGTCCTCCACGAAAACGGCTGGAACATTGTAAATACCGATGCGACGGTCGTCGCGCAAAAGCCGAAGCTCATGCCGTACATTCCCGAAATGCGCCGCCGCCTTGCCGAAGCCATGGGGATCGATGAGTGCTGCGTAAGTGTTAAAGCCACCACCGAGGAACACCTCGGCTTCACCGGCAGGGGAGAGGGCATCTCCGCCATGGCCGTAGCGCTCATCATGGAAGCCTGATATCACCCTCTGCGGAACTTCCGCAGAGGTTTTTCTATAGGGCAGCCCTGCGCAGTGTCATCTGCGGCTATGCCCAAAAAAATTTAAAAAAATAGCTACAAATTGTAACCTTCTGTTTGCTATAATCCGTTTGATTGGTTATAATAGAATCAGATAATTAGGTACATTGTGCATGAAGATAAAAACACCAATGATATCACGAAGGTGAGGTTTTCCTATGGAAGCAATATGGTCTGCTCTGTCACAGGCGGTCAACCAGCTGGGCACCATCCGCGTGGCAGACTTTGTCGATATTCTCCTCGTAACGGTGGGGACCTATGCGCTGATCGGACTCATCCGCAAGACGCAGTCGAAGCGCATTTTCATGGGCATCTTCTATATTCTGATCCTCCTGTGGATCTCGGAAGAATTCCAGCTGCACACGGTAAACTACATTCTCCGCAACGCCGTACAGATCGGACTGCTCGCGCTGGTCGTACTCTTCCAGCCGGAGATCCGCCGCTTCCTCGAAAAATTCGGCAACGGCACGAAAATCTTCCGTGCTTTCTCCGAACAGCGCAGCCAGGTGACGGATTCCGCCATTGCGCAGACGCTTCTCGCGTGCAAGGACATGTCTGATTCACGCACCGGCGCGCTCATCATTTTCGAGCGTGACAACAAGCTCGATGAGCAGATCCGCACCGGCACGATCGTCGACGGCGCGATCACGGCCGAGCTTCTGAAAAACATCTTTTTTGTGAAAGCCCCCATGCACGACGGCGCCGTCATTATCCGCAACGGCCGCGTCTACGCTGCCGGCTGCGTGCTCCCGCTCACGAACAGCACGAATGTTTCCAAAGACCTCGGCATGCGCCACCGCGCCGGCATTGGCATGAGCGAGGCGTCCGACGCCGTAGTCCTCATCGTGTCGGAGGAGACCGGTGCCATCTCCGTTGTCATTGACGGACAGATGAAGCGCCATCTCTCCGTTGAAGCCGTGGACAAGCTCCTCCATGCAAACCTGATGCCTAAAACCTCCGAGGAGACGGTCGGAAAGTTCCGCTTCCTCCGCCGCAAAGAAAAGGACAACATCAATGAATAATACGACCGAGAACACAAACGAAAAAAGCTCCTTTTTCTCCCGCCTGACAAACAGCAAGGTATTCTGGGCCATCGTCTCGCTGCTCGCGGCGTTTTTCCTTTGGACGTATGTGACCGCCACCGAGGGCGTAGAAGTGGAAAAGACGCTCACCGGCGTGAAGATCGAATTCATCGGCGCGGACACCATGCGCACCGCGAACGACCTCATCGTCACCGAGCAGGATCGCACGAGCGTGAATCTTACGTTCTCCGGCACGCGCCGCACCCTCAGCAAGCTCACCAACTCCAATGTGACCGCGACAATCAACCTCAGCAATGTCACATCGGACGGCCGATATTCCGTCTCATACGATATTTCCTATCCCACGGGCGTAAACGCGAGCGATGTATCACTCGTTCGCAGCTCTGCCGAGGTCATCAATTTCTATGTGGATAAGCTTGTCCGCAAGACGGTTGAAGTGAAGGGCTCCTTTACCGGCAGCACGGCGGAGGGCTATCTCGCCGATGAGAGCATCGTCTTTGACCCGATGGTCGTTACCATCAGCGCGCCGAAAACCGTCATCAGCAACGTGGATCACGCCTATGTAGCCATCACGCGCGACGAAGTCGACCGCACGCTGAGTTACTCCACCACCTATACCCTCGTTGATTCGGACGGCAACGAGATTGACGACGCATCCATCGTACGCGAGACCGAGGAAGTCACCGTAACGCTCAATGTTCTCTCCACGAAGGAAGTTCCGCTCGATGTGACGATCGTCGACGGCGGCGGAGCCACACGCGATGCAAACACACACATCGAGATCGAACCGAGCACCATCATGCTTGCCGGCGATGCCTCCGCCATCGACAGCACCACGAAGCTCATCCTCGGCACTATCGACCTTTCGAGCTTCGCTTCCGAATATTCCGCCACCTACACGATCATCCCGCCGAACGGCACGGAGATCATGACCGGCATTACGGAAGCCACGGTCACCGTCACCGTGACCGGCCTTTCCACAAAGACATTCTCCGTGAATCCCGAGAACATCAGCTGCATCAACATTCCCGAAGGCTATGCGGCGGAGAACATCACGCAGGCTCTCAGCGTTACCATCCGCGCCGCGCAGAGCGACCTCGATGAGATCAGCGAGGTAAACCTCCGCGCCGTAGCGGATCTCTCAGGTCTCAGCGTTACCGCCGCCGGCGTATATACCCCGACGATAGAGATCAAAATCGACGGCTTCCCGGATGCCGGGACGATCGGCGAATACAAGATCTATATCACGCTCAAAGAATTGCACTGAGACATGTACGGATACATTCGCCCCTATGTCAACGAACTTCGCGTAAACGAATATAAGCGCTTCCGCACGGCATACTGCGGGCTGTGTGAAGCGCTCCGGCACGAGTACGGCTTCGCCGCCCGCTTCCTCGTGAGCTACGATATGACGTTCCTCGCTTTGCTCTCACTCGAGGGGGCAGAGATACCGGAAGGCCGCCGCTGCCCCGTGCATCCTTTTCGGAAGCTCCCCTGTGTGTGCGGAAACGACGTTCTTACCGATGCCGCCGATTTTTCCGTGATCCTCGCCTGCGAAAAGCTGCGCGACGATGCCGCAGACGAATCCGGCTTCGCGTCGCTGCGAGCGAAGATCGTGGGGAGCTTCCTGAAGCGCGCCTATCGCAAAGCATCGTCGAAAAAGCCGATGCTTGCCGAAAATACCGCCGCGTGCCTTGCGGAGCTTTCAAAGCTCGAAGCGGGCGGCAGTGTCTCGCTCGACGAAACGGCAGACTGCTTCGCCCACCTGCTGGCGTTTTCGGCCTCCGGTGCGAAAGGCGGCAGCGCAGGACGCGTCCGGGCCGAGATCCTATACCACATCGGCCGCGCCGTGTATATTCTCGATGCCGTCGACGATTTTGCGGAGGATCGCCGCAAGGGCCGATTTAACCCGCTCTGCGTCCGCTACGAGGGCGACATTCTCTCCTATGAGGAAAAGAAAGCCGTCCGCGGTACGCTCAATGCATCGCTCTCCCGCGCAATGAGCGCAGCGGAGCTTCTTCCCGACACGGTGTGGAAGCCCATCATCGAAAACACGATTTCTCTCGGTGTTCCCGCTTCGGCCGAGGCCGTATTTGCCGGAACATGGAACAAGAATACAAAAAAGACGGAGGATCTCTGATCCTTCGGGCAGGGAGTATGGAATGACCGACCCTTATGTTGTCCTCGGCGTATCCCGCGATGCCACGGACGAGGAGATCAAAAAGAAATACCGCGAGCTCGCCCGGAAATACCATCCGGACAACTATGCGAATAACCCTCTGGCTGACCTCGCCCAGGAAAAAATGAAGACCATCAACGAGGCGTACGATACCATTACCAAAGAGCGTGCCAACGGCGGCTCGCAGCGTCAGACCTATTCGCAGCCGGGCAGCACCTCGTACGGAACCTCCACGGGCCCGTACCGCGATGTGCGCGCCGCCATTATGGCCGGCGATTTCTCTCGCGCGGAAATGATCCTCGGCTCCATCGTCGACCGCGACGCGGAGTGGAATTTCCTCATGGGTGCCGTCAGCTATCACCGCGGCTGGCTCGACGAAGCGGAAAGCTACTTCCGAACGGCCGTCTCCATGGATCCCGGCAACATCGAATATCAGCAGGCTCTCGCCCAGCTGCAGAAAATGGCAAGCGACCCGTTCGGCTCTGCCGTCGGCACCGGCACGGTGACGACAACGAACTGTCCGAACGCCTGCCCCTCGCTCGCCCTCTGCGCCGGCCTCTCGCTCTGCTCCGGCGGACGGTTCATCTGTTTCCCCTGCTGATGCAAATGGGATAATCAATGATTTGGGAGATATAAGAAAATGGGAAATCTACTCAGCATGACCGGCTACGGCAGTGCCAAAGGCGTCGTAGAAGGTCAGGAGATCACGGTTGAAATCAAAAGTGTCAACAACCGCTTTCTCGACTGCTCGGTTCGCCTTCCGCGCAGCTTACTCTTTGCAGAAGAGGCGGTAAAATCGGCCGTGTCTGCCGCCGTAGCTCGCGGCAAGGTGGATGTTTTCGTGTCTGCGCAGGGCTCGCAGGACGCAGCCAGCGTTGTCGTTGTAAACAAGGAACTGGCGCGAGGCTACCGCGACGCCATTGAGCACATGGCGCAGGAGTTTTCAATCGATTCCGGCCTCACCGCCATGCAGATCGCGCGCTTCCCCGACGTGCTCACCGTGGAACGCAAGGAAATCGACCGGGACAAAGCCTCCGAAGTACTCTGCGAGATCACATCCCGAGCCGTGGCAGAGTTCAACGTCATGCGCAGCCGCGAGGGCGAGCGTCTCCGCGAGGATATGCTCGCGAAGCTCGAAACCATCGAAAAACTTGTCTCCGTCGTTGAAGAACGCTCCCCGCAGACCGTGAAGGAATACCGCGAACGCCTGGAAGCGCGCCTTCACACCATTCTGGAGGATCGCTCTCTCGATGAGCAGCGGATCATCACCGAAGTGGCGATTTTCGTCGACCGTACCGCCGTCGACGAAGAGACAGTTCGTCTGCGCAGCCACATTGCGCAGTTCCGCACCATGCTCGAGGAGGGCTCGCCCATCGGACGGAAAATGGACTTCCTCGTGCAGGAATTTAACCGCGAATCAAACACCATCGGCTCCAAGTGCAGCGATGCAGAGCTTGCCAAGGTCGTCGTGGATCTCAAGTCCGAGATCGAGAAGATCCGCGAGCAGCTGCAGAATGTGGAATGAGGGTGCGGCATGAAGCTTATTAACATCGGATTCGGAAACCTTATATCCGCCTCGCGGCTTATCGCCATCGTAAGCCCCGAATCCGCGCCAATCAAGCGCATCATTCAGGATGTGCGCGAGCGCGGCCAGCTCATCGATGCAACATACGGCCGCCGCACAAGAGCGGTCATCATCATGGATACCGGTCATGTGATCCTCTCCGCTCTGCAGCCGGAAACGGTCAGCGCGAGAATGAATGCCCGGGGCGATGAAGCGCCTGCGGGAGAGAGGAGCGAGGCATGAAGCGGGGAAAACTTCTGGTCATCTCGGGACCTTCCGGCTGCGGAAAGTCCACGGTCATCGGGAAAATGATGGCGGATCGGCCGAATGTCGAATTTTCCGTTTCGGCCACAACCCGCGCTCCGCGCCCCGGCGAAAAGGACGGCGTGGATTATTTCTTCGTATCCCGAGAGAAATTCGACGAGATGATCGCCAAAGATGAGCTCCTCGAACACGCGGAGTTCGTCGGAAACTGCTACGGTACGCCGAAATCGCAGGTGCTTCAGCGCCTTGAAAACGGTATTTCGGTCATTCTGGACATCGAAGTACAGGGTGCGGCACAGGTGAAGAGAAAACTTCCCGAAGCCGTCAGCGTATTTCTCTCCCCGCCGAGCCTGGATGCTCTCGAGCATCGTTTGCGCGGCCGCGGCACGGAGTCCGAAGAGACCATTCGGGCACGCCTCGAAACGGCAAGCCGGGAAATGGCACTCGCCACGAACTACGATCACACCGTCATCAACGATGACCCCGACCGCGCAGCGCGTGAGCTCGGCGCCATCCTGGATCAATAAGTTATTAAATTTTATGTTTATTCCGGCTTCAAGCCGGAGAGAAAGGAATGTTATCAGTTATGATGCTCTATCCTCCCGTACAAAGTCTAGTCGACAAAGTCGGCAGCCGCTATCTCCTTGTGAACCTCGTGGCACGCCGCGCACGTGAGATCTCCGCCAATGCCGAGGAAAAACACGAAAGCCTCGACAAAAAGGCCGTCTCCATGGCGATCGACGAAGTCTATTCCGGCAAGCTGACGCTCGAAAAGACCGATGCCTGATGCGCCGGCAACGGCCCAAATCGCAGTAGCGGCGGCGACCTACTGGGTAGACCGACCGTTCTGCTACCGCATTCCGCCCTCACTGCGTGAGAAGGTCGTGCCCGGTGTGCGCGTGGTCGTTCCTTTCGGAAACGGCAACCGTCGGACGGAAGGCATCGTCCTGTCGATTGGCGCCGATGAAGGCGGAAAGCGCCTCAAAAATATCGCCTCCGTGCTCGACAGCGAGCCGGTTCTCTCCAAAGAGCTCCTGCGTCTGGCACTGTGGCTGCGCGAACGGTACTTCTGCACCGTGTACGATGCCGTACATGCCATGCTTCCTGCCGGCCTATGGTTCCAGATGGAAGCCGTGTACACTCTTTGCCAAGGTGTAGACCGGGAAGCCGCTTATGAAGCCGCGGGAAAGTCCGAGGCCGAGCAGCTTCTTGTCGATGCCGTATTCGCACACGGCGGAAGCTGTCCCCTTGCGGATATCGACCGCCTCTTCGGTGGGAAAACGCCCTCGAGAGCGCTGCAGTCGCTTGTCCGCAAAGGAATCATCGAAACAGACAGCCGCGAAAAGCGCCGCGTCGGTGACAAGAAGATCCGCATGGTCTCCCTGAAGATCCCGGCCGAAGAAGCTCTCACCGCCGCCGAGCGCATAGAAAAGCGAGCGCCGCTCCAGAGTGCGTGCCTGCGCGTTCTCTGCGCGCTCGAGCGCGTGTCCTACTCCGAGCTCTGCTACTTTACGGGCGCAAGCGCAAGCACTCTCAAAGCGCTCGAAAAAACGGACATGGTCGAAGTGGCGCAGGACGAAGTCTTCCGCCGCTCCGCCGTGCTCTCCTCCGAGCGTACGCCGCTCCCGGAACTCAACGACGAGCAGACGACGGCCTTTGAAGGCATCCTCTCCCTCTACGACGGCAAAACGCCGTCGGCCTCTCTCCTCTATGGCGTGACCGGCAGCGGCAAGACCTCTGTGTATGTCCGTCTCATTAACGAGATGCGCAAAAAAGGGAAAGACTCCATCCTTCTCGTCCCGGAAATTGCCCTCACGCCGCAGATGATCCGCATCTTCTCCTCATACTTCGGCGATGACATCGCCGTGCTCCACAGCTCTCTTGCCGTGGGCGAGCGGTACGATGAGTGGAAGCGCATCAAAATCGGCAAAGCGAAAGTCGTCATCGGCACGCGCAGCGCAATTTTCGCCCCCTGCGCTGATCTCGGTCTTATCATCATTGATGAGGAGCAGGAGTACACCTATAAGTCCGAAAACTCTCCGCGCTACCATGCACGGGATGTGGCTAAATTCCGCGCCGCTGCCTCCGGTGCACTCCTCGTGCTCGGCAGCGCCACGCCGGACATCGAAACCATGTACCGCGCCCAAACGGGTGTGTACCATCTCTTTGCGCTCCGCCGCCGCTTCAACGAGCGGAAGCTCCCCGATGTGCGCATTGTTGACATCCGGCAGGAGCTGCGAAGCGGCAATGACACCGACATCAGCTCCCCTCTTTTGGAGGAACTGAAGGAAAACATTGAACGCGGCGAGCAGAGCATTCTCTTCCTGAACCGCCGCGGCACCTCCAGCCTGATCGCCTGCAGCGAGTGCGGCTATACCTATACCTGCCCGAACTGTAGCGTACATCTCACATGGCACAGCGCAAACCGGCGTCTCATCTGCCATCACTGCGGCTATTCGCGCACACTGGACGAGACTTGCCCCGAATGCGGCGGTACGCTCAGTTACTTCGGCACCGGCACACAGAAGCTCGAAGAGCAGCTTTATGAGGCTCTGCCCGATGTGGAGATCCTTCGCTTGGATGCCGACTCCGTGTCCCCCGCCGGATCACACGAAAAGATTCTTTCACAGTTTCGCGAAAAGAAAGTGCCGATCCTCATCGGCACACAAATGGTTACCAAAGGTCTGGATTTTGAAAATGTGACGCTCGTGGGCGTCATATCCGCCGACCAGCTTCTTTACTGCGGCGAGTACCGCGCGGGGGAGAGATGTTTTTCCCTGATCACGCAGGTTATCGGCCGCTCCGGCCGCGGCGAAAAGCCCGGCCGCGCCATCATCCAGACATTTACCCCCCGCAGCAACGTGATCTGCCTGGCATCCCGGCAGGATTACGAGGGGTTTTACCGCGAGGAGATTGAGCTTCGGCGGTTGCAGAACTGCCCGCCGTTTTCGGACATCATTACCGTCACGGCCTCGTCCGAGGACGAATCGGCGGTTCTCCGCTGCTGTACCTACATCCGCGACCGTCTGAAGTTGGAACTCGCTTCCCGCGAGGATGTAACCGTCTTAGGACCCGCCCCGCTGCCCATCGTGCGTGTGAACAATCGCTTTCGCTACCGCGTATCGATTCACTGCACGGGTGACAAGGAGATCCGCACGCTGGTTTCCGTTCTCCTCATCCAATGCAACACGGCAAAAGAATATAAGGGTGTGTCGGTGTTTGCCGACTATAACCCGATGGAGTGAAAGAAATGGCACTGAGAAATATACTTACCGATGAAAACCCCGCGCTGCACAAGGTCTGCCGCCCGTATACGGAGTTCAACGACCGCCTGCACGCACTGCTTGACGACATGAAGGAAACACTCCGCAAAGCGGACGGCGTCGGTCTCGCCGCACCGCAGGTCGGCATTCTCCGCCGCGCCTGCGTCGTCATTGAGACGAACGTGCCGGAAGGGGAGAGCGACTATATCATCGAGCTCGTCAACCCCGTCATCATCGAGAGCGACGGCGAGCAGGAGGGCAGCGAAGGCTGTCTGAGTCTGCCCGAGCGCTTCGGCGTCGTCAAGCGCCCGAACCATGTCAAGGTCCGCGCGCAGGATCGCAACGGCAACTTCTTTGAAGTTGAGGGCGTCGGTCTCACGGCCCGCTGCTTCAGCCATGAGATCGACCATCTCGACGGCATCGTATTCACCGAGCGCGCCTCGCATATGTACACCGAAGAAGAGATGGACGAACTGTTTGGAGACCACGATCAATGAAAATCGTATTTATGGGCACACCGGACTTCGCCGAAGAGTCCATGCGCCGCCTGCTGGATGCCGGAGAGGACATCGCCGCCGTATTCACGCAGCCCGATAAGCCGCGCGACCGCATGCGCATGACACCCTCTCCCGTGAAGGTACTGGCGGAAGCGCACGGCATTCCGGTCTATCAGCCCACCACCTTCAAAGACGGCGAAGCCACGAAAACGCTGCGATCCATCGCGCCGGATCTGCTCGTCGTCGTCGCCTACGGCCGTATCCTGCCGCAGGAATTTCTGGATGTTGCCCGCCTGGGCAGCATCAATGTGCATGGCTCGCTCCTGCCGAAATACCGCGGCGCCGCGCCTATCCAGTGGGCGCTGCTGAACGGCGACAAAACGACCGGTGTTTCCGTGCAGTACATGGCCTCCGCAATGGACGCCGGCGATGTCATCGGAACAAAGGAAACGGAAATCGGCGAATACGAGACCTCCGGACAGCTTTTCGACCGCCTGAAAGTCCTTGGCGCGGATCTCCTCGCAGAGACCGTGCGGAAGATCGCCGCAGGCGAAATCATCCGCACGGCGCAGAACGAAGCCGACGCCACCTATACGACCATGCTCACCAAAGAGCTTTGCCCCATCGACTGGAACCGAACGCCCCGTGAGATCGTCAAGCATATATGCGGCCTCGACCCGTGGCCCGTGGCGACAACGGAGCTCGGCGGCATGGCCTTCCGTGTGTTCGGTGCGCAGTATACCGAAAACGAAACGAAGCTTAACCCCGGCAAAATCGTCTCCGCCGGTAAAAGCGGCATCGAAGTCGCCTGCGCAGAAGGCAAAACGCTCCTCGTCACCGAGGTGCAGGCCGCCGGCAAAAAGCGCATGAGCGCCGCAGCGTTCCTGCTCGGACACCCGATGAAAGCCGATGAGTGAGAGCGTATCGAAAGCGCGCGAGGCTGCGCTCTATGTACTTTCCCGCTGCCGCCGCTTTGATGCATGGTCACAGCAGACACTCACAGCCGCAGCGGAGAAATTCTCCCTCGATACGCGCGATGCGTCGCTGTGCGCAAAGCTCTGCCTCGATGTGCTGCAGAATGCGGCACTTTGCGACTATTATATCAGCTGCTATTCCACCGTACCGACGGCAAAGCTCGAGCCGAGGGTGCTGGATATCCTCCGCCTCGGCGTGTGCCAGCTCCTCTTTGCGGACAAGATCCCCGCTTCTGCGGCGGTCAACGAGGCTGTGGAGCAGACAAAACGTTCCGGTGGCCGCGCCTCCGGACTGGTGAACGCCGTTCTTCGCCGCATCGTGGAAAACCGTGAAAACCTGCCGGAGATCCCCGGGAGAGGCACGGCATCGGAGCTGTCCGTGCGGTATAGCCACCCCTTGTGGCTGTGCGAGACGATCGTCTCCCGCATCGGCTTCGAGCAAGCGGCGCGGTATTTTGCCGCAAACAACCGCCCGCCGCAGCTTACGGTCACCGTAAATTTACGGCTCACATCGCCGGAAAAACTGTGTGAAGCGTTCGCCGCGGCCGGTATCCGGTCGCACGTGAGTCAGCTCTCGCCGGTATCGGTGTTCGTAGAGTCCGAGGGCAGCATAACGGCACTCCCCGGCTTTGAGCGCGGCGAGTTTTTCGTACAGGACGCCGCCGCAGCCATGTCCGTGCTATGCGCAGACCCGAAGCCCGGCATGCGCGTACTGGATGCCTGCTCCGCACCGGGCGGCAAGAGCCTCCTCTGCGCCGCACTTATGACAAACGAGGGCAAGATCCTCGCCTGCGACCTTCACGCCAAGAAGCTTCGCCTCGTGGAGGAAAACGCCGAACGCCTCGGCATGAGCATTATCCGCACCGCGCCGATGGACGCTTCCCGGCCGTATGCGGCGCTACACGAAAGCTTTGATCTTGTCATCGCCGATGTCCCGTGCTCCGGCCTCGGCGTCATCCGTAAGAAACCCGAAATTCGCTATAAAGACCCCGCAGCGCTTGCGGGACTGCCCCGCGTGCAAAAAGAGATCCTCCGCGGCGCAGCCGGATGCGTAAAGCCCGCCGGCACGCTTCTTTACTCCACCTGCACGATCCTCCGTGAAGAAAACGAGGAAGTGGTTCAGGACTTTCTCCGCGAACACACGGACTTTACAAAGGAAGAAGACCGCGTGATCTGGCCGCAGGAATACGATACGGACGGCTTTTACTATTGCCGAATGAAACGAAATGGCTGAACTTACCGAAAAAATCGATATCAAATCCATGCTTCCGGAGGAGCTCTCGGCTTTTCTCCGTGAGCTTGGGCAGCCCACCTACCGCGCGAAGCAGGTCTTTACGTGGCTCTCCTCGGGCTGCGGCTCGTGGGACGAGATGACGAATCTTCCTCTCACGCTGCGCCGCACGCTCACAGAGAAGTGCATCCTTTCCGCACCGCGCGTTCTGCGCCGTCAGGAATCGGCGGAAGACGGCACCATCAAGTACCTCTGGGAGCTGTCGGACGGCAACGCCGTGGAGACCGTCGTAATGCGCTACCACTACGGCAACACGGTCTGTATCTCCTCCCAGGTCGGCTGTCGGCAGGGCTGCGCATTCTGCGCCTCGACCATCGGCGGCCTTGTGCGCAACCTCACGCCTTCGGAAATGCTCGATGAAGTGCTTTTCTCCGAAAAAGAATCGGGTCTCCCGATTTCCAACATCGTTCTCATGGGCATCGGCGAGCCGCTCGATAATTTTGATACCGTCGCGCGCTTTCTGGAGCTCATCAATCACCCGCAGGGACGCAACATCGGCATGCGACATATTTCCCTCTCAACATGTGGCCTCATTGAGCGCTTCGACGATCTTGCCTCGCGCAATTTGCAGCTCACACTCTCCGTGTCGCTCCATGCGCCGGACGATGAAACGCGCAGCCGCATCATGCCGGCCAACCGGGGGCGCGGCGTAGACGAACTCTTCCGCAAATGCAAGGAATACTATGAGAAAACCGGGCGGCGCATCTCCTTCGAGTACGCCATGATCGACGGCGTGAACGACTCACCCGAACAGGCGGAGCTTCTTGCCCGCCGCGTAAAGCCGCTCGGTGCCCACGTCAATCTTATTCCGCTCAACCATGTGGATGAGCGCAGCTTTGAACCGTCCAAACCAGAAAATATGAAACGGTTTGTCAATATACTCACGAAAAACGGGATCAACACGACCATACGGCGCCGTCTCGGCAACGATGTGGAAGCATCCTGCGGACAGCTTCGCCGTAAAATGGTGAGGGAATCAGAATGATCAGTTTCGGCCTTACGGACAAAGGAAAAGTACGCACCGTCAATCAGGACACCTTCCGCATCGACACCGCATCCGACGGATCCTATACGCTCGCCGTGCTGTGCGACGGCATGGGCGGCGTGTGCGGCGGCGAGATCGCCTCGCAGCTCGCGGCAGACAGCTTTATGCAGTATGCCGGGGAACTTCTCCGCACCGATGCGCAGGAGGACGCCGCGCAGATCCTACGCGAAGCGTCGGCGTATGCGAACATCAAGGTATACGACCGCGCTTTCCGCGATGACGAATGTCGCGGCATGGGCACCACGCTCGTTGCAGTGCTGCTGCGCGAACACGAGGCCGCCGTCGTCAACATCGGCGACAGCCGATGCTATTGGTTTGCGGAAGGACAGCTCCGTCAGGTCACGCGCGACCATTCCCTCGTACAGAACATGGTCGACCGCGGCCTCATCACCGAGGAACAGGCGCACTCGCACCCGCGAAAAAATGTCATTATGCGCGCCATCGGTATTGAGCGTACGATCCGCAGCGATATCTTCCGTCTGGATGTCCGCGAAGGCGATGCTCTGCTCCTCTGCTCGGACGGCCTGAGCAATCTCGTCACGCCCGAAGAGATCTCGGCCTTGCTTCAATCCCGCGGGAACGACGAAGCTACGTGCACCGAGCTTTTGAAGCTCACACTCGAACGCGGCGCTCCGGACAATGTCACGCTTGTGCTTGTTCTGCGCTGAACGGGGGTTAAAATGGAAAACAAGAAAAAAGATTCCTATAAAGGCATCATGCTCGATAACCGCTATGAGCTCATGGATCCCATCGGCAGCGGCGGCATGGCCGTTGTATATAAAGCCATGTGCCACCGGCTCAACCGCTATGTGGCTGTGAAGATCATGCGCCCCGAGCTTGCCAAAAACGAAAAATTCCGCCGCCGCTTCCAGACGGAATCGCAGGCAATCGCCAAGCTCAGTCATCCGAACATTGTTGCCGTGTATGATGTCAGCCGCTCGGCCAATCTCGAATACATCGTCATGGAACTCATCGAGGGCATCACGCTCAAGCAGTATCTCAAGGAGCACAGCCCACTCAAAGCACGCGAAGCCGTGGATATCTCCGTGCAGATCGCCCGCGCCCTCGGCCACGCGCACGGAAAAGGCATCATCCACCGCGACATTAAGCCGCAGAATATCCTCATTCTTGATAACGGCGATGTAAAGGTCGCCGATTTCGGCATCGCCAACCTTCAGTCGGAAATGCCGGATGTGGAAAACGAAGCCATCGGCTCCGTGCATTACATCTCGCCCGAACAGGCGCGCGGTCTTCCCGTGGACGGCCGCAGCGACATCTATTCCCTGGGCATTGTTATGTACGAAATGCTCTCGGGCAAACTCCCGTTTGACGGCGACGATGACCGCACCATTGCTCTCAAGCATCTTTCGACCGTCCCCACACCGCTGTACGAGGTTGTCCCCGATATTCCGGAAGCGCTCGAAAAAATCGTGATGAAGGCCATGGAACCTTCGCTCGATGCGCGCTATCAGACCCCCGATGATCTCGTCGCGGATCTCGAATCGTTCCGCAAGATCCTCATCGGTGCCGCCGACCTTGCCGAAGGCAATGTAACGCCCCTGAACACCGCCGGCGAACTTTCCAAGGAAAACTACGCCCGCCGCCGTCGGCGCGCTCACCGCGTGAGCATGCTTTCCGGCTTCTTCGGTGTCATGGCCGCTGTTTTGATCATTGCGGTGTTCCTGTGGAACTACTTCCTCAGCGATATTTTCGCCGTCAACCAGCGCATCGCCATTCCGAATTTTGTCGGCAGCAACTACGAGACCGTCATCAACGGCAAGGAATATAAGGGAAGATTCAACTTCAACCTGCTCTATGAGATCGATCCGGATGTCGAAAAAGGCATCGTCATCGGCCAGACCCCCGATTCGGGGAAAAGTTACATGCTCACATCGGACGGCATCAATGTCACGCTGACTGTGAGCACTGGAGTTATGTTAACTGAGATTCCCGATCTCATCAACTACGATTACCGCGAAGCGGCGAGCGAGCTCGAAAAACTCGGCTTCGTGGTCGACAAAACCTTCGCAGACTCCGACACGGTCGCGCAGGACTGCGTCATGCAGATCAGCCCCTCGCCCGGAGAAGAGCTCCCTGCCGGTGCAACGGTGTACATCACCATCAGCCAGGGCGCCAAGGCGGAAACGGTCATCATGCCGTATGTCGTCGGCATGGACTATGCCTCGGCGGAGGCCGAGATCACAGCAGCCCGTCTCACGCTCGTTTCGGTGAGCTATGTGTATAACGACGATCTGCCCGAAAACTATGTTGTCAGCCAGACCGTGGAAGCCGGCACGGAGCTGCCCGCCTACTCCAAAGTCTACCTGCAGGTCTCGCTGGGCTCTGAGACCACACCCACCCCTGAGCCGACAGCGGAACCCACACCGGAAGTGAACGGATGAGCACAAAAGAAGGACGCATTATCAAAGCCCTGAGCGGCTATTACTATGTAGATACCGGCTCGGAGACCGTCACCTGCCGCGCACGCGGGAAATTCCGCGCCGACGGAAAAAGCCCCCTTGTGGGGGACAGAGTCACGGTCGAACTTCTGCCCGACGGCTCGGGCAGCGTGCGGGAGATCCTCCCGCGCCGCAATTACTTCATCCGCCCGGCTGTCGCGAACATTGACCTCATGGTCATGCTTGCCTCGGCAGTCAACCCGGTCACTGACCCGTTCCTCGTTGACCGCGTCTCCGCCCTTGCCGTGCATCACTCGTGCGATTTTCTCCTGTGCATCAATAAGACCGACATAGACTCCGGCGACGAGCTTTTTGCCATCTACGAGAGCTCCGGCGTTCCGGTCATCCGCACGAGCGCCGCGACCGGCGAAGGCCGTGAGGAACTGATGAAGCACCTGGAGGGCCGCGTGTGTGCCTTTACCGGCAACTCCGGCGTCGGGAAGTCTTCGCTTTTGAACGCTCTCGCTCCGGAGCTCTCGCTGCTCACGGGCGAGGTGAGCGCGAAGCTCGGCCGCGGCCGCCATATAACGCGTCATGTGGAACTGTTTGCCCTGCCGAACGGCGGCTATGTCGCCGATACGCCGGGCTTCGGCTCGTTCGACATCGAGCAGAAGGAGTCCATCCGCCCGGCAGAGCTCCAGTACTGCTTCCCGGAATTTGAGCCTTACATCGGCTCCTGCGGCTTCACCGACTGCACCCACCGCAGCGAACCCGGCTGCGCCGTGCGCGAAGCCGCCGGATCCGGCCGCTTCAGCCCCTCCCGTCTCGCCTCCTACCGTAAACTCTGGGAACAAGCCAACCAAACCAAAGACTGGGAGATCAAAGCATAAAAAGCACCCAAGCAGACGGCATTCGCTCTCGATTGGGTGAATTTATTGTAATATTTTCGAAGGTTGATTGCATAATGAAGTTGGACAGCTAAGAAAAAAATCCATAGTGATT
>CAVGGQ010000001.1:0-88301 GCA_963628785.1 Oscillospiraceae bacterium | reverse complement strand
TGGTTAAAGGACACCCCTTGAATCCCCAAAAGCTATTTATTCAGAGGTTCCTTATTTTTATGCAAGGTCGTATTCTTTCCTTCAGGAGCTTCTGCTGCATTTGGATGCCGTGGGAAATACGATGAAGAATGTCTTCTATCCACTGTATCACATGGGACTTGCGGCGGAGAGCAGCATTCTGTCCATGCTGATATTTGCAGCGATCGTTCTTGCACCGATAACCATTACCTACCGGGTTTTGTCTCGGAGCTTCCTGAAGCTGGCAACCGCAAATCGCGGCAACGATAAAACCATATATAAGGAGAAAACAGTAAAGCCGGTTTCCATTCAAAGTGCATTACTCCGAAAGGAGCTTCAGTGCTTTACCGGCAGCGCCAATTATATGCTCAGCTGCGGCTTGGGGATCGTCCTGATGCCTGTTTCGGCAGTAGCGTTGGTATGGAAGGCAGATGTGATTCGCCAGTTCATCACAGTGCCGAAATTTGCAGATCTCACTCCACTTCTTGCCGCTGCAATCGTCTGTTTGCTTACGACCATGAACGATATGGCGGCTCCCTCCGTTTCACTGGAAGGAAAGAATCTGTGGATCACGCAGTCCTTGCCGGTATCCGGCAGACAGGTACTGCGGGCAAAGCTGATGCTGCAGTTGCTTTTGACCGGGATCCCCGCAATTCCGCCGGTGGTTGTTCTGGAATGGCTGATGAAACCGAAGCTGCTTTGCGCCGTCCTGCTTCCTTTATTAGCTGCACTTTTCCCACTGCTGATGGCAGAAATCGGGCTGTCCTTGAACCTGAAAATGCCAAATTTCCATTGGACAAGCGAAATCGTGCCGATCAAGCAAAGCATGCCTGTCGCAGCGGCACTGTTCGGCGGTTGGCTAATTATTGTTGTATTTGCTGGTATCTATGTGCTTTTGCGCAATGTCGTCAGTGTGAGTGCTTTTCTCATACTGCTCTGTGCAGGATTGTTCATTGCCGCCGGATGGCTTCATCATTGGTTGATGACAAAGGGTGCAAGAATCTTTGAAACAATATAAAATCACAGTATTACGGGAGTCAATCATGGAGAAAAAAGTCAGCTCGTTGATGGCTGCAGGTATCTTGATGCTGATTGCAGGTGGCATTTTCGGATTTTTAAGTCAATGGTTTTACGTTGCATTAATTTGGGCGGGCGCTTTTGGCTGCCTTGTCTCCATCTGCAACGACAACGGCTCCGTCGTGTTCTCTGCCGTTGAGCCAGGGCTCTATCTCATTCAGCAGACGAAGTCCTCCGAAAATTATCAAAACATTTCTCCGTTTATCATTTCCGTTCCGCAGAATGAGAACGGCGTGTATGTTTACGATGTGAGCGCCGCCCCGAAAATGGCGAAGCTCGCGCCCCCGGTGCGATCGACGAAATGATCTCCGGCGAATACGACCTCGCCCTCTTCACCTGCACCTACGACGGCGCGACACGCGTTACCGCCCGCTACGAGCAAGTCGGTGAATAAATGCGCTCGAAGCACAGTGAGCCGCCTCTCGGGGGTTTCCCTTGAGGCGGCTCGCTGTTTCAGGTTTTGTTTTCCCGCGGGTCGGCGTCGGTCATTCGATAGCCTACGCCGATCTCGGTGAAAATATATTTCGGCTCTGCGGGGTTCTTTTCGATTTTGCGGCGGATGTTGGCAACGTTGACGCGGAGGATCTGGTTGCTGCTGCCGGCCGACGGCCCCCACAGCTCCCGGAGGATGAAATCATACGTCAGCACCTTGCCCGCATGCAAAGCGAGCAGGGATAGGATGCGGTACTCGCTCTGCGTGAGGTGAATATCCTCGCCGCCGATGCGAACGCGGCGGCGCATAAAATCCACTTCCAGATCACCGCAGCGATACACGCCGGTCCGTCCGGCCTCTCCCCCGGCGGCAGTGCGCACGTGGCGGAGTGCCGCACGGATGCGCGCGAGCAGCTCGCCCGGGCCGAAGGGCTTCGTGAGATAGTCATCCGCGCCTATGTCGAGTGCCGCGACCTTGTCCCGTTCGCGCCCGCGCGCGGACACGACGATCACCGGCAGCGTCGACCACTTCCGCAGCCCCTCAAGGATCTCCATGCCGTCCATGTCCGGCAGGCTCAGGTCGAGCAGCACCAAATCCGGGCAGTGGGAGCTGATGAGGGATACGGCCTCTTTGCCCATGCTCGCGCAGATGGTATCAAAGCCATTGGCATTGAGCACCGCCACGAGGAATGCAGCGATGGTCTCGTCATCCTCCACTATAAGAATTTTATCCTTCGTTTCCATGGTTTTCTCCTTCTTCGGTGAAGTTTTCCCCGTCAGGGGCGGGGTCTTCCGGCGAGCCGTAGTTGTTTGCGCTCTCCTCCGGCAGTGGCAGGGAGAAGCTCACTTTCGTGCCGCACCCGTCAAGATTGCAGGCGCTCATGCTGCCGCCGTGCGCTTTTACAATAGACATGCAGACGGAAAGGCCGATGCCCATCTGGCTGCGGCCGCCGACGCCGTTCTTTTCCGGCTCGAAGCCCTTACCGTCAAAGAGATGCGGCAGCTTGTCACGGCGGATGCCGGTGCCGTTATCGATGACGGAGAACACAGCGACATCGCCCCTGCGCTCAAGAGAGACCGTGATCTCCGTGGCCGCACCGTGGCGAGCAGAATTTTCCAGGAGGTTTGTGAGCACCTGCTCAATCAGCACCGGATCCATCGGCACGAGCAGCACCGACTCCGGCAGGTCGGGTTTGACCGCGACATTCGAAAAATGCGAGCGGAACTTGGAAATGGCCGAGAAAATGACTTCCTCGCCGACCTCGTCCTGCTTTTCAATGTGCGCTTCATCCAGGCCAATGCGCGTGACGGAAAGAAGGTTCTCCACCATGCGGATGAGCCACCCGGCATCGGCGTTGATGCTGTCAAGGAGCTGCTTTTTCTGCCAGTCGGGCAGGTTGTCGTTATCGCGGAGTGCCGCGGCAGAGCCGGCAATGGCCGTAAGCGGCGTGCGAAGGTCGTGCGAAATGGCGCGCAGGAGATTGGCGCGCATGCGCTCGCTTTCCGCTTCCATGCGGATGCGCTCCTGCCGCTGCAGATCCGTCGTCAGGGTGTTGACGGTAATGGACACCGTGAGCATGGTGACGAAGGTCACCGGGTAGCCTTCCAGCGTGAAGTTTAATGCCATATAGGGATAGGTAAACACATAGTTCACGGCGAACACACTGGCGAGCGAGACGATCATGCCGCAGAGATATCCTTCCGTTAGGAGTGATGTGAGCAGCACGCACAGGACATATACGAGCGGCACATAGGTTTCGTTTCTCACCTCGCCGCCGCTAAAGTCGAACTGTTGCAGCAAGCCGCAGATGAGCGTGGCCAACGCGAAGAGCGATACCATAACGCCTACGCCCTTCCATGTCAGCTTCCAGTTTTCCTTCTTCCACAAGGCGATTCACCTCGATGTGATTTTACCATAGAACAGCATAAAGAATCCGTTAAAGAATGCGTTCGATGCCGCGAACGAGAAAGCTCTCGCGGTATCGCTCCCGAAGGCGCTCATAGGCCGCCCGCGCCGTTTTCTCCTCATCGAATACGCCGAACACGGCGCTGCCTGTGCCGGTCATCACGGCGCCGAGTGCGCCGCTGTCGAGAAGTGTGCCGCGTATGGCGAAGATCTCGCGGGAGCTTTGCGGGAGAGCCTCTTCAAATACATTGAACATGCGCCGCGCCGCGCCATGCAGGTCGCCTGCTTTAAGCGCATCGCAGAGACCGTGCGTATCGGGGTGCGCCATGATGCGGCTTTTGTCAATGCGGCGGAACAGGTCGGCGGTCGATACGGAAAAGGCCGGTTTGGCAATGACGATCCATCCGCCCGGCAGCTCCGGCAGCGGCGCGAGTATCTCACCGCGCCCTTCCGCAAGCATCATTCCGCCGGAGACGCAGTACGGCACGTCCGAGCCGATGGCAAGTCCGATCTCCCGCAGGCGCTCCGCCGGGAAGTTCGCTCCGGTCAATATATTGAGAGCGCGCAGAACGGCGGCGGCGTCCGTGCTGCCGCCCGCCATGCCGGCGCTGACCGGCACGCGTTTTTCGATGCGGATGTCCGCGCCGAGATCAGCGTCATCCAGTTCGCGAAAGAATTCTTTCGCCGCGCGAACGGCAAGATTCCGCTCGTCCCGGGGGAGCCAGGGGAGCGAGCACGCGGCGTTAATGCGTCCGTCGGTACGGAGCGTAACTTCCACATCGTCCCAAAGGGAGACGCTTCCCATCACCATGGTGAGGTCATGGTATCCGTCTGTGCGTTTTCCGCGCACATCGAGCGAATAATTAAGTTTTGCATAAGCCTTCTCCGTGATCGTCATTTCCGGTCCCTCCCGCTCATGTCTTCCTGCGATGCCTTCCGGATCTTATATTCTGCGGGCATGCACCGGGCGCAAGTTCGGTAGAGTGCGGCTTTGGCAGCCGGATCTGTGTCTGCCGATTTGTCGAGCAGCAAAGGGAGCTTCGCATCTTGAATGACCGCATAGGCGGCAAGCGATCCGTCCGAGCAAGCCGGTACGGCAGTATCTGAGTAGGATGTACCCGTATTCATAAAATGATACATAATTTTCCTCCGCTTATCACTTTGAGTGACACATGCATTGTACCGTATTTACGGCTTCATTGCAATAAAAATGCTCCCCGACGGGCGGGGAGAGGTGGGATCACGATTCAGTTGAAGCCGAAAATTTTGTTGGCGAGTTTGTATTCTGCGATGGCGATCTTGCGGCCGGGGCGGGTCCTGGGACAGGTGGAGAAGCAGAGGATGCCGCGGCGCAGCTTGCGGCAGAGCTTCGGGTTGGCTGTTTCGATCGAGGCCCATAGCGCATCGCGCTTTTGATAGTTTTCCTCACTGTCGCTGATGGTCGTGAGGATGCAGGTGACAGCGGTGACGATCTCGAGATAATTGAACAGGTACTTTGCCACGCGGTGGTTTTCCACCTGCATCGGATCGAGCTGCTCGGCCATGAGGCGGTTGACACGCATCTGCTGCTCGATGCGGCGGATCATTACCGCCTCGTGCACAGATTGATCTTCGCGGCCGATGAAATAATGGTAGAGGTCACAGGGAATATAATAGAGCGTGTGAACCTGCGCCATGGGGACATACACAAAAAGGTTGTCCACATAGAAGGTATGCAGCGGCAGGTCGAGCCCGCAGGTGCGAAGGAGTTCCGTGCGGTAGATCACGGCGTGCATGAGCATATACTGTCCTTTGGCGAAGTGGCCGACTTCGTCCCAGGAAATGATCTTGCGCTCGGGCAGGGCATTGCCGTAAGATATCACTTTTTTGTGCGCGGTACCGACCTTGTCATATACATAATTGCACACGATCATATCCGGTTTTTCCTGCGGGGCATCGAGAAAGTGCAGCACCTCGGCGAGGGCTTTCGTGTCGAGCCAGTCGTCACTGTCTACGACCTTGAAATACTCGCCGCGGGCGTTGGCAAGGCCGGTCATCACGGCGCCGCCGTGGCCGCGGTTTTCCTGATGGATGGCGCGGATCTTCTCCGGATATTCGGCGGCGTAGTCATCTGCGATGGCGGGCGTATCGTCCGAAGAGCCGTCATCGACGAGCACGATCTCCGCCTTCGGGTCATCGACAGAGAGAAGACTCTCGATGCATTTTCTCATATAGGCCGCCGAGTTGTAGCACGGGACGGCAAAGGTGATTTTCATACCGATTGGTTATCCTTTCCGAATATCGCTCGTCACATCGATGGCGCGGCGCACCACGGCGTCCATGTTGTAATACTTGTATTCACCGAGACGGCCGAGGAGATGAAGGCGGGAATACTGTTTGGCAAGGGAGGCGTATTTTGCATACAGCTCCGCGCTCTCTTGAGAGGCGATGGGGTAATACGGGCTGTCGCCTTGGCCTTGGACATACGCCTTCGGGTACTCCCGCAAGATAGTCGTGACCGGGGATGCATCGCCCGTGAGGTGTTTGAATTCCGTGATGCGCGTAAATTTTTCGCTCACAGTGTAGTTTACCGTGCCGACGCTCTGGAAGTGCTCGGTGTTCAGCGTTTCAAACTCGAAGCGTACCGTGCGGTACGGCAGGGCGCCGAAGCAATTTTCGAAAAGCGCGTCCGCCGCACCCGTGTATATGACATGGCCGGCGAAGGGAACGCCGTCAAGCAGAACGATGCCGTCCGAAAGGCAGAGGCGCGATATCGCCGATGTGCCGAGGGCGAGCGTAATATCGGGGTGATCGAGCATACGCTCGAAAACAGGCGTATAGCCGTCGGCTGGCATGCCCTGATAAGTGTCGGTAAAATAGCCGTCCTCGCGGCTGAGGCGGATGGGTACACGGTCCGGCGCGGACGGATCCATTTTCTCAAAGGGTATCCCCCACTGCTTTTCGGAATAATAGCGGAAAATATTCTCGCGCACATATTCGCCCACGCGACGGATGTCGGCAATTTCACTTGTGAGAAGGCTTTTGAGGCGAACATTTGCTCCCTCGCCAAAGGTTTCCATCAGTTCCCGGGAGAGCTTTTCCGCGTCCTCCGGGAAGACCGCTTCGAGCGAAGTTAGATTGAACGGCACGGGGATCGTCATACTGCCGATTTTGGCAAGGACGCGGTGATGATAGGGACGCCACGCCGTAAAGCGGGAGAGAAAATCGTAGACTTTCTTGTCATTCGTGTGAAAGATATGCGGTCCGAACGGATGGATCAAAAGCCCCGCTGCATTGCGCTCATCGCAGGTGCTGCCGCCGATGCGGTCGGTTTGCTCCAGTACGAGCACAGTGTTTCCTTTTTCCGCCATCAGGCGGGCCGCAGCGGCTCCGGCGAATCCGGCGCCGACGACCACGATATCAAACGAACTGTTGTGTTCCGTCAACTTAGGCCTCGCTTTTCTCATTCGGTTAACCGATATGCAAATTTTTGGATATTATATCATGCCTTTCTGTCACTTTGCAATGCTTTCAGCTGTTTCCGTCCGGCGAAAAAGCCTCGAATGATCCGTCCCAGGCCTCGGAAGAAGCGGCCGTTGGCTGCCATACGGATGCCTTCCGCCATTTGGATGTTTACAAAGGCTCCCATCATTTTGGGAATGCCGCGGATGGGCAGGCGATAGACGAAGAGAAGATTCAAGTCGGGCTTTTTTGCATTTTCGACTTTGCGCTTCAAGATTTTCCCGATCATGCGGCAGAAGCCGCTTTTACAGTCGGCCAGCTTCGATACCGGGCTGTTCCACAAAACTTCGCGGTCGAACGGCTCATTCGGAGTGGGGTGGCCGAGAAGTGATTCAAATTCCGCGTCGCTCACATTCTCGATATGTCCGGAGAAATACGAGGGCAAAGCTTCTTTGTCGTACGGTGCGGGAGCATCTGTGCCTGTGCGCTCGATCGTTCCCTCGAGGCGGATGTCCACGGAGGAGGCACCGATATAAAGCTCGTATGTTCCGGCCTCTTCTTCAAACTTTCCGGTTTTCACATTGAAGTAGCGGAACGACTTGTCGTCAAACGCGATCTCCGTGCGACGGCTCTCGCCGGGTTTCAGGGTGAGGCGGGCAAAGCCCTTGATTTCCTTTTTCGGGCGGAAAATCTTGCTCTCCGGCTTGCCGATATAGAGCTGCGCGATCTCCGCACTCTCGTACTTTCCGGTGTTCGTAACGGTGAAACGCACGGCGTTCTTTGCGATCTCCAAGTCGGAGTAAGCGAAAGTCGTATAGCTCAGGCCGTGGCCGAACGGGAAGCGGACGGCTTTGTCGACCGTGTCATAATAGCGATAGCCGATAAACAGGCTCTCGCGGTAGAGCGCGTGCTCACCGGGAGCCGGATAATCGGAATAACCCGGTACATCTTCCCATGCCATCGGATATGTTTCCGCGCTCTTGCCGGACGGTGAGATATTTCCCGTAAGAATATCGGCCATGGCGGCTGCGCCCGCCTGACCGTAAAGATACGCCTGTACGATGGCGGGAGTCGCATCGGTCAGGGGAAGTTCTACCGGAGAACCGGCGGAAAGGATGACGACGGTGTTCGGGTTCGCGTTCAGGACAGTTCCCCAAAGCTCGAGCTGATTTTCGGGGAGCGCCATGGTGGTGCGGTCAAGGCCTTCGCTCTCGAACGCTTCGGGAAGACCGATGTGAAGAAGGACGATGTCCGCCTTCTTTGCGAGCGCGGCGGCTTCCGCGAGCAACCTCTCGTCCGCTTTTCCGTCGCGGCGGCATCCGGCGGCATAGCCGATGACAGAAAGTCCCGCCGCACGGTAACATTCGAGCGGTTTATCGATGAATGTCGGGTTTACAAGGCTGGAGCCCGCGCCCTGGAAGCGCGGCGTCTCGGCGAAGGTGCCGATGACGGCGATTTTTTTATCAAGAGAGAGCGGCAGAAGGGAATTTTCGTTTTTCAAAAGTACGATGCCCTCGGAGGCCGCTTTTTTTGCAAGGGCGTGATGCTCTTCAAACTTCGGCTCGGCCGATTTCTTTTCGCGCAGCGCGATGGTGAGAAGCTCGTCCACGCGCTTGTTGACTATTTCCTCGGAGAGCTTTCCGGAGCTGACGGCGCGCACGAGCCGCTCGGCACTGTCGAGCACAGGGCCCGGCATTTCGAGCGTTGAACCCGCAGCGATGCCGGCGACGATATCGTTGGAGCCGCCCCAGTCGGTGATCACGGCACCGTCAAAGCCCCACTTTTTGCGCAGCACCTCCGTGAGGAGCCGGGAGTTTTCGTTCGCGTAGGTGCCGTTGATCTTATTATAGGAGCTCATGATCGCACCGGGGTGTCCTTCCTTTACGGCGATCTCAAAGCCGGTGAGGTAGGCTTCGTGCAGGGTGCGGTCATCGGCGACGGAGTCGCTGTACATGCGTCCGAGTTCCTGTGAGTTGGCCGCAAAGTGCTTCGGGCATGCGGTCGTGCCCGTATGTTCCAAGCCGCGGATGTAAGCTGCCGCGAGTTTTCCCGCGAGGTAAGCATCCTCGGAATAGTATTCAAAGTTGCGTCCGCAGAGCGGATCTCGTTTGGTATTGAGCGCGGGGCCGAGCAGGATGTCAACATCCTCTGCAGTGGCTTCCGTGCCGATGGCCGTACCGACTTCACGAAGGAGCTCCTCGTCCCAGCTGTTAGCAAGGCAGGAAGCGGTCGGGAAGCAGGTCGCCTTTACGCTTTCATTCAGACCCAAATGGTCGGCGGCACCTTTCTGCTTGCGCAGACCGTGGGGGCCGTCGGAGCAGAATACAGACGGGATGCTCTCCCTGGGAACTGCATATGTTTCCCAATTGCTTTTGCCGGAGAGAAGGCGGGCCTTTTCCCAAAGGGTAAGGCGGGAAATAATGTCTGCATACTGCATGAAAATAACCTCGAATCAAAATTTGGGGCAATACCGCATAATTCGGCAAGAGCGATTTGCAAGCAAATTTTGCTTCCGAATGAGGCACATTGACGCAGCAATACTTTGTGTATTGCAAGGAAATGCAACGAAATGCGGGAGCAAAATTTCCGTAAAGTGCCGCAGACGACATTGTGCGGTGTTGCCTTGGATAAAAAGAAAGAAGGGAGAACCGGATTTTAGGAGGAACAATGTTGGAATACATTGCAGTTGTGCTTCTCCCTCCGGAGAATTATCGAATAGGTGTCTCCCCTGCTCCGGCGGTTGGCCGGAGCAGGGAGAAAAAAGGAGAAAAGGAAATTAAGATCAATGCGAGCCGGTGGAATCGGAAACTGCGGTGGTGCGGTCGTAGCTTATCTCATTCGTTCGGTTTCTTCTTGATCGTCCAAAAGAGAAGAATGTTCAAAACCGCCATTGCCGCAGCAAAAACGCATTCAATGGTCATTTTGACACCGCCATAGACCATGAAGTCCTGCATGTTATATATCTGACCGGTTGGCTCGATTTTCAGACAAAGCCCCAGCACAATAATGAAAAACCATACAGCGGTAACCGCCTGGATGCAAAAAGCGGAGAGCGAAAAATATTTAACAGCTTTGTGCAAAGCAGATTTCGAAGAATGGCGATCCGCAATATACAGCACCAGCGAGACAACCGCCGTTGCAAAAAGCAGGACCGTCAGGACCATCGTAACAGACCCCAGTGTCGAATACGCAGCGGGGATGCTGTCGGATTTGATTGCCTGCAAAGCCATCCACTGTGCAGAAAACAACTGCTGCGGAATAAACTGGCCGCCACCTGTGTGGGAGAAGAAATAAATCAGTCCGAACCAGAAGGTTGCCACCGAGTTTCCGCCGGCGGCTGCCGAAATGTTGACAAGCGAACGCGCATGGGACTCGAAATAATAAGCACCGGCGCCTAAAATGTCATAGATAATCAAGGGTACTACAAGCATCAAGGCAGTGGTAAATGCCCCCAGTGTAGCCACAGGGATCTCTAGCTTCTGTCTGCGGGAGCGAGTGTCTATCTCCCATTCCAATTCAGACAAGAGCTGTTCTTTCGTTTCATTGTTCTTATTTTCTGCCATAATCGTTCACCTCTTTCTCAAAATGGCATAATCATGCCCAGTGTGCCGGAACTCGGGTCATCCTGTTCGGTGAATACAGCTGTTCCGCTTCCCACACTAACAGACTCATAGCTCGTTCCGTAGGTTTCGTTGTAGGCGGAAAGGAATGCGGCTAAATCAATTCTGTGCGTATACAGAGTGCGGAAAATTCCACTGCCATACCCGATATCCGGCTGACCCCAGTCATAATAGAAGCCTTCCTGAGAATAAACCAGTTCGCCGTCTTCTTCTGTGGCGGATATCAGATTTTCCGGTGCGATTCCCATTTCATTATAGATGGAAAGAACCGCCTGACCATTATCGTCTTCCGTTACTTCCCAGAAGCCTCGATCAGTCACCAGATTTGCATAGTGCAATCGAACCGTTCCGTCAGCATACAGAATCATCGGGATACCATCCCGCTGCTCATAGGAATACTTGTAATCATCCTGTGTCACAGCGTCCGCTATGTGCTGAATGTCCCAGGAACCGGTAATATCGTAATTGTAATATCCCTCAACCTGCACGGCATCACCGGCCTGATACAAAGTACCATTGACCGACCAGCCTGAAAATTGCGTATATTGACCGCTGTAGGGATTTTCCGGGAGTGTGAAGCTTTCTCCGGTGTGCACGGTAAAGGATGCAGGGGTTTCACCACTCACATTATCGTTGCCGGATGCGAAGTTGACCGTGAAAGCGGGTTCTTCCGGCAAAGTATAAGATGTGCCGAGGATTGCATTGCAGGAGCTGGTCAAATCGTATACGGAAAGACGGTTATCAAAAATCTGCGCTACCGGCATAGATGTCGAAAGTTCAAGCTGCCAGGAGTAAATTCCATCTTCTTCTGTCACGGGGATAGCCGTACCATCGCTATAGGCAAGCGTTAGACCGGTCTCATCGCTGTAGTCCCAGGTACCATCGACAACAAATACATCGTTGAAGAAACCGGCTTTTGCCTGGAAAGTCTTATCCTCATAAAAACTCGTTGGCGCGGAAGCGTTGAAGAAAGACTCATTGGGTTCGCAATAGGATGCGACCACGACAGGCTTTTCCACTTCCTCTTCAGCGATATCAGCAGAGACCTCGCCGGAGGAAGCCTCGTCCGATGCCACTGTTGAAACCGCAACATTGTGTGTATCATCCACATAAAGGGCGCATCCGCTTAACCCTAACAGTACCGTCAGGGATAGGAGAAGCGCTGCCACGGACTTGAATTTCATTATCATGTAAACCCCCTTAAGAGCTTATTTTGTATTCAGGTTTTCCGAAAGTCGGGTCAGTTCCGCATGATCCACTCGATTGCCTTTTTACGCTTCTGATAATTTACGATATTCAGCACGAGCATTGCCGCGCAGCCTGCAGTCGCAAGCGCAAAGAAAATCTCCACGGCAGTCAGTGCAGGAACCCACCAGGAAACGCTCTCTTCCACGACCGTATCCGAGCTCATGCCGTTGATAATCATGGAATTGGCATCTACATAGAGATTCCGTTTTACCGCGTTAAACAAGGCATCCTGAATCACCGGATCATTGCGGTACTCGTCCATCAACAAAACCTCATAGCACACCTTGTATGTGCCGCCGCCCAGCCATGCGTGGGTGCCGTTGAGAATACCATCTACGGAATCCTGATAGTCAGACTCATACTGGTCCGTCAGTGTGATGCCCTTATAGCCCAGTTCGTCTTCCAGATAGGCAACCTGAAGGTTATAATATTCACCGGCCCACTTAATACCTACACGGTTAAAGCCGTTCATCAGGCCATTTGCGCCGCCGTTTACAATAGCTTCTTCAAACGGAGCAAGATAAATCTCGCGCAAAGCCTGCTCGTTCAGCCATGCAGTTACGCCATGACGATATTCTTCCTGATCATTGACCGCATAGTGCTTGGTAAATACGATACCGCCTTTTCCGACGATGCCGCGGGTCTCTGCTGCACATGCCTGGCCGGAGAGATACGGATCTTCAGAATAGTATTCGTTGTTACGGCCGGAATAGGGAGAGCGATGGGTATCGCAGCTCCAACCGTACAATGCGGCTTTCTTGCTATCCGTGGTAGACGAATGCAGCAGGTTTTCACCGGTCATAGCGCCGACTGCTTCATGGATATCTTTGTTAAAAGTTGCGGCACGGATTTCGGTGGATGTATAGGAAATACCCTGGAGTCCGGAAGCTACAAATGTTTCGCTTCGACCCGTGGAGCCGTTTCCGGCAGTACCCTTTACTTTGCCAACAGAAGCAACCGCGCCTTCAGGATCATTGATGAAGGTAACCATTTCTTCATAGGTCATCTGCGAAACCAGATTTTCCCAATCAGGATCATCGTAATCTTTGCCATACATATCCACAAGCGTCAGACTTGTTTCGGTGCTGCCAAATTTATGGGTGGGAACAGAAGATGCATCACCGGATCCTGCTTGGTAGGTGATCGGCTTGGCAAGATCTGCGATAGCGTCCGTATAAACCAGAGAAATTGCCTGCTTGGGGAAGGTTCCTTCCCAGTCGGAGCGGCTGAGCCAAACCACATTGTTGTTTTTGGAGAGTTCTTCGTTTTTGTTAGGATCAGATTCATCAAACAGATTGGTAATCGCATTCCCGGTCACAGCAGAGGTGGCGAAGATCTCTGTGTCAAGCGTAGGATTGTTCCATACATAGACCAGCGACGCATTGCCGCTGTCCGTCATGCCATTGGTCACTGTCATACCCTTCGCGGCCAAAATGTTGTTCACTGCGTCATGAGAGGATTCGCCAATCGTAAAGTAATAGTCACCGGCATCAAGAATATATGTTTTAGCATTGTTTGAGTCATAGCTGCGCAGCTCGGTTTTGGCAACACTGACGGTGACCGATTCCGATGCGCCGGGATCGAGCAGCTGCGTTTTCTCATAGCCTACCAGCTCAACGGCAGCTTTTTCAACGCCATTTTGCTTGTCATAATCGGTGTAAGGAGACTGCATATAAACGGTGACCGAATGCTTGCCAGTGCTATTGCCGGTATTGGTAACCGTTACAGAGACATCGAAGCCGCTGTCCGTTTCTGTAACCTGAAAATCAGAATACGAAAATTCGGTGTAAGATAGGCCATATCCGAAGGGATATGCCACATAATCTGCATAGTTGAAATTGCCGACATTTGGGGTGCCTAAAACCACATCCTCGTAGCGCGTCTCATAATAGCGGTAGCCAACGTAAATACCCTCGGCATATACATAATTTCTGCGCCAATGGTTGCCCTTGTCACTGGAGGGTTTCCACTCATCGGACAGTGCCTGAACCTCATCGGATTTGCCGTCAGAAAGCAGAGACAGATCCGCGCTAATGCGGCCGAAGTTGGTCATAACCGGGTTATCATGTGCATTTTTATAAATCGTATCGGAGAGACGACCGGAGGGATTTGTTTCACCGGAGATAATTCCCGCAAGGGCTTCCGTACCCAGGTCATTTACATTGCCCAGCCAAAGAATCGAGTCAATGGCATCATTCCAGTCTCCATCAGCATAATTGATCGTATTGGTGCAGGTCATGATGACGATCATCTTGGAAAAGGTGCCGGAACGTTTTAATTCCGCTACACCGTTAAGCATGTCCTTCTCTTCGGTAGAAAGTGCCAGATAGTCTCGTTCTTCCGTCCACTGGTCGTCTGAGCCTTCCTGACCGCGTCGGCCCAAGACAACAATTGCGGTGCCGCCCAGGCTCTTGTACCAATTCTGGGAGGTTACTGCTGCCCAAGGATTTTCATTCACGGCATTGCCTGTAACATTCTGACCGCCGGTAGCATAGAAGTTCCAGCAGTCATCATTCACGGTAAAGCCTTCGTTTTTCAGCGAGCTATTTAATCCGGAAAGGTACTGCGGACCGGCATTGCCAAAAATATTCACAGTACCGTCCGCGGCAGACAGCGGCAGTGCATTGTTTTCATTTTTCAGCAACACCGTGCCTTCTGCCACGATTTGTCTGTAGAGGTCTTGCTGATCTGCAAGCAGCTGTGTTTCACCTTCAACGGTGTAAGCATAATCGCTAGTGTAATACTCATTGCCGCTGCCGCCGGAAACGCTTGCACCGCTAACCCCTAAAAATTTATCTACATTGCTTTTGTTGGAAAGCGCAATCGGTGCGCCGATAAGACTGAGGGACAACAATACTGCTGTCACCGATGTAAGCGTGGCCCAAAGGCCAACCCGTATTTTTTTCTTTTTCATGGTTTTCCTCCTTTTGAAATTATGTTGTAAGATTTGCTTGTACCCACTGGATACCGGTTGGATCCCCTATCGTTTCTCCTTTCTGATTTTATTATAGCCGTTTGCAAAACTTGATAAATTCATAAAAATCAACCACTTTCACGAGGTAAAGCAGCGGATTTTTTCTCTGCTGTGCAGCAAATAGAAATTTTCATCACAATGAGGGATTGAATTGAAAAACTCTATTCGATTTTATGACTTTTACAATCGGCTAAAAGAGAGCAAACGCAGGGAGACACGTTCTCCGCTGCTTTTGGTACTGTGCACACTATACACAAGGTTTCGATTTTTGTGTGCGATTTTTCATAAATTGCGTATTTTTCTGCACGGATTTTAAAGTTTTTGTGAAGAAGGTATTTCGCATTTGTGAATATGCTGTAAAACATGACAGTCATTTTGTGCAGGATGCTAAATGCGCGAAAACGGCTGCCTTAGGGCAGCCGTTTTTTGTCGGTGTGCGGTTATTCGGTGGTTCCGGCGGGCAGTGGAACGAGAAGCTGCAGACGGAAGGTGTCGTTTTCCTGGGTGATGGTCATCTCACCGCCGTACTTGTGAACGGACTGCTCCAGGCTCTTCAGACCGTAGCCGTGAAACTCGCGGTTCTTTTTCGTTGTCACGGGCAGATCATCTTGGAAAGACAGCGTGCTGTCGCAGTAGTTTTCAAACTGCATGAGCAGAAAGTTTATCCGGCGCGTGGCCGTTACATGGATCAGGCGCTTGCTGTGATCCTCCACCTTTTTCTCATATTCAATGGCGTTGTCGAGAGCATTGCCGAAGATGGAGCAGATGTCCATTACATTCATAAAGGAAAAGAGTCTGCCGTCCACGACGCTCGTCATGGAGATATCGTACTTGTGGCACATGAGGCTCTTCATCGCGAGAAGCGTGTCGAGCACCTCGTTGCCGGTTTTGTTCTGCGCTTCGTAGAAGCTGATGTCCGCTTCCATGCGGTCGAGCATTTCGCCGTAGGCCGCCGTGCCCTCCTGACTGCGCAGGGCAATGATGAAGTGCTTGAGATCATGATATTTGAGGTTGATAAGCTCCACGGTCTCCTGTGACTGGCGGTACTGCTGATATTGGTTCTGCAAAATGAGCTCCACGCTCTCAAGCTCCATGTGCATGCGGAGAGAGCGCAGCTGCATATGATAGGCATACAGCATGGCGACGCCGCCGAGGTCCGTGATGGTGCGGACATTGAAGATATCCATGCCGTAGTGCGAGGAAAAGAGCGTTGTCTGCGATACAAAGCCGATGTTGCTCATGCAGAAGACCGCCACGGCGATGATGAGTGAGGAAATGAGCTCCTTGCCTTTTATGTGCAGTCCCTGTCCTTTCGGCGCACTGCTGCGGTAGAGGAGCCATGCGAGCACATATACGCCGGCATATACGGCAACAAGGAGGACGGCCTCCCCCGCCGCGGAAATTTCGCCCCAACGCATCATGGTATAGCAGTGGATCTGCCATTCGAGCGATGCGGAAAATTCCGCAAGCACAAAGGCACGACAAAGGTAATACGCGACATCGCGCCAGTCTTCACTGCAGCAGAAGAACATAAAGCCGTACATGATGGCAATGGCGCCCATCATGCAGAGGATCCACAGAATGTCCGTAAGGCCGGGCGTGAGCATAAGGAGCGTGGAGAGAGCGGCCAGTGCCAGCGCGGAGATGCCGATGAGCGGCCAACGCGAGAGGCGCGGCTTCATTTCCAGAATGCAGAATGCGCACGCGAGCCACTCGGCAAGGGCGGTATAAAAGCGCGGTATATCCGGCAGCGCGCCGATGACTTCGACGGTTTCCTGTATCATTGCACACTCCCCCAATACTTCGTAAGATCCTGCATAAATGCTTTCTGACGTGGGCGGCTCAGGATGAGCTTTTCGCCCTTTACCAGCGCGCATTTATCCTCGATACCGTCCACATGTACAAGGTTGATGAGATAGCAGTTGTTGCCGCGCGAAAACTGCAGGTCTTTGAGCGATTCTTCTATGGACTTCATCGTGCCGTTCATCTCAAAGACGCCCTGCGCGGCGTGGAAATAGAGCGTGTGGCCCTGACATTCCACATAATAAATATCCGACACGGCGATGCGCATCACGCCGCTTCGGAGCGCGAGCGTGATAAACGATTTTTCCCGCTTGGGGAGTTTGGATATGGCGCGGGTCAGCTTATGCATGAATGCAAAATAAGAGACCGGCTTTACAACATAGTCGAGCGCGCCGACCTCATAGCCGCGGATAGCGTACTGCGTCATGTTGGTGACAAAGATGAGCGTGACTTCGGCATCCTGCCGGCGGATCTCCTCGGCGGCGGTCATGCCGTCCACGAGGCGCATTTCGATATCCATTAATATAATGTCGTACTGCGGCGTGTAGTTATCGAGGATCTCCGCTCCGTCGTGAAAAACATACACCTTCAGCTCCGTGGCGGTGTCCTTTTCATAGCGGTGCATATACTGCCGGAGCTCTGTGATCTGTTTCTCGTCATCCTCCACGATGGCGATGCGTATCAAATGCGCTTCTCCCCTTTCCGACGGATACTTCAGGCAATACCGAACAATGTCGTCTGCGGCACTTTGTGGAAATCGCTCTTGCCGAATTATGTGGTATTATCTTTATATAACATTACATTTTTCGGTGGGCGTTGTCAAGATTGCGTAAATCTTTTTGTTGCATTGCCTTGGGAAAAATGATATCCTTTATAAGGATAATATTGCAGAAATCGGGGATATCTCATGACAGATAAAGAACTCAGACATCTCGGCCGCTCGGAGCTTATCGAAATGCTCTATGAGTCGCAGAAGCAAAACGAAGAAAAGGACGCACAGATCGCGCAGCTGCGCGCTCAGCTCGATGACCGCACGCTGCGGCTTTCGCAGTGCGGCTCGATCGCCGAGGCAGCGCTGCAGCTCAACGGCGTGTTTGATGCGGCGCAGGCGGCAGCCGCGCAGTATCTCGACTCCATCCGCGCAGCGGAAGCCGACAACGAACAGCGGGAAAAAGCCGCCGAGCAGGCGCGGCAGAGATCCATTCGCGCCGCGAAAGCGGAGACAAAGCAGATCGTTGAGGATGCCAACACGCAGGCCAAGAAAACGCTGGAAGATGCCGAGCGCGGTGCCGAGGAAAAATGGAAGCGCTTTGAGGAGCGCGCCAACGAGCTCATCAGCGCCCACGCCGAGCTGCAGGCGATGGTGCGCGATGTGCGCGGATAAGGAACGCCATTCGGCGGAAAATTTACAAAAGCATAATAAAAAACGCAAGCTGTCGGCGGTTTGAATGCGGTCAACGGCTTGCGCATTTTATGTATCGGGTATATAATGTTATGATAGTGTATTAGTGGATTCTTAATTTCACATACTCTCATAAGGAGGCAGGAATTATGGCGAAAAAGGTACTTGTGGTAGAGGACGACAGCAATATTGCGGAACTTCTGCGTCTTTATCTCGAAAAGGACGGATTTGATGTGTCACTCGCCGCAGACGGCGGTGAGGGCATCCGCCGCGCACAGGAGCTCAAGCCGGATCTCATTCTGCTCGACATCATGCTTCCGGTCGTTGACGGCTGGGTCGTCTGCTCCGAGGTCCGCAAGACTTCCAAAGTTCCCATTATTATGTTAACCGCTAAAGGTGAGACATTTGATAAGATCAATGGTCTGGAGATGGGCGCAGACGACTATGTCACAAAGCCGTTTGAGGTGAAAGAGCTGATGGCGCGCATTCATGCCGTTATGCGACGCTCCGAGCCGGACGATACGCCGCTCAAGAGCACGAAACGGCTCACCTTTGATAAGCTTGTGATCGATCTCGATTCCTACGAGCTTGTTGTCGACGGCAAGCGTGTGGAGGCTCCCCCGAAGGAGATGGAGCTGCTGTTCCACCTCGCCTCTTCCCCGAACCGCGTGTTCACACGCAATCAACTGCTCGACGAGGTGTGGGGCTTCGATTATTTCGGTGATTCCCGCACCGTAGATGTGCATATCAAGCGGCTCCGCGAGAAGCTCGAGGGCATGTCCGACAAGTGGTCGCTCAAGACCGTGTGGGGCGTGGGCTACAAATTCGAGTCCGTGGAATAATATGCACAGAACATATTTCAAAAACTTTGCCACGACGGCGGTCATGGTGCTTGTGAGCTTTCTGCTCATCGGCGCGGCGTTCGGTTTTGCGAGCCGGCAGGTGTTCGTGGCCGAGGCGCGTGAGAGCATCACAACAAACTCGCGCGAAATATCGCGCATGGCGGTGGCGTATGCGTCCGAGGGCGATATGCGCTCGCTGGAGCTGCGTATGACGCTCAGCACCATCGGCGCGAGCACCGGGCAGCACATATTCATCACGAACCCGAAGGGCTACATCATTACCTGCTCGGATTCCGCCGTATTCTGTGAGCACATCGGGATGCTACTTGATGAAACGGTGCGCGATGCGCTGCCGGAGAGCGGCTCCTTAACCGTGATCGGTTCGCTCAATGGCTTCTACTCAAACGAGCATTATACCGTGGTTTCCGCCCTCACGGGCGAGGACGGCACATTTCTCGGGCATCTTTTCGTATCGAAGGATACGAATGCGGTGCTCGATGTGTGGGAGACGATCGTGCCGCTCTTCTTCACCATCAGCCTTGTGGTGCTCTGCCTTGCGCTCATATTCAGCTATGTGAGCTCGCGCTATTTTGCCAAGCCGCTCCGCGACATGGCCGATGCGGCCCGCCGCTTTGGCAAAGGCGAGCTTGATGTGCGCGTAGAACCGACCGAGAGCACAGACGAGATCGGTGAGTTGACCGAAGCGTTCAACGCCATGGCGGACTCGCTCGAAAAGTCCGAGATGAAGCGGCGAGAGTTTATCGCGAATGTTTCGCACGAGCTCAAAACGCCGATGACGACCATTGCCGGCTTTGCCGACGGCATTCTCGATGGCACCATCCCGCCGGAATCGGAGAAAAAGTACCTGCAGATCATCTCTTCGGAAACGAAGCGGCTCGCGCGGCTTGTTCGCAGCATGCTGGAGCTTTCACGTCTGCAGACGAAGGATCGTACGGAGCTTCTCAAAAAGAGCTTTGATATCTCCGAGCAGCTGCGTCTCACGCTCATCAATTTTGCCGACAAAATCGATGCGAAGCATCTCGATGTCGATTTTCAGGTGCCGGAGGATCCGATCCCGGTGCTCGGCGACGCGGATGCCATTACGCAGGTGATTTACAATCTGCTAGACAATGCCATCAAGTTCTCGCATGAGAATACCCCGCTCACCATTTCACTTTGGAAGGACAGCAAGAAGGCGTATGTATCCGTCCGCAACGTCGGCAACACCATCCCGGAATCGGAGATACCGCTTCTCTTCGACCGCTTCCACAAATCTGACCGCAGCCGCAGTCAGGACCGTGACGGCGTAGGTCTCGGGCTTTACATCGTGAAAACCATTTTGAATAACCACGGCGAGGATATTGCCGTGACCAGCCGTCAGGGTGTGACCGACTTTGTGTTCACACTGGCTCTCAAGCAATGACGCAGGAAGGAAATCATATGGAAAATCTGGAAAACCAATGGTATGTCTGCCCCGGTGACGAGGGGCAGCGCGCAACGGCAGCGTATGCGCAGGTCAAAAAGCGCAGGAAAAAATTCCCGGTTTGGGCGATCATTCTCATCGTTCTCGCCGCAGCGGCGCTTGTGGTCATTTCGTGCAGCGTCTTCCGCAGTCCGGCAGCCGCAGAGAGTGAGAGCACAGTTCCCGGCACGGACTCCGACGGCGAGATGCCGGACGACTACAAGTCGTTCTTCGATAACTATTTCTCGAGCTACGAGGAAGCCGAAGAGTGCACCATCCCGCAGGTGAAAGCCGACCGCAATGTTGCCGTCGAACTGCTCCCCTTCACCGGTGAACTGCTCTCAGAAGAGGAGATCTATGAAAAGTGCGCTCCGTCCATTGTTGCCATCACAGCCTACCCCGATGCGGACAGCACGGACAGCTACTACTGGGGCTCGGGCGTTGTGCTCACCGAGGACGGCTATATTCTCACAAACTCCCATGTGATTGAAGGCACAGGCAGTGCCACGGTCACGCTTTGGAACGACGAAGAATATGAGGCGAAGCTCATCGGCTACGACACGCGCACCGATCTCGCCGTTCTGAAAATCGCCGCGAGCGGACTGACTGCGGCCGGGTTCGGCACGAGCGATACGCTCAAGGTCGGCGACAGCGTCGTCGCCATCGGCAACCCGCTCGGAAAGGAATTTCGCAGCACGATGACCGAAGGCATTATCTCCGGCATCGACCGCGCCGTGACGAGCAACGGCGTGACGCAGACACTGCTGCAGACTTCCGCACCCATCAACGAGGGCAACAGCGGCGGTGCGCTTATCAACTCTCTTGGTCAGGTCATCGGCATTACCAATATGAAGATGAGCAATCAGTATACCGGTGCCGTGTCCATTGAGGGCATCGGGTTTGCCATTCCGTCCTCTACCGTGAAGGAAGTCACGGAGTCTCTCGTGAAGAACGGCGAAGTAGTCGGGCGCCCGGCCCTCGGCCTCACAGTCGGCAAAGTACCGCAGACGGCCATGGATGAGTACGGTCTCCCCTCCGGTCTTTATGTGAGTGCCGTTTCCGAAGGCTCCGACTGCGCAAAGAAGGGCATAGAAGCAGGCGATGTTCTGCTCGCCGTGAACGGCTCGGAGCTCACCTCGAACGAGGATCTGACCGATGTCATCGCCGAACTCGGCGTCGGCGATGAGCTCACCCTCACCGTATGGCACGACGGCGAAACAAAAGATGTCACCGTATGCCTTGTGGATGTCAATGATATTTATTAATTGAAGGGAAAGAAATATATGAACAAGAAAATTATTGAGAATTTCCTCTCGCTGTGCACTATTCCGCATAAGTCACATCACGAGGAGAAAATCAGCGCGTTTTTGTATGACTGGGCGTGCAAAAAGGGACTTCAGGCCGAGCGCGATGCGGAGGGCAATGTCATTATCGATAAGCCCGGCACGCCGGGCCACGAGGACGCACCGTGCACGATCATGCAGGCACACATGGATATGGTCGTGGTCTGGGAATACGGTATGACCTTCGATCCGCTCAATGACCATGTCACCGTCATCAACGACGGGAAGACCCTTACCGCAAAGGGCACATCCCTCGGCGGCGATGACGGGGCGGGTGTTGCCATCGCCATGTCGATCCTCGAAGATCCCGATGCCGTGCACGGGCCCATTCGCGCCATTTTCACTGTAGATGAGGAAGACGGTATGTCCGGCGCCGATGGGCTGGACGAGAAGCACCTCGATGCTAAGTATCTCATCAACCTCGACTGGGAGGAATTCGGCTCGCTGTGCAACTCGAGTGCCGGCAGCGATATGTATCGCATGCACCGTGCCGCCGCCTGGGAGGAAGCTTCGGGCAAGGCCTATGCCATTACCGTGAACGGTCTTGTCGGCGGACATTCCGGCTCTTCCATCCATCTGCATCTGGCAAATGCCATCCGCATTGCCGCGCGCACCGCGCTTGCCGGTCTTACGGAGTGCCCCAATGTGCGTCTTGCGGCATTCAAGGGCGGCAGCGCACACAATGCGATCCCGTCTTCCTGCTCTGCCGTGATCTCCGTGCCGGAGAAGGATGCTGAGAAGGTGCTCGCCGCGCTGAAGACTCGAGCCCTCACCGAAATGGTCGCCTGCGCCGCGACCGATCCGGACGCGAAAGTCGCCGTATCCGAAGCTGCCCTGCCCGGAAAGGCTTTGACCGAAGAGGTCACGTGCAGTTACCTTACGCTCATCACCGAGGTATTTGACGGCGTTCACTCGATGTCGAGATCCATTCCCACACTGGTAGAGAGCAGCGCGAACACCGGTCTCGCCTCTGTCGGCGAAGACGAGGTGGAATTCACGCTCCATCAGCGGAGCAGCGAGCCGTCTATCACTGCCGAAATGAAGGCCGAGTTCCTTCGTCAGGCGGAAGAGGCCGGTTTTGAGCTGACACAGCTGAGCTCCTCTCCCGCATGGCCGCTCAAGCCCGGCAGTGAGCTCGTTTCCATCTGCGAGCGTATATACAAAGAACAGAACGGAAAAGCCATGTCCGTGGAGCCGGTTCACGCCGGACTCGAGTGCGGCAGCTTTTCGTCCCGAAACCCAAACCTCGACATCATCTCCATCGGCCCCGACATTCTCGATATTCATTCCACTCGTGAGACGCTTGTGCTCGATACCGTGTATCGCTGCGACGACCTCGTCCGTGCCATACTGAAGGAGATCGCAGAGAAAAAAGCATGAAGACCTATGATGCCGGACAATTTGATATTGCCGTGATCGGTGCCGGACACGCCGGCATCGAGGCGGCACTCGCATCGGCGCGGCTCGGGCTTCGCACCGTGTGCTTCACGGTAAACCTTGACAGCGTGGGCAACATGCCCTGCAATCCTGCCATCGGCGGCACCGGCAAGGGACACCTCGTGCGCGAGCTGGATGCGCTCGGCGGCGAGATGGGCAAGGCTGCGGATAAGGCGGGCATTCAGTTCCGAATGCTCAATCGCGGCAAGGGTCCAGCCGTCTACTCGCTGCGCGTGCAGGCCGACCGTCGGCGGTATCAGGAGATCATGAAAGAAACGCTGGAGCGGCAGAATGATCTCGTGCTGCACCAGGCGGAGATCGTATCCATTGGCCTTACGGATGGGCATGTTTCCTCCGTGACAACGCACACGGGCGCGGTATACGCCGTGCGCGCCGTAGTCATTGCGACCGGCACCTATCTCGGCGGACGGACGATTATCGGCGATGTCATCCGCACCTCGGGTCCCGACGGGCTTGCCGCAGCAACGGAGCTTACGAAGTGCCTCGCGGATATGGGGCTTCGTCTCCGCCGCTTCAAGACCGGCACGCCTCCGCGCGTGAACGCGCGTTCCGTCCGCTATGATGAAATGCAGATCCAGCCGGGTGATGAGGAGATTGAACCGTTTTCCTATTCCACGGATGCCGACGGTCTCGAAAATCACGCCGTTTGCTGGCTCACCTACACGAACGCCCACACGCACGAGATCATCCGCTCCAACCTCGACCGCAGCCCGCTCTTCAACGGCACCATTGCCGGCACCGGCCCGCGCTACTGCCCCTCCATCGAGACGAAAATCGTTACATTTCCCGATAAGGAGCGCCATCAGCTGTTCATCGAGCCGATGGGGCTGCACACGCAGGAGCTTTACATTCAGGGTCTCTCCTCTTCCCTGCCGGAGGATGTGCAGGTGGATGTTGTCCACTCCATCCCCGGACTGGAAAACGCCGAGATCCAGCGCTCCGCCTATGCGATCGAATACGACTGCGTAGACCCGACAGAGCTGTACGCCACCCTTGAGAGCAAGAAGGTCCCGGGGCTTTACGGTGCCGGACAATTCAACGGCTCTTCGGGCTATGAGGAAGCTGCCGTGCAGGGGTTTGTAGCGGGCGTAAACGCTGCTCTCAAGCTCAAGGGCGAGGAGCCGCTCATTCTCCGCCGCTCGGACGGCTACATCGGCACACTCATCGACGACCTTGTGACCAAGGGAACGGAAGAGCCGTACCGCATCATGACATCGCGCAGCGAATACCGTCTGCTCCATCGGCAGGACAACGCCGACGAACGTCTCACGCATTACGGTCACCGCATCGGGCTTGTGTCCGATGAGCGGCTCGCCGCCGTAGAAGCAAAGTATGCTTCCGTCGAAGCGGAGCGTGACCGTTTGGAACACACGCACATCGCACCGGGCGAAGCAATAAACGCCATGCTGCGCGAAAAGGGTACGGCGGAAATTGTCTCCGGAGCCTCGCTTGCCGATCTCCTGCGCCGCCCGCAAATCGACTACCGCGATCTCGCGGCGTTCGACCCTGAGCGGCCCGCACTGCCGCGTGCCGTAGGCGAAGAGGTTTCCATCAACCTAAAGTATGAAGGCTACATCCGCCGCCAGCTTCGGCAGGTCAAAGATTTTCAGCGCATGGAAGCTCGCCCGATGCCGGAGGGCATCGACTACGAGAGCGTTCCCGGACTGCGCACCGAAGCGCGGCAGAAGCTCTCCGCCATACGCCCGGCGAACTTCGGGCAGGCATCACGCATTTCCGGTGTTTCCCCGGCCGATATGACGGCGCTGATGATCTATATGGAAAGCCGAAAGGATCCGCACCATGGATAAAGTTGTTCTCGGACTCTCCGGCGGCGTGGACAGTGCCGTCTCGGCGCATCTTCTGCGTGAGCAGGGGCTGGAAGTGCTCGGACTCTATCTTGACAACGGTCTCCCCGGTGCGGAGGCCGCGAAGGAAGCCGCCGACTCGCTCTCGATTCCGCTCGTCATTGCGGACACGCGTGAGGCGATGGAACGGTATGTCTGCGCACCGTTCGCCGAAGCGTACCTGCATGGTGAGACGCCGAATCCCTGCATTCTCTGCAATCCGGCAGTAAAGTTCCGTTTTCTGCTGGGCGAGGCGAAGCGGCAGGGCGCGAAGTACATTGCTACCGGACATTACGCCGCAGTGCATGATGGTGGAATATATCGAGGGCAGCCGGAGAACGACCAGAGCTATATGCTCTGCCGTCTCACGAAGGAAGAGATCGATGCGCTTTTGCTGCCGCTCGCGCCGTATAAGAAAACGGAAGTGCGGGCTATTGCCGAGTCACTCGGTCTCCCGGTCGCACACAAGCCGGACAGCATGGACATCTGCTTTATCCCCGATGGCGACTATGCTGCGTGGGTCGAACGGCGCGGCATTGTGCCTCCCCCGGGCGATTTCGTGCTGGACGGGAAGGCGGTCGCGAAGCACCGCGGCATCCATCACTACACCGTCGGGCAGCGGAAGCACTTCGGTATCGGCTTCGGGCAGCGGGTATATGTATCAGAGATCTGTCCCGAAACGAATGAGGTGCGTCTCTCCTCGGACGATGCCGCCGTTTGGCGGCAGAGCTTTACGGTGCGGGATGTGAACTGGCTCGTGGAGCCGGAGGGAGAACTTTCCTGCGGCGTTCGCGTGAGGCACTCGAAGAAGGAACTTCCAGTCGGTACCGTAACGCCCGAAGGGAGCGGCGCCGTCGTCCGTTTTTCGGATGCCGTCCGCGCCCCGACGCCCGGACAAACTGCCGCATTTTACGATGGCGAGCGTCTCCTTGGCGGCGGGTTCATCGCCAAAGAGTAAAATATGATTTCCGGAGCAGATGAAAATTCCGCTCCGTTTTTATTTTTTCTTGACAAGTATATATGACAAGGATATAATGCATCATGACAAGGATATTTGTCGCTTGGACAAGAAAAGTTGACGAAGGAGGTGCGATATGGAACTGCGAAACCGGCTTAAGGAGCGCCGGGCCGCGCTGAATGTGAATCAGCAGGAAATGGGACGATTGTGCGGCGTATCACGCCAGACGATCAGTCTTATCGAGCGGGGCGACTACTCGCCGTCCGTCACGCTGGCACTGACTATTGCAAAGGTTTGCAGTGTTTCGGTAGAAGATGTCTTTTATCTTGAGGAGGATGAAAATGCTAAATAACGAGATCAAGCAGGCGAACCGCAAGGCTTTGCCGACATTTCTGCTCGTCGTGCTCGTGTGCGCCGCAGTAGGCGGCATTATCGGATACTGCACCGGAAGTGCCGATGTGGACAGACTTTCCTCCGGGATCCATGCGGCTGTCTTCTTTTTCGGAGAGCATATCGCGCACTGGCTTCTGCTCGCTATCGCCGTCACAACAGCGGCTGTGTGCATTCCGATGTACCGGAGTGCGTGGAAACTGCTGAATACCCGGGACGGAGAGGATGAGGATGTTTCAGAGCTCGCGGACGGTAAAATTTCCCGTGTCGTATGGGTCTCCAACTTGGCGCTCATTTTGGCCTTTTTTGTGCTTTCTGCATCGTACAGCGCGGCGCATAAGGCCGTCGGGCATGTGATTTTCTTTTTCCTCGGCATCGCCTCGTTCCTTGCGGTGCTTGCAGAGGCCGTCATTTTACAGCAGAAGTGCGTAGACAAGCTCAAACAGATGAATCCCGAAAAGCAGGGCTCCGTGTACGACATGAAGTTTCGGAAAAAGTGGATGGACAGCTGCGACGAGGCCGAAAAGATCATCATCGGACAGTGCGCTTACAAAGCGTACACGGCAGTCAATACGACCTGTACGGCGCTTGCTCTTCTGTGCGCACTGCGTGCGCTCCTTTTCGGCGGCGGCTTTTCAGCGGCCCTTGTCGTTTGTATCATTTGGTTCGTGAATAACGAAGCCTTCTGCCGTTCCTCCGAAAAATATTCCCGCTCGGGCCGAAAAGTTATCTGAAGCACGACACCCGAAGGAGGCTTCCGTTATGAACGAAGTGTACTATCTGCTCTTCATGATCGTTTTCTGTTCGTGGATCATCACGCAGAGAGCTATCCGAGCAAGGCAAATAAAAAATATTTTGAAAAATAAAAAAAAGGAGAACAGCGCCATGAAGGAATTGGCCAAGCAGTATATCGGAAAAGAATGCATCGTTTATCTTTTGAGCGGATTCGGCTCCACTATCACCGGAGTCATTCGGGAGATCGGAGAAAACGGGATACTTATAGAGCATAAGGACGGTACCGAAGTCATAAATCTCGACTATATCACCCGCATCCGCGAGTATCCGCGCACGCCTAACAGCAAAAAGAAAATCGTTTTTGACTGATTTCGATAGAAATGTCAAAAGAGAGAGACATTGAGCCTCTCTCTTTTTCATTTTTGTCAATTTACTTCAGTTTGCTAATGTGTTAGTATGTTAACATAATAAATCGGAACATTTGAGCGGTGAAAAGCTCACATTCCCGCTCACGAGATCAAAAAGGAGAAATCAAAATGAAAAAGATCCTTGCTATTGCACTTACGCTGTGCCTCATCGCGACAGTGCTTGCCGGATGCGGCAGCACCACTTCCACATCTTCCGCCGAAGCCGCGGCCACCGCAGAGCCCGCCGCCGAAGCTGCGGATGAAGCCGCTGCGGAAGAGACCACCGAGTCTGCCGGCGGAAAGCTCATCGTCGGCTTTGATGCCGAGTTCCCTCCGTTCGGCTACATTGCCGAGGACGGCAGCTATGACGGCTTTGACCTAGCGCTCGCTCAGGAAGTTTGCGCTCGTCTCGGCTGGGAATACGAAGCCGTCGCCATCGACTGGGCTTCCAAGGATGCCGAGCTGAAAGCAGGCAACATCAACTGCATTTGGAACGGTTTCACCTACACCGGCCGTGAGGAAGAGTACACCTGGTCCGATCCTTACATTGACAACAGCATCGTCGCCATCGTCCGTGCCGACTCCGGCATTGAGTCCCTCGCCGACCTCGCCGGCAAGGTCGTAATGGTACAGTCTGCTTCCTCCGGTCTCGATGCACTGAACGCGAACGAAGAGCTCACAGCTTCCTTCGGAGAGCTCGTGGAGCTGGCCGACTACAACACCGGTTTCCTGGAGCTGCGTCAGGGCAGTGTCGATGCGGTTATCGTTGACATCGGTGTCGGCAACTATCAAATCGCGAACACCGAAGGCGACTATGTGATCCTCTCCGAGGCTGTTTCCACAGAGCAGTACGCTGTCGGCTTCTTGCTGGGCAATGAAGAGCTTCGCGATGCTGTAAACGAGCAGCTGCTCGCCACGGCCGAGGACGGCACCATGATGGAGATCGCACAGAACTATGTTGACAAGGGACTTTCTCTTGACAGCCTGTGCATGTGCAAATAATATACAACTTTAGAGAGAACCTGCGCGCGGGGACGCTTTCGCATCCCCGCGCACAAGTGCGTATTTGCCGATATCATCCGAAAGGACAGAACTTATGACCGTTCAGACCATGCTTCTCTCGCTCTCCGAGGCGTTTCTCATTACACTCAGTATTTTCTTTCTCACACTGCTCGGCTCGCTGCCGCTCGGCCTCGTTGTTTATTTTGCGCGAAAGAGCCGTTTTGCTCCGCTCCGCTGGGTAACGAAAGTGTATATTGCCATTATGCGCGGCACTCCGCTGATGCTGCAGGTCATGGTCGTGTACTACGGGCCGAGTTTTCTCCTCGGCATGGTGCTGCCGCGTAACTGGCGCTTTGCGGCCGTGATCGTCGCGTTTGTCATCAACTACGCGGCCTACTTTGCGGAGATCTACCGTGGCGGCATCGAGTCCATCAGTGCCGGGCAGTACGAGGCCGCGCAGGTGCTCGGCTACAGCCATGGACAGACCTTTTTCCGCATCATTCTCCCGCAGATGGTAAAGCGCGTCATTCCGAGCGTCACGAACGAGGTCATCACGCTTGTGAAGGACACATCTCTCGCCTCCGCCATCGGCACGGTGGAAATGTTCACACGCGCCAAGCAGATCGCCGTGGCGCCGAATTCGCCGGGCATGCTCGCTTTTGCCGCGGCGGCGGTTTTCTATTTCATATTCAACAGCCTTGTCGCGTTCGGCATGGAACGCGTCGAGAAGGCGTTTGCCTATTATCGCTGAGGAGGGTCGGACATGAGCAACATATTGGAACTGCGTCATATACGCAAGAGCTTCGGCGAGAACGGCGTGCTGAGCGACATTTCGCTCACCGTTCCCTCGGGCAGCGTCACAGCTATCATCGGGCCCTCAGGCTCGGGTAAATCCACGCTGCTTCGCTGCGCCACGCTTCTGGAGACCGCCGACGGCGGCGACATTGTATACGAGGGCAAGTACGCCATGCAAAACGGTGTATACGCGTCAAAGAATGAGCTGCGCGAGATCCGGCGGTATTTCGGGCTCGTATTCCAGAGCTATAACCTTTTCCCGCACTTCACGCTTTTGAAAAATGTGATGGACGCCCCCGTGCAGGTGCAGAAACGCCCTGCCGCCGAGGTGCGAGAGGAGGCTATGGCGCTGCTCGCGAAAATGGGACTCGTCGACCGCGCAGATGCATATCCGTGCGAACTTTCCGGCGGGCAGCAGCAGCGCGCCGCCATTGCGCGGGCTCTTTGTATGAACCCGGAGCTTCTCTTCTTCGATGAACCCACCAGCGCGCTTGACCCGGAGCTTACGGGCGAAGTGCTGCGCGTTATCCGCTCGCTTGCCGAGGAAAAAATGACAATGGTCATCGTCACGCACGAGATGCAGTTCGCGCGGCTGGTCGCGGATCATGTCATTTTCATGGACGGCGGGTGCATTGTGGAAGAGGGAACGCCCGAGCAAGTCATCGATGCACCCCGGCAGGAGCGAACCCGTGCCTTCCTGCGTCGGCTCGAAAAATAACTTCTGTCGAAATTGTCATATTTCTTTCCGCAGCCTTGATTTTTCCGAAAGAATCCTATATTATAAAAACCGCCTGTGTTATTATGTAAGTACAGGCGGATTTTTCGTCGGAAGGGTCGATGTTATGAAAAACTTACGGAGAGTCACGGCTTTTCTGCTTTGCGCGGTTCTGTGCTTCCTGCTTTTATCGAGCTGCGGCTCGCAGCAGGCCATTCGCTATAAAATGATCGCCGAGCTCAATCAGGAGGAGTTCTGCGTGGCGTTCCGCAAGGATGACCCCCTTTGCGATATATTCACCGCTGCGCTGCAGGAGCTTGCCGCAGACGGACAGCTTTCGCGGCTGAGCGGGCAGTATCTCGGCACGGACTACAGCTGTCTGGATGGCGTGGAGGGAGCGCTCTCGCGCGTAGATACGAGCGTTGTCGACCAGACGCGTACGCTCCGTATCGGCGTGCAGGACGGCATTGCGCCCATTTCCTCCTCCCGCGATGACGGTTCGTTCGGCGGACTGATCCCGGATCTTGCCAAGCTCGTGTCGGAGAAGCTCGGGCTGACCTTTGAGTATATGGTCATCGACAGTGACAGTGTGGCCGCGGAGCTCGGCAGCGGAAACATCGACTGCGCATGGATGGCGGCTTCGTTTGCCGACAGCGCGAGCAGTGTCTCCCTCTCCCCCGGCTGGCTTCGCAACACGCATGAACTGATCGTCCGCTCCGACAGTCGCTATTCTCGCAAGAACTCTCTCAAGGGCAAGGTCATCGGCATCACCGATGCCACCGCATACGCCGCGCTGAAGGAGAGCGGCATGCTCGAGAAGATCGGTTCCGTATGGTATTATGATGACCTTTCCGCATGCTTCAACGCTCTCGCCGCCGGCGACTGTGACGCCGTAGTCATAGACGGCATCGTGTCCGGATATTATATGTAAAAACGATTGAAAAATCGTGTCTTTTTGTCCCGCCTGCCGTTTGTGGATCGTTCCTTACGGCAGACGGTTTTTCGGCCTCTTTCGGGGTCTGAAAAATTCCCGGTTTTTGCCGAAAAATATCATTGACAAACCCCTCGGAAATCTATATTATTGGCGTAACGCCCTTATGAAACTCAGGGCGAAAAATCGGTAAAAAGAGGGGGAGGATAATGGCCAAAGAACTCATCCGCCTGGTCGACTGCACCATGGCCTTCGACGGTGAGACCGTTCTGGATTCCATCAACCTGTACATCAACAACAAAGAGTTTCTTACACTGTTAGGACCCTCGGGATGCGGCAAGACAACCACGCTGAGAATTATCGGCGGGTTTCTTAAGCCTACCTCGGGGGATGTTTTGTTTGACGGCGTAAGGATCAACGACATTCCTCCGTACAAACGGCAGGTGAACACCGTGTTCCAGAAATACGCGCTGTTCCCGCATCTGGACGTGTACGACAACATCGCTTTCGGTCTGCGCATTCAAAAGGTGCCGGAGAAGGAAGTCGATGAGCGTGTGACGGAAATACTGGAAGTCGTGTCGCTCAAGGGTTTTGAAAACCGCAAGGTGACATTGCTCTCCGGCGGCCAGCAGCAGCGTGTCGCAATTGCACGCGCTCTGGTGAACCGTCCGAAAGTTCTGCTGCTCGATGAGCCGCTGGGCGCACTCGATTTGCGTCTGCGCAAGGATATGCAGCAGGAACTCAAGCGCATCCAGCAGCAGATGGAGATCACCTTCATCTATGTTACGCACGATCAGGAAGAAGCACTCGCCATGTCCGACACCGTTGTCGTTATGAACGAGGGCATCATTCAGCAGATCGGCACACCGGAGGATATATATAACGAACCGAAGAACGCTTTCGTGGCGGACTTCATCGGTGAGAGCAACATTCTCGACGGCATCATGCGCGAGGACTATGTGGTCGAAACATTCGGCCGCCGCTTCCAGTGTATGGACAAGGGCTTTGCAAAGGACGAGCCCGTAGACGTCGTCGTTCGTCCGGAGGACATAGACATCGTCCCCGTCAAAGAGGGCATGCTGACCGGCACCGTAACGAGCATCACCTTTAAGGGCATGCAGTACGATGTCATCGTCGACTTCAAGGGCTTCAAGTGGCTCATTCAGACAACGGACAGTCCCGAAGTCGGGCAGCGCATCGGCATCCGCATCGTTCCCGACGGCTTCCACATTATGCACAAGAGCAAGTACTCCGGTCTTTACGGCGACTACAGCTCCTTCTCCGAGGAGTATGACGAGCTGTCCGATGTCGAATATGACCCGGAGGCGGAGGAAGGATCCTCGGACGAGGAGGGATCCGCCAATGAAGAATAAAGCTCTGGCTGCGCCGTACCTCGTATGGATGGCGCTCTTTACGGTCGTGCCGCTCGGCATTGTTTTCTGGTATGCCTTTACCGACTCCGTGACCGGGGCATTTACCTTTTCGAACATTTCCCGTATGGGGACCTACTTCCCCATTTTTCTCAAGAGCATATGGCTTGCGATCCTTTCGTCGGTCATCTGCATCATCATCGGCTACCCGGTCGCCTACTGTATTGCGTCCGCCGCGCCGAGCCGTCAGAGATTTCTTTATATGCTCGTGATGCTCCCGATGTGCATGAGCTTTCTGTTGCGTACGCTCGCATGGGTGGCGCTTCTGGAGGATACCGGCATTATCAACAGCTTTATCACGAGTCTCGGCCTGCAGCCGCTGCCGCTCATCCGCAACGATGCCGCCGTCGTACTCGGCATGGTATATAACTACCTGCCGTACATGATCATGCCGCTCTACACCGTGCTCATCAAGCTCGACCCGCGTCTCACGGAGGCGGCGGAAGATCTCGGATGCACGCCGGTGCAGGTGTTCACGAAAGTAACACTTCCTCTGAGCGTGCCCGGCATCATTTCCGGCTTTACGATGGTGTTCGTTCCGGCCGTGTCCACCTTCTACATTTCACAGAAAATGGGCTCTTCGGGCACGACACTCATCGGCGACGTCATAGAAAGCCAGTTCAAGGCCGCCTACAATCCCAATCTCGGTGCGGCACTCTCGCTCGTGCTGATGATCATGGTGCTCGTGTGCATTGCGGTCATGAACCGCTTCTCGGACGGAGAGGAGGTCGCGACGATATGAAAACCTTCAACAAAGTGTTTACGGTCATCGTGTTTCTCTTCCTCTATATCCCGATGATCGTGCTTGCCGTGGCGTCCTTCAACTCCGGCACCGACATCGCCACATGGAAGGGTTTCACGTTTTCGCAGTATGGCGAACTTTTCCGCGATGGCGTGCTGCTGCCGCTGCTTGCCAATTCCGTCATTGTCGCGGTTATCGCTTCCCTCGCCGCGACCGTGCTCGGCACAATGGCCGCCATCGGCATTCGCGCCATGGGAAAGCGCATGCGCCGCATCACGATGGCCGTGACGAACATTCCTCTTACGAACCCGGAGATCGTCACGGGCGTTTCGCTCGCGCTGCTCTTTGCGTTCATCGGGCAGATGATGAAGCTCAACAACATTCTCGGCTTCACGACGCTCCTCATTGCGCACATCACATTCAATCTGCCGTATGTTATTCTCTCCGTTATGCCGAAGCTCGGCCAGCTCGACCCGAACCTGCGCGATGCTGCGCTCGATTTGGGGTGCACGCCGGTACAGGCGTTCTTCAAGGTCATTCTCCATGAGATCTTTCCGGGCATCCTTTCGGGCGCTCTCATGGCGTTTACGATGAGTCTGGACGACTTCGTCATTTCGTACTTCGTATACGGCCCAACTTTCGTGACACTGCCGGTGGAGATCTATAACTACACGAAGAAACCGCTGCAGCCGAAGATCTACGCACTCTTTACTCTGCTGTTCCTCGCCATTCTGCTTGTCATGGTCATTATGAACCTGCTGCAAGCGGGCGATGACCGCCGTCGCCGTCAGGCGCGAGGCGTGTTCGGTCGAAAGGGGGCGGGCGCATGAAGCGCATATTCTCCTTTCTTCTCGCTTTAATGGTCTGCGCCGCGCTGCTGCCCGCGCCGGAGGCTCATGCCGCCGACAATGTTATCAATGTGTATAACTGGGGGCAGTACATTTCGGACGGCACCGATGGGTATATCGATGTAAACGCCGCATTTGAAGAGGCGACCGGCATCCATGTGAACTACATGACATTCGACTCGAACGAGACGATGTACACGAAGCTTAAGACCGGCGGCTCATCTTACGACATTATCATTCCCTCCGACTACATGGTCGGGCGTCTCATTGACGAGGGTCTCGTGCAGCCGCTCAATTTCGACAACATCCCGAATTATCAGTACATCGATGCGGCGTACAAAAACACATCCTACGACCCGGACAACCTGTATTCCGTGCCGTACACCTGGGGCACGGTCGGCATCATCTACAACAGTGCCTATGTGGACGAAGAGGATGTCGGCAACTGGGATCTTCTCTGGAACAGCAAGTATTCCGGGAAGATACTGATGTTCGACAACCCGCGCGACGCTTTCGCCATTGCGGAGACGATGCTCGGCTACTCGCTGAACACTCACAATGAGGATGAGCTGCGTGCTGCGACCTACAAGCTCATTGAGCAGAAGCCGCTCGTGCAGGCGTATGTCATGGATCAGATTTATGACAAAATGGAGCGCGGCGAGGCGTGGATCGCGCCATACTACGCGGGCGACTATCTCATGATGGCCGACGAAAACGAGGATCTGAAGTTCTGTTTCCCCGAAGAAGGCTTCAACTTCTTCATCGATGCCCTGTGCATCCCCACCTGCGCCACGAACAAAGAGGGCGCCGAGGCGTACATCAACTTCCTGTGCTCGCCGGAGATCAACGGGCAGAATCTCGACTATCTAGGCTACTCCACACCGGAGACCGAGGCAAAGCAGTACATGGATGAGGAGACCTCCGCATCCGATATTGCCTACCCGAGTGCGGAAACGCTCAGCCGCGGCGATGCATTTCTCTATCTCGACCAGGAGACCACGCACCTTATGGACTCCCTTTGGCTCGAGGTAAAAACCGAAGGCGATACGGACTACACCCCCATCATCGGCATTTCCGTGACGGTCGCTCTCGTTGCGGGCTTCCTGATTGCGCGAAGCGTCCGAAACCGCCGACGCCGCGCCAACCGCTGCAAAAAACGGCGGACTTGAGCGCAAAAAAACAATATCCCCGCTAAAAAACCGAGGCTCCGATTTGGAGTCTCGGTTTTTGAATTATTGAACGAGCGAATTATAAATCACGCTTTGCTTCTGCATTACTTCATAGAAGATGTATGCTTTGCTTTTCTTTACGATTGGCGGCAAAAGACCCTCAAAGTGTTTTGGACTTTGAGGGCTTTTATATTGGTGCGGTCAGATATTTACGCCGAAGGGGCGGAGTTCCTGGCGGAGTTCTTGGGCGCTGCCGTGGAAGACGATGCCGGGCATGCCGGCGCGTTCGGCGCCTTCGATGTTCATGGCAGAGTCGTCTATAAACAGGCATTCGTCCGGCTTCAGGGAGAATTTCTCGAAGAGGCGCTCATAGATGGCGCGCTCGGGCTTTACGAGCTTCTCGTCGGCGGAGATCAGAGTACCGTCAAAATACTCGAAGCCGGGGATGCGCTCCCAGTACTCGTGCTGACGATAGCTCGCGTTGGAGAGCAGATATATGCCGTAGCCTGCCGCTTTTAGGTCGCGGACAATATCGGCCATGCCGGGCACGGGGTAAATGGGTCTGTCCCAGCGGTCTACGAGCTGATGCACCTTGTCATGCAGCTCCGCAGGGACGCGTGCACACATGATCTCCGCAGCCTGCGAGTCCGTCAGGGAGCCGCGATCCATTTTCGCCCATTCGAGGGAGAGATAGACATTGTTCATGAATATACGGCGCTCCTCCCCTTCCGCACCGACGGCATCGAGGAAGCGGTCGCGGTCGAAGTATATGAGCACCTGCCCCATATCGAAAATAATGTTTTTGACCATCAGATGATTTTTACCTTTCCTTTGGTGAGGCGGAAGACGATGACGAGCGAGAGGATGGTGGTAAGCGTCAGAATGGTGGCGAGCGCGGACGCCGTGCCGTCACTCATGCGCGTGACTTCCTGATAGATGGCCACGGCGATGGTCGAGGTCTTGCCGGAATAGAGCATGATGGAGCTCGAGAGCTCATTGATGCAGGTGATCCAGCTGAGCACCGCGCCGGACATGATGCCGGGGAGCATCATGCGCGCCGTGACGGTGAAGAAGGTCTTCATCGGGGACACGCCGAGGTTGATGGAGGCTTCCTCGATAAACGGATCCATCTGGTAAAGGAAGGCACTGCCCGAGCGGACTGTGTACGGCAGCTTGCGGATAACATAGGAGATGATCATAATAGATGCAGTGCCGACGAGCACGATGGGCTTACGGTTGAACGCCACGATGAGGCCGATGCCGAGCACCGAGCCGGGGATGACATACGGGAACATGATGAGCGTATCGATGAGCGTGGCGACCTTGCCTTTTTTGCGGACAAGGATGTAGGAGACGACGATGCCAACGATGACGATGAATACGATGGCGATGAGCGAGAACACATAGGTGTTGCGGATGTTGCGGCCGAGGCGGGACATGATCGTCTGATAGTTCGAGAGGTTGATGCCCTTGACCATGCCGGAGAAGCTGCGCTCCACGAACGACTGGCACACAACGACGATCTGCGGCAAGAAGGCGAGCGCGACCACAATGTAGATTGGAAGGGACACGAGGAATCGTTTGCCGCCGTGAAGCTTCGTTTCCATGGGCGGGCGGAGAGAGCTCATCATGTAGTTGCGCTTATCCACCACGAGCTTCTGGAAGCCGAGCATCAGGAGGGAGCTGGCCACGATGATAACCGACAGTGCCGACGCCATATAGGGGTCGGTCGCGCTCTCGGACATATACTCATTGTAAACGAGCACCGGCAGCACGGTGTAGCCCTCGCCGAGGAGCATCGGGGTGCCGAAGTCGGCAAGGCAGGTCATGAAGACCATGATGCAGCCTGCGAGGATGGACGGGAGGATAACCGGCAGCGTGACCGTCCAGATGCGGCGCAGCTTGCTCATGCCGAGATTTTCCGCAGCTTCTTCAAGGGAAGAGTCGATGCTGTTCATAGCGCCGGAGGTGTAGAGGTAAATGTACGGGAACAGGTGCAGCGTAAACACGAAGATGATGCCGCCGCGCCCGTAGATGGTCGGAACCGTAAGGCCGAGAGCCGCAAAGGCTTTGGCGAGGAGGCCGGAGCGGCCCATGAGGATTATCCACGAGTACGCGCCGATGAACGGCGGGCTCATGAGACTCATGATGATGAAGATGTGCAGCACCTTTTTGCCCGGGATGTTGTAGCGCGTCATGAGGTATGCAACCGGAACGCCGACAAGCGTGGTGGTGAGCACCGTGGAGAAGCACACTACCATAGAGCGCAGCAGCGTCTTATAGTAGTACGGCTTTTCAAAGAACTTTTTGAAATTGTAGAGAGTGATGCCCTCGACTTTATTGGAAAAAACGCTCTTGGTAATGATCGTGTAGAACGGGTACACGATGAAAAGGCACATGGCGAGGATTACAAAAAGCTTGGCGAAAAACCAGAAGTCCGGTTTCCACTTCTGCCCGAGTCGTTGGTTCACAGGCTGAGCACCTCCTCGTTTTCGTTGTAGAGGGAGATGCGCAGCGGATCGAAGCTCAGATGTACATGCTCACCGTCGGCGTGAACGTCGGATGTGTCTTTGGTGTACTCGTTCACGATGAGGCTCTGGCCGTCGTCGAGCTGCACTTCATACTCTATGAAGTCGCCGAGGAAGGTAGAGAAAAGAACCGTGCCGGGCATGCCGTCTTCAGAGAAGAAAAGCTGCTCGGGGCGTGCAGAGATCTTGCCTTTGCCGGTATAGGCACGGCGCACCGGAATGAAAACGGAAAGCTCGTTTTTGATGGTCACTTCGGCGTTCCCTGCGACGGGAGCATTAACCTCGCAGTCGAGGAAGTTGCTCACGCCGATGAAACCCGCGACGAACGGATTCTGCGGCTTGGCGTAAATCTCGTTCGGCGTGCCGATCTGCATGATGTGGCCGTCCTTCATGACGGCGATTCGGTCGGAGATAGCGAGAGCTTCCTCCTGATCGTGCGTGACATAGATGGTCGTGATGCCGAGGCGGCGCTGGAGCTTTTTGATGACGTAGCGCATCTGCACGCGAAGCTTGGCGTCGAGGTTCGAGAGCGGCTCATCCATGAGAAGGACGCTCGGCTCGATGACGAAGGCGCGGGCGAGCGCGACGCGCTGCTGCTGGCCGCCGGAGAGCTCGCTCGGTTTGCGGTCGGCAAGGTGGGAGATCTGCACGAGCTCGAGGGCCTCATCCACGCGGGGCTTGATGTCCTTGGCAGGGATCTTGCGGGCCTTCAGGCCGTAGGCGACATTCTCGCGCACGGTGAGATGCGGGAAGATAGCGTAGTTCTGGAACACCATACCGATGTCGCGCTTGTGGGCGGGGACATCGTTGATGCGCTTTTCGCCAAAATAGAAGTCGCCGCCTTCGATGGAGTTGAAGCCTGCGATCATGCGCAGCAGCGTGGTTTTGCCGCAGCCGGACGGACCGAGAAGTGTGAAAAATTCTCCCTCACGGATGTCCAGCGACACACCATTGAGGGCGACGAAGTCCCCATAGCGCTTCACGGCGTTGTTGATGATTACATGGTTGCTCATACGATGTCCTCCGATATGTGTAGTATGTACGATTTACGGTTCACATTTGCGGCAGCGCTTCTGCCGCAGATGTCAGCGGTAAACCGCAAGGAGGCACCTTAGGAAGGTGCCTCCCGCAGTAAATTTATAGAGCGGATATCAGCCTGCAACAAGGTCGTTGAACTGCTCCTTGATGGCGTCGCGGTTGGTGGCGGCGTAGGAGAAGTCATAGGCCGTGACATTGCACTTGTCGAGAGAGCAGAGGCCCTCGGGGGTGATGTCGGAGCGAACCGGGCGGCGGGCCCATTCGCTGTTCTGTCTAGTCTGGCACTCGGCGCTGGTGACGAAGTCGATGAACAGCTTCGCGTTCTCTTCGTTCGGGCAGTTCTTGATGAGCGCGACACCGTCGGGAACGGCCGAGTTGCTTTCGGGGTACACAAAGCCGATGTCCGGATTGTCGGCATAGAGGACTGCGGACTTCTCGATGGTCACACCGAGAGCGTACTCACCGGCGGCAACGAGCTTGTGGCAGTTGCCGGAGGAATCCTGCAGCTTGCCGCCGAGGTTCGCGATGAACTTCTCAACGAGTGCCCAGCCATCCTCGATGGTAGGCTGGCTGAAGAGCATGGTGCACAGCTGGGTGTAAGCGGAGCCGGACTTGGAGGGAGAGCAGTAAGCAATCTTTCCCTTCAGGGATTCATCGCACAGGCCTTCCCAAGTGGTGGGAACATCTTCCTCGTTGATCAGGGTCTTGTTGTAGATGAAGACCATGGGCAGCGGGGACTCGCCGATCCAGTAGCCGTCGGCGTCCTTGTACTCGGCGGCGATGAACTCGTCGTTGGCACAGACATAGGGCTCAAAATAATCGGTGTAGGCAGCGAGCGTGTCGGCACCGCCTCCCCACAGGACATCGCCCTGGGGATTCTCAGCTTCGGCTACGAGGCGCTGGCAGAGCTCGCCGGTGCCGGCGGCAATGACTTCGACCTCAATGTTGGGGTACTTCTCCCGGAACTGGGCAACGCCGTCGTTCAGGGGATCCGCATCGTGGGGAGAGTAGACTACAAGTTTGCCGGTGTAGTCTTCGGGAGCCTTCTCGGCCGTCTCTTCGGCTGTGGGCTCTTCAGCGGCCTCTTCCGTTGCAGCGGTCTCCTCCGTTGCAGCGGTCTCCTCCGTTGCGGCGGTCTCCTCCGTTGCGGCGGTCTCCTCCGTTGCGGCGGTCTCTTCCGTTGTGGTCGTCTCTGCCGTCTGGCCGCAGGCGCACAGTGCGAACACCATGCAGAGAGTCAGAAGCAGTGCAAGGATCTTTTTCATTGGTATCCTCCTAAATGTTTTTTTCCGAGAGTGACGGACAAAATGCCGCCGTCTCTCTTTGTACCGTGGATTATACCATCTTCGATGGTTAATTTCAACAAAAAATTATCCCCTTGCAAAATTTTTATGAACACCTTGTGAAGATACGCTACATTTTCAATGTTTTTTCTTAAAGTCTTCGAAAAAGGTTTTCCGGCAGGGGCGCGGTTTTTCGTTAAACGGCGCCGAAGAAGAGCTGGGCGCTCGGGAGAGCGTACTCGAGGAACTGCGCGTAGAGGCGCGGCATGGGGATACCGGAGACGGCGGGGAGGAGCAGGAGAAAATAGGCTGCGGCAGCACCGAGCCAGATCCATTTGATTTTCGCGCTCACTTCCCCTTTCTCATCGAGATGCTGCAGGAAGAAAATGGCGGCGAGCACCACGAAGGGGAAGGTTGTGAAGAAATGATACTGGAATGTGCAGCGCGGGACGAGCGTCCACGGCAGATAGTTGGCTGCAATGGCGGCGAGCAGGATGCATCCCGCCTGTTTCCAGTGAGCATTCTCGTGCTTTGTGCGGCGGAAGACGACTTCCACGGCGAGCAGGATGGTGCCGACGGCGCTCACCCACCACACGGCGGGGCTGCCGGTAGAGGAAATGTTCGAGACCTTGTTGCCGTCGAGCGACTTGAAGTAGAACCACACTGAGCACGAGGTGAACGGCCACTCGTACCAGGTGGACTGGCAGGTGTGCGTAGCGGTCAGGCCGCTGTGGTAGCTGTACATCGACTTTTGCTGCTGAATGAGAAGAGCGAGCGTATCGACAGATGTTCCCTTCGACGCCTCATAGCGGTAGAAGGGAATGTACGAAAGGTAATAGATGAGCGCGGGTATCGCGAGGAAGAACACGCAGCAAAACGCGACCGTGAGCCATGTGCGGTGCCAGAAGAGGCGTACTTTTTTTCTGTCACCTTTACAGGAGAGACCGATGCGGATCATGTGTACGAAAAAGATGACGGCAAGTCCCGCGCCGGCATAGAGTCCCGTCCACTTGGACGCGACGCCGAAACCGAAGCTCACGCCGCACGCGCCGAGCGGGAGAAAGAGCTTTTTCATCGGCGCGGTCATGTAGTCCCGCTGAATGTAGTCGGTCATGAAGAGATACATGAGGAGAATAAAGAAGAGTATGAACACATCGACCGTTGCGATGCGCGTCTGCGTATAGTGCATCGTGTCGAGGACGAGGAGCGCAGCGGCGAGGAACGCAAAATCTCTCCGCCGGAAGAGGCGCTTGGCGAGCGTGAAGAAAATCGGAATCATAGCTGCGCCGAACAGAGCCGGCATAAAGCGCCAGCCGAACGGCTTCATGCCAAAAATGAGGATGCCGAGCATAATGATGATCTTGCCGAGCGGCGGGTGCGTCCATTCGTACACGCTCATGCAGTGGATGAACTCGTACGCCGTGCGGGCGTGGTAGATCTCATCGAAATACATGCCGTTCATATAGCCGATCTCTTCGGGAACGGTGTTCTGCTCATCGACGAGCTCCGCGCCGAGGCTCGTGCCTTCGCCGAGCACTGCCGGGAGAAGAGTGCCTTCGGAATCGAAGAAAGCGATCTCGTTCAAGGAGATTTTCCCCGAGGTGCGCCGGATCGTGATGTACCGGGTGTGCATGGTCGTGTTGACGATCCGCCACGAGAACATATTGCCGTAGGTCTGCGAGTATTCGGCGATCACACCGTCATCTGCAGTGAAGACCACAGTGCCCTCGGCGATGTTGCCGTTGATCCATATCTCGGCGACATCGTATTCCGCGCCGAGGTCGAGCTGCACGGTCTCGGAGTCGCTCGTGGTATACACGCTCGTCGGGAACGAAAGCGTGCCGAGATTCAGCAGGGTGAAAATCGTATAGAGGATCGTGATCGCCCACATGAGGCGGCGGTCGCCTTTATCGAGGCGAGTGTTTCGCTCGGAAGAAACAATGAAATTACGCATCGCGCGCCACCTCCCCGTTTTTGTCGGCAAATTGATGCTGCAGACAGACATACGCCGTATAGGCAAAGGTCAGCACCTCGAAAATCGAACATACGGCCACTACGACATTGTGCTGTGTCGTGCCGCGAACGGCCGAAGTCGCAGCGTTGGAGACGACATACATGGCTGTGGCCTCGTTGAGCGCAAGCACAACGCTCAGCTGCATGGAACAGGCGAGAAGCCGCGCCTCGCGCGTGCAAACATAGCCGAAGAGGAGCAGCGCCATGACCGGGAAAGCATAGCGCTCGTGCATATAGTGTCCGAATGTGAAGATCATAAACATGCAGAAAGCAGCGGAAATGTAGAGCGTTCCGGGTGTGCGCTGCAGTATATCCGCGCCTTTGCGGCAACGCGAACGCACGAGCATTGCGATGGAGATGCCGACGGCAAGCACGATGGCGTCCGTACCAAAGGCTTTGTAGCTGATGCCGAGGAAAATGCTATCGGAAGAAGCCGTCCAGTTGCCGCCGCAGAGCGCCATGAAGTTATAGGCTTCCACGCTGGCATAGTCGTAGCCGCCCGCCGACTGCAGAAATCGTTCCACAACCCAGAAAAGGCATTGGTCACCGTGGAACGGGAGCGATACGCCGAGGATCACGGCCACAGCCGCCGCTACGCCGCCGAGTGTGCGCACTGCATCATTCCGGGAGCGAACGGAAAGAAGATACGCTGCCGCGAGCACCGGGCCGTAAATAAGTGCCTGCCACTTCGTCATAATGGCAAGGCCGTAGATCGCTCCAGCAGAGATCCGACGGTTTTGCAGCAGTTCCGAAAAGCTCAGCAGGAGGAGCAGCGTCAGGATCGAATCGATCTGTCCCCATGCGCCGGAGAGAATGACTGCGGCGGGGTTGAAGATACATATTCCACCTAAGAACAGGCACGCGCTCTCCGAGAAGCCGCGTTTCTGGGCCAAATGCATCAGCACAACGCCGGTGCAGGCATCCGCAATGTACGCAGGGAGCATGAAGGCAAATATGCCCGCACCCGTGTTTGCGGAAATGTGCAGAAAATTCAGGATATGCGTGATAAGTGCAAGGACGAGCATATAAGTGGGCGGGTAGTCGTACCACTCATGGCCGGCGGCAGTATAGAATTGTGCCGTACCGTTGGAAGCAATGTCACGTCCCCAGGCGATCCAGCAATTCATATCGTAGTCGTGTCCGCCGAAGATGATGGTGAGAAGCATACGAAGGAGCAGGCCGACGAGGATCAGCAGGGCAAAGCAGCGCCGTACCGTCTTTTTCTCTGCAGGGACAGAGTAGAAGGTATTGCGATTGCGGTAGAAGCCCCAAAGGAAGACGCAGGAGAGGACGACGGAGCAAACGATGAAAAGGTGCAGATAGGACTTGAGGCGGATTGTGCGCGCCTCATCGCTCTCCTCGTTTGTCTGAGAAGACCGTTCCTGTGCCGTGTTCTCGAGAAAAACGGCCGAGGCAGCCTCGACGCCCGAGCACTTTGTGAGCTCCACCGAGCGGAAATACGCTTTGCCGGAGGACATCTCGCTGTAGCTTCCGAGGCGGAGCGCGATGTTGATGTATGTCTGGTCGGAGCCGGTGCGGACGATGAGCGATCCTTCCGTCCAGTCGAAACCGCCGAGCTTGCCGTTGCCGACGGCGTAGGTGCCGTCAAGCATGTAGTTATCCACGGCAAGGCACACGCCGCGCCCGCCGCTTACATTCTGCGCGGCGATCTCCGCCGTCAGCTTATAGGCGGTGTTCGGCTTTACCTTGACCATTTGGCACAGGCGCACATCGTTCTCCGTATTTGCTTCGATCACGAGCGCACCGTCTTCCGTGTAAACGGAATAGTCGGAGTCGGAATAGGCCGTGATGTCCCAGCCTTCCGGAATATCCGTACCGGAGAAATCCGCATTATCAATGAGTGACCCGGCCGCAAAAACACCGGAGCAGAGGAGCAATGCGGCGAGAAGGAAAATCATTGCCTGTCGCAATTGGGATCGTTTCAATGAAAAGCCCCCTATCGGGATTTTTAAATTGCCTGTTTATTTTATCATACTTGGTCTGCTATTGCAAATAAGACGTTGACCGATTATAATACATTTGTATTTTTCAGTAAGAGGTTTTCGATCCATGCTCGGAGTTCTTTTGTTTATGCTTTGGCAGAGCGCGGGCGAGGCGATCTCGCAGCGCATTTTCCCGGAAAAGCGGCTTGCCGTCCGGCTTTGGCTCGGCAGCGTTATGGGGACGCTCCTTTCCATGTGGGTGCCGGTGCCGTTCGCCTTCCTGTGGGGTTTCGGAACGGCAGCGCACATTTGCGCTGCCATGATTGGTCTTGCAGTGCAGGTGCTGTGGGTCTATCCAAAGCGGGAGCGTGCGGTGTGCGCAGAGAGCGGTAAAATTGACCGACCTCTCCCCTATCTCTTTGTCCCGTTCATGGTGCTCGCCGTTGTGCTTATTCTCTCGCACACGCTGCGGAATGCAGACGGCGCGCTCTATACCGGGCAGTGCACCTACGGCGACATGGCGATGCACTTAAGCTTTATCACATCCATTGCCGAGCAGCAGACATTCCCGCCGGAGTATAATCTCCTGCCGGGTACGCAGATCTGCTATCCATTCCTGTGTGACAGTGTTTCCTCGAGCCTTTACCTTCTCGGTACGCCGCTGCGGTGGGCTTATATGATCCCGATGTTCTTTGCGTTTGCGCAGGTATTCTGCGGCGTGTGGTTTCTCGCCCGCGAGTTCTGCCGCAGAAAATATGCGCCGGTGCTTGCTTTTCTCTTCTTTTTCCTGAACGGCGGGCTCGGCATGATCTATTTTCTGAACGGGGATTATTCGTTCTCCGACCTCATTTCCGGCTTTTACAAAACGCCGACGAACCTCACCGAAAAAGGCATGCGCTGGGTGAATGTCATTGCCGACATGCTGCTCCCGCAGCGCGCCACGCTCTTCGGCTGGGCGGCGCTCTTTGCGGTTTTGTATCTCCTGTTCCGCGCGGTGTTTCGCGGTGACACGCGTCTTTACCTACCTGCGGGTATTCTCGGTGGGCTTCTGCCGATGGTACACACGCACTCTTATTTTGCGCTCGGCCTCATGGCGGCAAGCTGGCTCGTATATTCCGCCATCCGCGATAAGCTCACTTGGCATTGGCTCTCCGGCTGGCTCCGCTTCGGGCTTCCCGCCGTGCTGCTGGCCGTGCCGCAGCTTTTGATCTGGACGCTCCGTTCCGTCGGCGGCAACGACCATTTTCTGCGCATCGTCATCGACTGGGTGAACAACGGGCAGTATCCGTGGCTGTGGTTCTGGGTGAAAAATGTCGGGTTTATTTTCGTGCTGACGCCGTTTGCCTTTTTCTCTGTCTCCCGCAAGCAGCGCGCAGCGTTCTCGGGTGCGATATTTTTTTTTGTGCTGTGCGAGATCGTCGTTTTCCAACCGAATGTATATGACAACAACAAGCTCCTCTATATTGCCTACGCTTTCGCGTGCTTCGTTTGCGCCGATGCGCTCTGTGCCTGGCTCTCGAAGTTGGAAAGCGCTTCTGCGCGCAGCATTGTGCTCGCCATTGCGCTCTTCCTCTCCTCCAATGCCGGAGTGTTTACGCTCGTACGCGAAGCTGCGTCCGGCACAACGCGCTATGGCTATGAGCTATTCTCCGCGGACGAAGTCGCAGCGGCGGAGTACATTCTGGAAAACACCGAACCGGACGCGAAATTCCTGACGGAGGATAACCACGACAACGCCGTAGCGACGCTGACCGGCCGAAACATTGAGTGCGGCAGTGCCTCCTATCTCTATTATCACGGTCTGAATTATGCGGACAAGCAGCAGCTCGCCGACCGTATGCTCACCGATGCCGGGGTATTTGAAGCAAACCGCGGGAGTGAGAACATCGACTTTGTCTACATCGGCTATTACGAGCGCGCCCTAACCGGCGTCATCACGGAGTATTTGGATGCAAACTACCCGGTCATCTTTTCCTCCGGCGGCATCACCATCTACGATGTAAGATAAGGCAGCACCGCAGACAATGTTGTGCGGTGCTTTGCCATAATGCGAAAAACAGCAGCGTTTGCCATCTGTGCAGACACTGCTGTTTTCTCTCATATCGATTTCGCATCCTCGGACGGGGCGCGGCGGAATTTGGATCGGTAGGCGCGGAAGAATGTGGAGTAGTCGTGAAAGCCGCAGGCTGCGCCGGCGGCGGCGGGTGCCTGCCCCGCGAGGATCTGTTCGCGGGCGGCGAGAAGGCGCTTCACGCGGATATATTTTGCGACGGTTGTTCCGGTCGCATCCCGAAAAATGCGGTTGAGCTGCGACTGGCTCAGATAGAATTTCTCCGATACGGAGGCAAGAGATATCTCGTCAAAGAGATGCTCATTGACATGCTGCAAAATGCGGTGCGGGAGAGTATCCGCATCATCGTCTTCCTCGGCACGGCTCGGAACAAGGGACGATATCGTTTCGAGGACATTGGCCAGCGTGATGAGCATGTGCACACGAATGCGCTCATCACTCCCCTTTACATCGAAGTTTTCGTAGATGGCTTGAAATTTCTCAGAGAAATACAGATTTCGCTTGCCGAGGGGTTTGTCCGCGAGCGGGCGCAGGAGGATGCCGTTCGGGTCGATGCCCTGCAGAAGCGACGACGAAAAGTGGATCACCATGCGCTCATACGGCTGCGGAGAGAGGATCTGCAGCTTATGCCCCTCTGCCGGCTTCATCAAAAGAACATCGCCACTGCGCAGCGGATAGGTGTTGCCCTCAACAAGATACTGCGCATCGCCGGAGATAAAATATAAGACTTCCGTGCGCTCGTGCGCATGCATATAGAATTCGGACGGCTGCGGGTGTTCGTCGCGGCTGTGGTGACAGAAAAAGTCATCGTCCCGGTATTCAAATATCCGCGCCATTCCCGAATGCATCTCCTTTGGGTTTCTTTGGGCTAAGAGTATCATAAAATGCGCAGAAGCGCAATATTGTTTGAAGTAATTCGCAATTTTATTGCAAATCGGTGTGTGCTAATATAATAGCATCAATAACATCAAAAATAAGATCCGGAGGTATTATTATGGAATTGCCGTTCAAACCCGATTATTCGAATAAAGTTGCCGTGGTCACCGGTGGCGCCGGTGTGCTGTGCCGCGAATTCTGCAAAGCGCTCGCCCTGTGCGGCGCAAAGGTCGCCATTTTGAACCGCACACACTCCAAGGCCGAGGCCGTCGCGGACGAGATCCATGCGATGGGTGGCGAGGCGAAAGCGTTTGCCGTGGATGTCACCGACAAGGAGAGCGTCGCCGCAGCGCACAAAGCCGTGCTGGAAGAGTACGGCAAGTGCGACATTCTCATCAACGGTGCCGGCGGCAACGATCCCGCTGCGACCGCAGACGATGAATTCTTCTCCATGGACACGCTACTCGATGCCAATAAGAAGAGCTTCTTTGATTTGCCGACCGAGGGCTTCTCGAAGGTATTCAACCTCAACATCCTCGGCATGCTCATCCCCACGCAGGAGTTTGCGCGCGATATGGTCGAGGATTCGCACGGCGTCATTCTGAACATCAGCTCGATGAATGCTTTCACGCCGCTCACGAAGATCCCCGCATACTCCGCCGCAAAGTCGGGTGTATCCAACTTCACGCAGTGGCTGGCCGTGCATTTTGCCAAGACCGGCATCCGCGTAAACGCCATTGCACCGGGCTTCTTCTCCACGGCGCAGAACGCGAAGCTTCTCTGGAATGACGACGGCACGCCGACGGCGCGCACCGGCAAGATCATCAACGCCACGCCCATGGGACGCTTCGGCGTGCCCGAGGAGCTCATCGGTGCCGTTCTCTTCCTCACAGACGACAAGAGCGCGGGCTTTGTCACGGGCGTCGTGCTGCCGATCGACGGCGGCTTCTCGGCCTACAGCGGGGTGTGAACATGAAAGCGTTTATGGATCGCGATTTTCTGCTGGAAAGCGAGTTTGCAAAAACGCTCTTTCACACCTATGCGGAAAACGAGCCGATTTACGACTACCACAACCATCTGCCTCCGAAGGAGATCGCAGAGCGGAAAAAGTACGAAAATCTCACGCAGCTCTGGCTCGCCGCCGATCATTACAAGTGGCGCGCCATGCGCGCGTGCGGAGTGGACGAGCGCTATATCACCGGCGATGCGCCGGAATATGAGAAGTTCCTCAAGTGGGCCGAGGTCGTGCCGCAGCTCGCGGGATGTCCGCTCTACCACTGGACGCATCTCGAGCTGCAGCGCTATTTCGGCATATACGAAGTGTTGACGCCGGAAACGGCTGCCGCGATCTGGATTGAGACCGAGGAAAAGCTCAAGGGATACGATGCCGTTTCGCTGCTCGAAAAAGCGAATGTACGGATGCTGTGCACCACAGACGATCCCGTCGATACGCTCGAGTGGCATGAGAAGATCCGCGATGATGCGAACATTCCCTTCCGCGTGCTCCCCTCGTTCCGTCCCGACAAGTATTTGGACCCCGATGCGCCGGAGTTTGCCGCAAATGCAAAGAAACTCGGCGACGCGGTCGGCGTGGAAATTACCGATTTGGCGTCGCTCGAAGAGGCGCTGTACCGCGCTCTGGAGCATTTCGTTTCGCTCGGCTGCAAGGTGTCCGATCACGGGTTCGATCATTTCTCTTATGTGCGCGGCACGCCGAAGGCGGATCTTCTCCGTTTTCTCGCGCATGAGTATTATGCGCACGGCATCGCGATGCAGCTGCATCTCGGGCCCATCCGCAATCAGAATCCCCGCCTGTTCTCTTCCGTCGGTCCGGATGCCGGCGGCGACAGTGTCGGGCGCACGACCGATGTTTTTGAGCTCGGCGCATTCCTCGGCGATCTCGAAGCGGACGGCGCTCTTCCGAACACGGTGCTCTATAACCTCAATCCCGCCGAAAACACGGTGCTCTCTACCATGGCCGTCAACTTTGCTCCGAAGGTGCAGTACGGTGCGGCGTGGTGGTTCAACGACACCATCCGCGGCATGCGCGCGCAGATCGATGAGCTGATGGAGACCGGAATGCTCGCGAAGTCCGTGGGTATGCTCACCGACTCGCGCTCGTTTTCCTCTTTCCCGCGGCATGAGTATTACCGCCGCATTCTCTGCGAGAAGCTCGCGGAGCTCGCGGAAGGCGGTCAATATCCCGCGGACGAAAAAGTGCTCGGATCGATGGTGCAAAACATCTGCGGCATCAACGCCAAAAACTTTTTCGGTTTCTGAAAAAAATTATACGCACAGGGTCGGCAAGCTGTCCGGCCCTGTGCGTTTCTTATTCTATACTTCGTATTTTTCGCGGTACTCCTGCGGAGTGCGCGCGGCGTATTTTTTAAATACACGGGAGAAGTGGCTCGGCGAGGAAAAGCCGAGATACGAGCTGATGGCGGTCACGGATTTTTCCGAATAGCGGAGGAGGCGCTTGGCTTCCTCCGTTTTTTCTTTCAGAATGAAATCCGTCAGCGTCTCGCCGGTCTCCTCCTTAAATTTGCGGGAAAGGTACGGGCGGCTCAGATAACGCTCATCTGCGATCCGCTCGGCCGTGATGGCCTCGGAGAGGTGGTGCCGAATATAATTCGTCACATCGATCGTCAGCTTCGAGGGCTGCTTGCCGGGCTACAGGCGTTCCACTCGCTCGGTATAATCGAGCACCATGCGGTATTAGAGATTCGTGATGTCATTCGGCAAGGAGAGGCGCTCGCACTCACGGATATAAGAATCGCTGTAAGAGAAGGCATCGTCCACATCCATTCCGCCGCGGATGGCGGCGCGGCAGACGAGCGTAGCCATAACGATGAAGGTATTCTTTCTCTGGCGAAGCGTTTCTTCCGCCAGCACGCCGCCGCGAAGGGCCGGTGCATGCGCTTCCCATTCACGAAGCGCAGCTGTATCCCCTTTTCGCACGATGCGCAGGATGGTTTGCTCGATATCGTATGTATTATGTAAACCTGCGTATTCATCCTTCAGGGCTGAAAGCATCTGCTCCACCTGTTCTCTCGTCTGCAAAGCGATGAGCTTTTCCTGCTCGGTCTCGTGGATGGCGATGTCTTTGAGGGAAAGCTTCTCGCCGTTGAGCACATGGTTCATGGTGCACAAGACCTGCAGGATACTCTCGATGGGCATTCGCATGATGCCTTTCATGCCGGAAATGAATTGCGGTATTTCGTCGGGCGGCACATCGATGCGAAAAGCAAGCTCGCGCAGCTCCTGGTCGGTCTCGGCGATCTGGCGGGTCGGTCCTATGACGACTTTTGTATTGCCGGAGTTTATTATGCCGTAGTAATGGAAGCGGCTCGTCGTTACATACCCGATATGCGAGGAAACGGCAAAAATCTTATCGCGGCATATGTTTATCGGGTCGCGCGGCAGGGTACACTGCGAATAAAAAAATGTCTGCCGCTCCCCTTCGAAAATGCGTACCGGCACGCCGGAGAGGTTGCCGATGGTCGTGCAGAGATACGCTAAATCGATCGTTCCCATACACTGTCTCCCACACATCGTATTTTGAATACAATTATATCGTATCGGTAACGAAAATGCAAGTGAAGGCTTTTTCTCTTGTGCTATACTGACAACGGAAAATCGGCATGGTATTATACGAATGGAATACATGCCCAAAAACGGAGGAACGAAACATGAACGGCGAAACTCTTATGAGCCGGAAGATATTCCGGAGCAAGATCACTTCCGAAAATGTCACACCGAAGGAGCGTTGGCTCGGCTATCTGCTCGGACCTGCGGGAGCACTGCTTCTCAATGCCGCGCTTGGTACCTATCTCAATGTCTACTACACCGACGTTCTCGATCTTACGCGTATCGCAGACGGCGCCTTTCTGGTCATCTTCCCCATAGTTTCAAAAATCATCGACGCTATCACCAATGTGATCATGGGCTACATCATCGACCGTACCCATACGCCGGAGGGCAAGGCGCGTCCGTCAATGTCACTAAGTTAGCGGCGTTGCTCCAGTGGTTGATCCAATCACCGCGGGCAAAGCCCGTGGTTTGCTCTAGGCCTATCATGGATCTGATGTGTGAGATTGCCGATGAGCTCGGCCACCGCGCGGATATTGCAAAGTATAAAGAATACAGCGACGGCTGCCGCAGAGCCTATCAGGCCATGATGAAAACGAAAGAATTCACGCTCGACACCGACCGTCAGGCGCAGCTGGTGCGCCCACTCGCTTTCCGCCTGCTCAATGAAGAGCAGACCGAATTTGCAAAAAAGCGGCTTCTTACGGCGCTTGAAAACTACGGCTGGCGGCTTGGCACCGGTTTCCTCTCCACCCCGCTGATCCTCGATGTGCTTGCGGACATTGATTTGGAAGCCGCCTACTGGCTTCTCGAAAATGAGGAAATGCCCCGATGGCTCTTCATGCCGAAGAGCGGCGCAACGACCATTTGGGAGTCGTGGGAAGGTGACCGTGCCAAGGGAAGCGGCGTGGCTTCGCTCGATCACTATTCCAAGGGTGCCGTGTGCCGCTGGCTTTTTGATACGATGTGCGGCATCCGCATCGGCGGTGAAAACCGCTTTATCATTGCCCCGCGCCCCGGCGGACGCTTTATGCACGCAAAGGCCGCATACAACAGTCTGTACGGACGCGTGGAGAGTGGCTGGACAAGAACGGAGACCGGATGTGCGTTTTCCGTTACCGTACCCGTCAACTGCACAGCCGAGGTTCGTCTGCCCGACGGACAGGTGGTTACGCAGAGTGCGGGATGCAAGACCTATGAAATGAGGGAAAGTAAATGAACGAAATCAAAGAGTCTTACTCCACAAAGAAATGTCTGTTGGCACTGATCGGCGTTTTCGCGGTTTTGATGGCCCTGTTCGCGTTTTTTGACCTTGACAGCTCCCTGGCGCACGTGAATACGGAAAGCGGCTTCGGAAAGTTTGCGGAGTGGGCCAGCGAGATCCCTCTGGATCTCCTCGTGATGATGTCCTTTGCCGTGCTCTTTACGGCGCTTTGGCAGAAGAAGAGCTTTGGGCGCATTTTGGGGGCGGTCATCTGCTTCATCGGCACATTTGAGTACGGATTCTTCATCTTTTTCTTCTCCGTGAAGTATACGAGCACGAAGCTCGCGCTCATTCTCGGAGCAACGCTCGGAACGGCTATGGGCATCGGCGCTCTGTTTGCCGCGAAAAAGCTCCTCTCCATGCATCGGGACGAGGTCATTCGCGCGGCACTCATCGTAGTCGTCACCGTAATGCTGCAGGAGCTCTTTGTGAATGTGCTCAAATCTTTTTGGGATCGGCCGCGCATGCGCGATCTCACGGCACCGTATTCCGATTTTTGCGTCTGGTACGAACCTCGCTCTTCGGCACTCGGCGGAGATTCCTTCCCCTCCGGGCATGCATCCAAAGCGGCCGCTGCCTGCCTCTATGTGCTGCTCTGCGATGTTTTGGAAAAGTTCAGGGGAAAGCGCGCATATTTCCTCGGCGCGGGGCTTTTATGGGCGGTGGTCATCGGCGTCGGACGCATCGTCCTGGCTGCGCACTTTGCATCGGATGTGACCGCGGGTGCCTTCTTTATGCTGCTCTCATTTCTCCTGGCAAGAGCGCTCACGGACGCCGTCCTATTGAAAAACAAAACGGAGAACAAATAACGGACGATTATTATGTAAACCAAATCATAGACTCTATGTCGTTGGAGGACAAGGTCGCTCTTTGCTCCGGCGCGAGCTTTTGGCAAACAAAAAAGTTTGAAAAGTACGGCATTCCTTCGATGTTCATGTGCGACGGCCCTCACGGTCTGCGCAAGCAGGAGGGCACGACCGATATGCTGGGCGTGAACAATTCCCGTCCGGCGACCTGTTTCCCGGCCGAGGTCACGACAGCAGGCAGCTGGAACCCCGAGCTCACGGAAGCCATTGGTCGTGCCATCGGAGAGGAAGCGCGCAAGCAGGGCGTCGGGCTCGTTTTGGGGCCGGGTGCCAACATAAAACGCAGTCCGCTGTGTGGACGGATTTTTGAGTATTTCAGTGAAGATCCCTATCTTGCGGGAAAGCTGGCCGCCGGATTTATCCGCGGTGCGGAATCGCAGGGCATCGGCACAAGCCTAAAACACTTTGCCGACAACTCGCAGGAGCTGGATCGGCTCACCTCCGACAGCATTCTCGATGAACGAACACTGCGGGAGCTCTACCTCACCGCTTTTGAAATTGCCGTAAAAGAGGGCAAGCCTTCCACTGTCATGTGCGCTTATGTAAAAAGCGCCGCATCGAATGCCAATACGGTGATCGTTTTTGCGGGTCTCCCCTCTCGATGCGAATCCGAAGGATTTGACCGGAACGATATAAAAATGCCCGAGGGGCATATCCGTATGATTGAAGCGGCGGCGAAAGCCAATCCGAACACCGTGGTCGTGCTGCTATGCGGAAGCGCTGTGGAATGCCCATGGTCGGACAGCGTCAAGGGAATTCTTTATATGGGTCTGCCCGGCGAGGCGGGCGGCGAAGCCATTGCGGATCTCCTGTACGGCCGCGCATACCCCTGCGGCAGGCTCGCCGAGAGCTGGCCGATGAGCTATGCGGATATACCGACCTCGGAGATCTACGGCAAGACGACCGATGCGCTCTACGAGGAAGGCATGTATGTCGGCTATCGTTACTACGAAAAAGCCGGCGTTCCGGTGCGCTGGGCGTTCGGGTTCGGACTCAGCTACACGAAATTTGCCTATTCCGGTTTGAAGGTATCGGGAAATTCCGTGAAAGCAACGGTGAAAAACACCGGCAAATGTGCCGGTGCGGAAGTCGTGCAGCTGTATATCGCCGCGCCGCAAGACGGAGTGCACCGCCCGCTTCGCGAACTCAAAGGTTTCCGAAAGGTATTCCTGGAGCCCGACGAGAAACGCACCGTCACCTTCGAACTATCGGAGCGCAGCTTTGCCGTATGGCAGGACGGATGGAAGGTGCCTGCGGGACACTATACCGTTTCCGTCGGCGGACTGACGGCGGATATCGAAAAGTCCGGCGACTGTTTGAGCGTTGCGGCATGGCAGGCAGGCAGCTGGTATGAGCACTGCAGCGGGAAGCCGAACCGAAAGGATTGGGAAGCGGCTTTGGGATGCACCTACACGCCGTCCGAGGCAAAAAAAGGTTCCTTCACTACGGAAAATACCGTGATGGAAATGAAAGACCAAAGCCTTTTGATGAACATGATGTACAAGGCCATAGAAAAGACCGTGGTCAATGGGTTTGACGGCAAGGCCGATTACAATGACCCGGACTTCCGGATGATGATGAACTCCTCCGCCGGAGCGCCCATCCGCAGCATGCAGATCTCCGGCGGCATCAAAGGCGGCCTGATGCCCGGCATGGTGGAGATCGCCAACGGGCGCTTCTTCCGAGGCATTTGGAAAATAATCACGGGTTGATCGCAAAATCTTCACTCGAACATGAAACAAGCGGCGCAGTCGGTTGGGACTGCGCCGCTTTTGGTATTGATTGGCTTTAGGCAACACCGCATAATTCGGCAAGTGCGATTTGCGAAAGATTATTCGTCGAATCAAGGAAGATAGCCGCAGCCATACTTTGTGTATGGCAAGGCTTGATGACGCAGAGTCGGCGAAAAAGATCCGCAAAGCGCCGCAGACGACATTGTGCGGTGTTGCCTTAAATTTACTTGATTTTGTAGGCTCGCTTGGTGACGTCTTCGCGGGGCATATTGTCGTAGTGCTTTACGAGGAACGGCTCTACGACATAGTAGAGCAGCTTGCCGTCGAGGTCGAAGTAGAACACTGCGAACAGCAGAGCATAGATGCCGGCCAGAATAGCGGCGATCTTGCCGAATACTTTCAGAACTTTACGCATTTCTTTCTTCCTCCCTCATTACCAGCTCATGGAGTCGTCAAAATCGAGGAGCGACGGATCGAGCGGTTCTTCGTGCATGACGGTGGTCATGTAATCATTGATGATGCGGCGGATCTCCGCGCGGGAAACGGTGCGGCAGTCGGGCAGCGCGTGCGGAATCCAGAAGGCATGGATGTTGCGCTTGCGGAACTCGTCCTCAAAGACGCCGTGCATGCCCTGCGCGCCCTTGCACTGGAGCTGATCATACATGGCGACCATGTCGCAGTTGAAACGTTCCATGTACTTCCACAGCTCGAAGAAGTGCTGCATGCCGCCGACGGCCATACGGCGCATCGGAGCCCACATGTGGTACTGGGCGATATCCTCGAGGCAGTCTTCGTAGTTGTCGGTACGGATGGTCATGTCGAACATGAGGGAGTCCATGTTGATAACAACATTGAGACCCCAGCAGTTGTACGCCCATGTGCACCAGTTGGAGTAATAAAGCGGTGCGCACGACCATGCAATGACGCGGTGGCGGGTATTAGGGAACGTGATGTTCTTGTTCTGCACGCAGCGCTCCATGATCTTGCGGACACGCGCGTCGACCTCGTGCCAGATGTAGTTGTCGCCGTACTGAGACTGATAGATGCGGTAGAGAGCCTGCGCAACGCCGTTGATGGGATAGTAATCGGTGTTGGCGGCCACATCCCACTTCTCCCACTCGAAGCGCTGAAGCTCGTTCTGAGCCTCGACACGCTTGACGAGAAGATCCCAGTTGAACGGAACGCCGGTCTGCTCTTCGATGAACTTCCAGGCGCCCTCGATCTCCTTGGCGCAGTACTTCTTGACGATGGGATCGTCAAACTGCATCGGCTGCGGCATGGCGTAGAGCGGCTTATCGAAGAACCAGTCCTGCAGAGCGGTGCTCGCGACGGACGCGTCGCACGCTTCGTTGGATGTTACGAAGAGAGGCGAATAATCGGGCACATCGTCGAGGACGAAGATGCCGGCCTCGGCCTGGCACATCGGGCAGGGGTCGCCCGGGAGGCCGATGGACTGCACGGCATCGATGTAGTTGAGCACGGTGTGGCTATTCACATGGCAGGTGACAAAGTACGGGATCATTTCCAGAGGAACGTTCTTGAACTTGTCGGACCACGGATAGAAGATGCCGCCCCAGACGGTCTCTTTGTGCGCCATGGTGTGCTCATAGTAGTCATTGTGCTTGCCGCCGTTGAGCTTTGCGTCGGCAGCGAACATGCGCTGGAACTGCTGAATGGTCACGCAGACCATCGCACGGTAGTGCCACGCAGAGGCGCGAAGCGCGTCGCCGCGGAGGCCCTGCAAGCCGCGGTCAAACCAGTGCAGCACGGGGAGATAGGTCTGGCCGACCCAGCGGTAACGCCAAACGCCCTTGAAGAAGGCGATGGGGTCTTCGCTCTTGAGAATGTCGGCGATCATCTGGCCGTAGTTGTAGAGCCAAATGTTGTTGAAGTAGTAGAAGGTGTCCTTCACGCCGCGCCACTCGCGGTGCTTATAGAGGCCGGTCTTGTCGAGCATGATGTCGCCGAGGCGGCGTTCACCGTGCGGCTTGCCGTACCAGAAATCTTTCAGGGCTTTCTTCATTTTGGCCTTATCCATTCTTCACGCCCTCCTTCTCCTGGATCTTCTTGATCTCCAGACTCTCCACAAACGCCTGGAAGCGGGTGCGGAGCTGACCGGAGGCGGAGTTGATGTACTCCTTCTCAATGGAGCACACGGGGATGCCGAAGTCACGCGGCAGGATGAGCGTATCCGCCACGCGCTCGTAGCTCCAGTACTCGCAGAACTTGTTGGATTCCACGATGATGCCGTCGGCCTTGTATTCCTTGGCGATGTCGACGATGTACTGCTTGCGGCTGCGCATGGAGGACTGCTCCATGAAGCGCGGGCAAACGCTCGTTTCGAGATAGTGGTGGGCGATAGCAGTGAGGGGCTTTTCGCCTTCGCGCACTTCGATCTTCTCGCGTCCGGGCAGAGAACCGTAGCAGTGACGGTCGGCCACGACGAGAGCGCCGCAGCTCTCGATAAGCTTCGTGAAGCCGGGGTCGTCGTTTTCTGATCCGGCGAGGACGACTTTGACGCGGTAATCGGGCTTCTTGTCGGGCTCGCGCGTCTTGAGGTCTTTGAGCGTCTCGCGAAGGTACGGGAGAATAAGGTACTTCGGGCAGACCATCGACACGAGGTTGATGGTGTGGAACTCCGTGCCGGTGATGGTCGGGTTGTCGAGCTTGCGGAAATCACCGATCTGGGTGATGATGTCGCAGACCTCGTTGTGCTCCTCGATGGCCTTGAAGAGAGCTTCGTCGGACACATCAATGCCGAAGTGGTTGTGCAGTTCGTCGAGCACATGCACCTGCAGCGTAGTGGTGAAGTGTTCTACGCTGTTCTGATTCTTCTTGAAGGGCACATCGGTGAAAGAGACGAAGAATTTCTCATTCTGAATGAGGTCGGGCAACTCGCCAAGGTGCTCCTGGAAGCGGCAGGTGCCGGTGCAGGTCTCGGTGCCGAGCTGGGCGTCGATGAAGTTGTAGCCGCCTTCGAGAGCGCGCTCCAAAAGGCTGCGCGCATAGTGGCACACGCGGCCGGACATGTAGTAGGTCGCCATATCGGGCGAGGTGCAGCGCGGCGCACGAAGGCGTACGCTGAAGCAGCCGGGCAGATCGAGAAGGACTTCCGGCATAAAGTAGCAAGTATAGCCGAGGGCATATTTGCCTTCTTCTTTTGCCTGACGTACAAGAGAGTTATAGGCCTCCTGCAGCAGGTCATCATAGAAGATGACATTTTTCAAATCACGCATGGGGCTTCCTCCGTAGATACTTTGTTATTTTTCGGCGGTGTTCTTGCCCGCCTTTTGGAAGTGAAGCTCGCGCATACCTTCCACCTCATCGCAGATCTCGCGCAGACCGCACGAGTCGCAGTCGGTGGGGATGCCGTCTAAAATGGTGCTCAAGGAACGGGTAATGTCGTTCACCTTGCGCGCCAGCGTCCGAAGTGACGCATAATCCGCTTTCGGTTCGGTGACAAACATCACGCGGACGGAGCGAACATTTTCCTTTTCGCGGAATTTGCGGATGTAGTCAAAGCCGACATTCTTGAAGGAGATCCCGGCTCGGACGGCATCTTTGCTTACGCGCACCTGCTCGCGGTTGTCCTCGGAGAGGGCGCGGATCATGTATCCTTTGGGGAACACATGGTATTTTACGAATTCAATGTCCTGCAGCGCACGGTATGCCTCATCCTCTTCCCCGACATCCTGTATGGAAAAGAGAACAATGCGCGCGAATGCGCAGTCACCTTTGATCTCCGAAAGGTCCGGGCCGTACAGCCACACCTCGTCGCTGCCGACAAGGCGCTCATCGGTCGTGAAGCAGCTGTAGGATACAGCGCTTTTCGCGCTGCCGCCGAGTTCAAAGGCGGCTTCGCGCAGCATAACGAGTTCGTTTCTGTCCGTTTCCTTCCAGCACGCCGACAAATCGTACGCCCATTTTTCCGGAGAGGAGCCGCGGAGCAGCTCCTCCGATTCGTGAATGCAGCTGTTGAAAAGCTCCATCAGAACTTAATGTCCGTCTTCTTGCGATCGAAGATCTTATTCACCGCAGTGTAAGCCCAGGAGAGCAGCTTCTGGTCAAGATTCCAGAAATACACAACGAACAGGATTCCGATGACCGCCGTCAGGATGCCAGCGATTTTGCCGAAAACTTTCCAGAATTTCTTCATTGGGAATTACACTCCTTTCGAAAGACCCTTCTGACGGGCATACTCTGCCGCGCCGAGAGCACCCATGAGCTGCGGGTCGGTCTTGAGGTCGATGACCTTCAGCTTGAGGACGTGCTCAATGGCCTGCTTGAGGCCGGCGTTCTTCGCGCAGCCGCCGGTCAGCGTGATGCTGTCGGTGGCGCCGGCTTTCTTCGCCATAACGAAGCAGCGCTTGGCAACGGCCATCTGGATGCCGGCCGCGATCTCGTCCATGGGCTTGCCCTCGCCGACGAGCGTGATGACCTCGGACTCGGCAAACACGGTGCACTGGGCGGTGATGGGGATAACGTTCTTTGCGGTCAGGGAGAGGTTGGAGAACTGGGTAAGATCCATCTCGAAGGAACGGGCCATGGCCTCGTAGAAGCGGCCGGTACCGGCGGCGCACTTATCGTTCATCGCGAAGTTCTTCACGGTGCCGTCGGTGTCGATGCTGATGCCCTTAACGTCCTGGCCGCCGATATCGATGATGGCCTTTACGGAGGGGTCGGTCACGTGCACGCCCATGGCGTGGCAGCTGATCTCAGAGATGTTTTCGTCAGCAAAGGGAACCTTGTTGCGGCCGTAGCCGGTGCCGATGAGGTACTCGAGATCTTTGGAAGAGCTCAGGTCGGAGACCTGGTCGATGACCTGCTGCATTGCGATCTTCGCAGATTCTTCGGAGTTGATCTTGCTCTTGATGGTGGTGTTGGCTACGATGTTGCCCTGTTCGTCAAGAATGACGGCCTTGGTATAGGTGGAGCCTACGTCGCACCCAGCGAAATACTTCTTTGCCATGATATATACCCTCCAAAATTTGTTACAAAAGTTAGTTCATCGATGCCGCATCTTATGCTTCGCGGCTCCATGCATTTATTTAATTACATGCAGATCTCGTCTTCAAAGTCGACGAGGGTCGGGTCAACGGGTTCGGCGTGCATGACGGTGCGCATGTACTCGTTCACCTTGTCGCGCATCTGGCGGCGGGAGACGGTACGCGGATCCATCAGATCGTGCTCAATCCAGATCATCTTGCGGTTCTGCTGGCGGGCCTGATCATCGAGAATGCCCTGAACGGTGGCCATGTTCTTGCAGGCGACGTTCTGATACATGATGATGAGGTCGACATTCCAGATCTCGCACTGCTTCCAGAGCTCGTCTACGACGTGTTGGTAGCCGCCGTTCGTGTGACGGCGCATGACCATGCGCTCGTACAGACGGGCGAGATCGCGCAGCGCTTCTTCGGGATCTTCGGTCTCGAGCTGCTTCGTGAAGTTGAGACTTTCCATCTCGACGAGGACATTGATGCCCCAGCAGTTGGCGAGCCAGTTGGAGAAGTTCGCGTAGTAGTGCGCGGGGCAGGACCACACGATAGCGCGGTATTTCATCTTGCCGGGCCAGGCTTCTTCCTTGCGCTCGTAGGCCTTGAGCATGATGCTGTTGACCTTCTTGAAGGTCTTCGGCACACGCGGATCAATGCCGCCGTCCATCTCGTAGTTCCACTTGCGGAACAGCTCGTAGCACGGTCCGATGATCTGCGGGTACGCCGTCTGGTTGACGGCCCATTTTTCTAGCTCGTAGCTCGTTTCGGTGTTGAAGCGCTTCATGGCGGTGAAGTAAGCGTCCCAGCTCCACTTGGCACCGGTCTGCTCTTCAATGAACTTGATGCAGGCGCGGATGTCTTCGGCGGCGCACTGCACGGTCTCTTTGTCCTCGTAGCGGACGGGGAAGCACAGATGGAACACCGGGAGATCCGGGAAGCGGCGTGCCATGTACGAGGAGGCCATCGTGGAGCCGTCGCACGGCATGGAGCTTGAGATGAAGCAGGAGCCCATGTGCGGCAGAGCGTCCAGAACGAGGGCGCCGCACTCGGAGGACGGCACCGGGCAGCAGTCGGCGGGCAGGCCGAAGCTCTCGACGGCGTCGATATACGGCACGCAGGTGAGCTGGTCGATCTCGGAGACCAGGAACACGGCAAAAAGCTGGTACGGAATGCCGATGAGGTCGGGGAAGCCGGCCATGAGCTGACCCATCGTCATTTCGTCGAAGAGAACGACCTTCTTGTTCAGCTCGGCGCTATTGCCGTTCTTCGCGTCGCCCTTCGCCTGTAGAACGAGGTTCTCGGCGACATAGCGGAAAATATCGTAGATCATGAGGTGGCTCATCTTGAGAGCCGAGCCGCGCTGACCCATGGTGTTCTTGTCCATGAATCCGACACAGCACATATAGGACATCATCCAGCGGTAGTAAAGAACGGAGTTCAGTGCAGGCACGAGATCCTTGGAGAAGGTGCCGAGGAGCATGCCCCACATGCGGAGCCACTCGGTGAAGTCATACGCCGTGTCGCCGATACCGCGCCACTCGCGGCGGACGGTGGCCATGGCGCCCTTCTTATAGAGGCGGCCGAGCTTTTTCTCGCCCTTGAGCAGCAGCTCGCGGCGCTCCTCGCAGGACATGGCGGCAACCTCCTTCGCCTCTTCCGCAAAGCGCTTGCCGAAGTCCGCCCAGCCCTTGAGCTGGCGCTTGCCGAAGGCTTTCCAGTCGGTCTCGGCGATCAGATCCTTGCTGATGCTGAGGAACTCTTTGAGGTTTTCGCTCTGGGCCTTCCAGTCCATATTGTCCTTCGCGCGGAAGAACTTGGGATTGGGATATTTCGGAGTTTTTGCCATCAGCCGTTTCCTCCTTCTTTGCGAATGCGCTTGATCTCCAGCGACTCAACGAACGCCTGTACGCGGGTGCGCAGCTGTCCGGAGTTGCCGTTATTGTACAGACGGTCAATGGAGAGCACGGGCCAGTTCTTCTCTTCGGCCATGATGTGGCTGACGAGAGCGCGCTCGAATCCCCAGTAGTCACAGTACTTCATCTGCTCATAGATGATGCCCTCGGCGCCGAATTCGTGGGCGAGGCGGTCGGCGGTGTCGCGGCGCTGCTGTACCTTTTCATCGGCAATGTAGCGTGCGCACTCGGAGTGCTTCATGTAGTGCAGGCAGATCTGCGTAAGGACATCGTCCGTATCGTTGAGCTCGATGACCTCGCGGCCGGGCGTGGAGCCGAAGCAGTAGCGGTCGGACACGACGAAAGCGCCGCAGTTCTCAATGAGCTTGGTGAGCATGGGATCGTCGATCTCGCTGCCGACGATGGACACGCGGGCGCGGTACCACGGCTTTGCGTCGACCTTGCGTTTCTTGATCTCCGTGAGCGTTTCGCGCAGATACGGAAGGATCAGTGCCTTCGGGCAGGTGTAGGAAACAAGGTTGAGAATGTGGTACTCGTAGCCAGTGATGGGCGGGTTCTCCATCTTGCGGAGCTCGCCGATCTCGGTGAGGATACGGCAAACTTCGTTGTGCTCTTCCACCGCTTTGCGCAGTGCCTCGTCGGAGACATCCACGCCGTACTTCTCATGCATCTTGCCGAGCACGCGCAGACGCATCTGCTTCGTGTAGGACTCGAGCGTATAGTCGGTGATTTTGAAAGGAATATCCGCATGGGTCACGAAAAAGTTCGGCTTATCGTTGACCTGCAGGATCTCAAAATGCTCCATAGCGCGGTTCATCATGGAGCATGCGTCGACGCCAATCATGGCGTCCAGGAACTGGTAGCCGCCTTCAATGGCGCGCTCGGTCAGTGCGCGGGCAAACTCGCAGGTGTAGTTCGACATGTAGTATGTCGCAATGTCGACGGATCCCGTGTGCGGTGCGCGAAGACGCACGGAGAAGCAGTTTCCGACGTTCAGGATCGGCTCGGGTACATGATAGCATGTGTAGCCCATAGCCAGCTGACCATCGGCCGCTGCCTTTTTCACGAGTTCGTTGTCGGCATTATCCAGAAGCTGCTCGAAGTAAATCAGATACTTTAGATCCTTCAAATGTCACACCCCTCTTTTGTTGACGTTTGGATTGACTTGATTTGCTTAGCGGTTTGCGGTTGGTAGTTGGTGGTTTGGTGGTTGGTTTTGATGGTTAGTGGTTTCTATTATGGTGAAAAAGTTTTGCGCAAATAAATTAAAGTATGTCGAGCTTTTCGAGAATTTCCTTGGTTCCGCGGTAGACGCTCGACTCGGGCGGCAGATCATATACGGTCTTGCCCTGAATATCGTTGGCGGCATGATACTCATCCGTATCGATATAGGAGAGGATCTCTACGCCGGGGATGGTGATGTACTTATTTAAATCCGGATTCGTCACGCGGTTGATGACGGCGCCGATGTGGTTGTACATAACGAGCTCGTCCGCGACCTGCTTGATGGTGCCGGCGACCTGAATGCCCTTGCGGCTTTGGTCAGATACAAGCAGAAGATGTGTGACTTTCTCGAGCACGCGGCGGTTGATTTGCTCGATGCCGGCTTCACTGTCAATGACAACATAATCAAACTCGCCGGAGAGCATCGTGATGACGTCTTTCAGATAGGCGTTGATGCGGCAGTAGCAGCCCTCAGCTTCGGGGCGCCCGATGGCGAGGAACGCAAAGCCGTTCTTTTCCACAAGAGCATCGAAGATGCGGAAGCGCGATTCTTCCACGAGTTCCATGGCTTCCTTCGTTTTGCCCTCTTCTACATTATCGATAATTTGCTTGCGGATCTCGTCGAGCGTGAGCTTCACTTCCACGCCGAGGCAGGTGGAAAGGCCGACGGCGGGGTCGGCATCGATGGCAAGGATCCTTGCGTCCGGTTTGCACTCCGTCAGGTGGCGCACCATAGCGGCGGCAAGTGTCGTTTTTCCGACACCGCCCTTGCCGGAAACGGCAATGATTTTTGCATTTGTCTCCATTATGGGTACCTCTTTTTAACTTAGCGGACAAAGTGTCTGTTTCTGAACACTTTGTCCTCCTTTTATCACATAACTATATTAGCATATTTCTAAATAAGAATCAAGAATTTCTTAATAATTTTTGTTGATTATCGACGCGAAATGTGTTAAATTGAACATGGTGTTGGTGATGGTTTCACAAATGGCGCAAAGCATCCGTTAAGAATTCAATGTAAAATTCATAAAATGTAAAAGAAAGTGGGGAATTCATTTGAAAACTGACGCGTTGGTCGAAAGACTGGTCAACAGCTACGGCAACTGGGTCCGGAAAGATCTTGAAAACCAGGAGGGCGGCACCGGCCGCTACACCAAGGAACTGTGGCCGTACGATACCATGTTCTCCCCCATTCACGTCAATCGCCTGACGATCAAAAACCGTCTCGTAATGGCGCCTATGGGCAACTGCCAGATGGCCGAGGAAACCGGCCGTCCGAACGACAAGATGCGTGAATACTTCTTCGCGCGCGCCGAGGGCGGTGTCGGCCTGCTCACGACCGGTCTTATTCCCGTCAGCCACCACATCGATGCTTCCGTGACCGAGAAGGGCAACTTCTCCTACTTCCCGCGCATCGACGGAACTCGCACGAACTTCATGGGCTGGCGCGACCTTGCACAGGGTGTCCATGCCCGCAACAGCCGCATCTTTATCCAGCTCACCGCCGGCCTCGGCCGTGTCGGCAACCCGCAGTGCCTCATGACCAAGTATGCACTGCCCGTTTCCGCTTCCTGGAACCCGAACTTCTACATTCCGAGTATCCCCTGCCGTCCGCTCTCCGACCTTGAGCTCGACACCATTGTGAAGAACTTCGGTCAGGGCGCTGCCGATGCCAAGACAATGGGCATTGACGGTGTGTATCTGCACGGCCACGAGGGCTACCTCATCGACCAGCTCACGAACACCGCGTTCAACCACCGCAAGATGGGCAAGTACACCGATTGGCAGCTCTTCGGCATCAATATTGTCAAGGAAATGCGCAAGCGCACTGGCCCCTGGTTCCCGATTATGTACCGTATCGACCTGAGCTGCGCTCTGGAAGAGACCTACGGCGAGCGTATGGACACCGTCTCCTCCCTCAAGGGCTTCAAGAACGGCCGTTCCATCTACGAGACGCTCGACTACATGGAGAACCTTGTCAAAGCCGGCGTTGATATGTTCGACGTTGACCTCGGCTGCTACGACAACTGGTGGCTCCCGCATCCGCCCGCGTACATGCCGGCCGGTTGCTTCCTCGATGTGGCAAAGGTCGCCAAGGAGTACTTCAAGGAGCGCGGCATTAAGTCCAACGCCGGTTTCGAAGTTCCCATCGTTGCTGTCGGCAAGCTGAACTACCCCGATATGGACGAGAAGGCTCTGCGCGACGGCAAGTGCGACATGATCATGCTCGGCCGTCCCGTGCTCGCCGATCCCGACTGGTGCAAGAAGGCCTATGCGGGCGATGTTGAAGAGATCCGTCCCTGCATCGGCTGCCAGGAAGCCTGCGTCAACGAGTTCGTGGAAGGCGGTCACCCGCAGTGCGCCGTCAACCCGCGCACCGGTCACGAGGACGTCCTGCCCAAGCATGTTGCCCCCGCGACGACCGTCAAGAAGATCGGCGTTGTCGGTGCAGGCCCTGCCGGCATGAACTTCGCCATTTACGCGGCACAGCGCGGCCACACCGTTGAAATCCTTGAGAAGACCAACGAGCTCGGCGGCATTGCCAACGCAGCTGCGGCTCCCAAGAACAAGTACGATATGTACAACTACATCGACTGGCTCGAGCGTCACACCCTCAGCCAGAAGGGCGTCACCGTCAAGTTCGGCGTTGAGGCTACCCCCGAGTACCTCAAGGAGCAGAACTACGACGCCGTCATCTACGCCGTCGGCGCGAAGCGCATCAGCCCACGTATCGCCGGCATCGATTCCGTGAACATGGTCGAAGCGACCGATCTGCTGCGCAATCCCGAGAAGCTCGGCGAGGCGAAGAAGGTCGTCGTCCTCGGCGGCGGCTCCGTCGGTATGGAGACTGCTTACTGGCTGAGCTACGAGAAGAACTGCAAGATCACCGTCATCGATATGCTCGGCAACTTCATGGACGGCGCCTGCACCGCCAACCGCGGACACATCATCCACTACCTTGAGGACAACGGCGCGAAGCTCGTCAACTGCGCGACGATCAAGTCCTTCGAGGGCGACAAGGTGCTCGTCAGCCGCAACATCTCCAAGGGTGCCCCCGATGTCTACTGCACCTGGACTCCTGTCCTGCCGAAGAACATCGTCAACCCGCTGGCCCCGAAGATGGGCCCCGAGACCGTTGTGGAAGAGTACCATGCGGAACTGTTCGTCAACGCACTCGGCCGCCGCGCCGACGAGAGCCAGTACCTCGAGGGCGTGAAGCAGCATGTTGCCAAGGAGATTTACAACATCGGTGACTCCTTCCAGGCCGGCCTCGTCTGGGCCTGCACCAAGGCTGCCTACAACCTGGCTCAGTACATTTGATTCTTCCGCTCATTCCCCGCACAAAAAATTTCAGGAGGATCCGCTCTTCGGAACGGATCCTCCATTTTGATGGCTTATCAGATTGCGGACAAAATATCGGCGGCACCGTTTGGATTGCGATGCCGCCGTTTGTCATTAGAGTTCTTCGTCGGAGTCTTCGTCCGAGCCGGTGTCGCCGGATGTGTCGGTATCGGTTTCCGGTTCCGTCTCGCCGAGCGGAGAAACATCGGTGTCCGTATCGGTGTCGATGTCGGGAGAGACGGTCTTCTTCTTTTTCTTTATGATCAGGACAATGCCGACCGCGAGGACGATCGCGGCTGCGGAAGCTATGCCGATGTAAAGAACGGTATGGCCGGAAGATTTGTCGGCGACATAAATGACAGATGCGCCGTTCTCGAGCTGGAAGACGATATAGCTGCCGTCGCGAGTGTAGGAGAGCGGCGTCAGTATGCCGTCCTTGAGGGTATAGAGCGTGCCATTATCCGCGGTGAGCATGCGTACTTTCAGTGTATCCGTATAGTCCGTAACGAGCACCGTGACGGCAGATGCGATCGTATCCTCGTCGAGACCAAGCGCTGCGGTGTCGGGCGTGAACGGCACGGCCTGCATGGTCTGCCCATCACGGAAGACTCCTTCGACGAGGAAGAGCGGTTCGGCTTCGTCCGTGGAAATCGTGGTGACCGGGCGGACATACTCGCCTTCGATCGTCATGCTGTAGTAGATGGCGGAGCTGTCGAAGTCGTTCCACTGCCAGTACATACCGTCCTTGTCCGGCACACTCGGGAGCGATGTGACAGAGCCGCCGAACGGCACTTCATCCGTGCGCACGATCTCATCTTCCACGACGAATGTCACATCGATGCTGCGGAAGAAGTCCGGTATGTCGGTGAGCTTTACGAATTTCTCGTATTTGAGGAAGTCGGTCCGGCCGGAGAAGCTGAAGCCGTCCACGCCGCCGACTATGCTGTCGGAATAGACATTTTCGGTGATCTCGCCCTCGGCATAACCGGCGATGGAGCCGATGAATTCGACCGTGCTCTCAAAGTGCGGCATGGCTGTGCAGAAGGCGATGTTTTTGCCCTGTCCCGCGATGCCGCCGACATAACACGCAGCGGAGAGGTTCACGCGGGCGCTGCATTCGCGCACGGAAGCGGCGCTGTAGCCGACGATGCCGCCGGCATATTCGTCTGTCGCGCTCACTTCGCCGACGGAGGAGCAGCGCAGTGCGAGGCCGTATTCCATGCGTCCGGCAATGCCGCCGGCGCAGGATTTGGAGGAGGCCACCGCCGCACGGTTCTCGCAGTCGGATACGCGGGCGAAAACCTCATACGTTCCGCTGCCGAGCGTGGAAGAGGAAATGCCGAGCTTGTCTTCCCGGTCGAAGGAAACATCGAGTGCCACATTGCCGGCGATGCCGCCGACATTCGTGTCCGCCGAGACGGAACCGGTATTTTTGCAGCGGGTGATAAGGCAGATCGCATCATCGTCCTCCGTCTCATCGGAGATGTCCGAGAACCCCACGGATGTGTTTCCGATGCTGTAGATGAGATTCACGACCGAAGTGGAAAGCGAGCTCATGGCAGAAACGACATCCCGCATATCCTCAATGACGGCTTCATCCGTAAGTACATTGGCGAGCTGCTCGCTCAGCGTAAGCACATCGTGCATGTTGTCGCCGAGCTGTTCCCGGGAATCTTCGTCCATATCGTGCCAGCTGTCGGGGATCTCGATTTCGGGATCTTTGCTGTCATCCTTATTATCGTCATTATTGCCCGACTCGTCATCCTCGGGCAGTGACCAATCCCTTTCCGGGATCTCGCCGCCGATGATGTCGGCACTGTCATCGAGAATATCGTTCATCTGCTGCAGCAGGGTGCGGGCTTCGGTCTGCGTATAGTCGAGGTCGCCGAGCGTTGAATTCAAAAGAGCCTGCACGGTCGCGATCTGTGACTGGACTTCGGCGAGTTCGGAGCCGGTGACATCCCAGGAAGCGTACGGCTCCACCTGTCCGATGATACCGCCGACATCCTTGCGCCCGGTGATGCTGCCGGAGTTGGTGCAGTCGAGAATGCGTCCGCTCTGCCGTCCCGCCACGCCGCCGACATTGTAGCCGATGTGCGGATAGCCAACATCGCCGTAGTTGGAGCAGAACTGGATGGAGGAGGTGTTGTAGCCCGCGATGCCGCCGAGGTCGGTGATATCAATGATCTCCTCTTCCGAGAAGGTCAGGGTGGATATATCAAACACCGTTGTATCGTCGGTGCTGTCGGTGGAGAGTTCCGATGTGTTGACGCTCATGCGGTTTTCGGATTCGTTGATGAGGCCGTCATTCTCGCCGGCAATGCCGCCGGAGCGGTGATAGGCTTCGATCGTGCCGGTCGTGGAGCAGCTGATGATCTCGGCACCTGCGGCGTTCGTTCCGACAATGCCGCCGGCATTTTTCTGCGCGGAAATGTCACCGCCGAACGTGCAGTTTTCGATGATGCCGTAGTTGATGCCCGCGACGCCGCCGATATTTTCGCCGTTTCCGGTCGCGGTGATCGTACCTGCAACATTTAAATCACGCACAACGCCGGTGGAGAGCACCATGCGGAAGAGTCCGATGGTGGAGCCCTCGGAAGAGAAATTCAGTCCGATGATACTGTGTCCCTGCCCGTCAAAGGTTCCGGCGAGCAGCGGAATGGGCGTAAAGGTGCAGCCGGTGAAGTTGATGTCCTGCGTGAGCAAGATGGTCTTCCCCACAGACCATGTGTCCGAGGTGCAGTTGAGGGCGAGCTCTTCGAGGTCGGCAGCAGAGGAAATCTTGACGATCTCCGCGTCTGCATCGGCCGCGAAGGCGGTGCAGGAGAGTGACAGGAGCAGCAGTGCGCAAAGCGCGGCGGCGATCCATCGTTTCATTCTTTGACTTCTTCTTTCTTTTTCCGTATGGTCGTTATATCGATAAACTTATCGAGCAATACAAGAAGCTGCGGGAGTACCGTTAAAACCAGTATGACGGAAATAAACGCGCCGCGGCCGATGGCGAGGCCGATGTGGCCGATATATACGTCGGAAACGCGCAGAGCTATAAGGAAGCCCGCGACCGTCATGATGGAGCCGGATGTCATGACCGTCGGGAAACTCTCGTTTACGGCGTGCGCCATGGCCTCGCGGATGGGGTACTCCTTTTTCAATTCGAGGTATCGGCTCATGATGACGATGGCGTAGTCGATAGTCGCGCCCATCTGAATGGCGGAGACGATCATGCTCGTGACGAACGAGGCCGTCGTCTTCGTGAGGTACGGGAAAGTGAAGTTCATCCAGATGCTGCCCTGAATGACGAATACGAGGAGAGCCGCGCCGCCGAAGGACTTGAAAGTGAACACCAGAATGATGTAGACAAAGCCGATGGTGAGGAGATTGATGAGCATGGAGTCGCCGTTGTAGGTATCGGCGAGCTCCTTGGCGCTCGTGACGTCGCCGATGACGAGGCAGCTGCCGTCGCCATAAAGATCATCGGCGAGCGAGCGTAGCTCGTCGACAAGCGTCACGCTCTCGTCGCCTTCCACGGGAACGCCGGCCTGAATAACCATACGGTCCCAGTTCTCGCCGCGCAGCTGCGCTTCGCCGCGCTCGAGCTCACCGCGGAGCTCGTCGAGTGTTTCCTGCGTATCTTCGTCGAGGTTTACGATGCCCTGGTCGACCTTTTCAAAAAGGTAGAGGAACATATCGATGAGCGGCACGGAATAGGATTCCTGATTGCCGAATATTGCCTGATACTGGCTGTTCTGCGCGCCGTAGGCAGCGAAGAGCAACTGGGCTTCTTCGTAGTCGATGTTGAGAAGTTCCGCGAACATGCGCGGGGTGAAAGAGTCTGTGAGGACTTTTCCGTCCTTGATCTCGATATTGGCAAGGCCGGTGACGCTCTTCACATTCTCGAGCTCGGCGGCCTCCTGCAGAAAGATCTTCTCGTTTTCGTAGCTGCCGCTCGGCACGAGCACGGCGATGGTCGTGTCCTCCGTGAAGGTGCTTGTGATCTTTCGTGCGGCATCACGGCTGTCCGACTGTTTGAGCTCATCGATGCTGCTGTCGGCAAAGGCGTATTCCGTGCGGTTCGAGCACCATATGGCAAAAGGAATGATGATAATAAAGGCAATGACAAACACCACGCGCGACTTCATGAGGAGCCGTCCCCAGGCCGTAATGTCCGGCACAAGGTTTTTGTGTACGGTCTTCCGCATGGGCTTGAAAGAGAACGCTATGAGTCCCGGCATCAGCAGGAACACGGAGATCATGCTGCAGATGATGCCTTTGGATAGGACGAGGCCGAGGTCGTAGCCGAGCCGGAACTGCATGAGCATCAGAGCCGCAAGACCCGAAATGGTGGTAAGGCTCGAGGAGGATATTTCAATGATGGATTTGGCGAGAGCTTCAATGAGTGCCTCGCGTTCCGTCGGGAAGTTTTCAATTTCATCCTGATAGCGATGGGAGAATATAATGGCGTAGTCAATGGCAAGAGCGAGCTGCATGATGACCGCGATGGAGTTCGTGATAGAAGAAATGGTGCCGAGCCAGAAGTTCGTGCCCATGTTGAGCAACGCGGACATGACGAATACACCGAAATAAACGACCACTTCGAAGTAGCTGCGGGAGGTAAAAAGCAGCACGCCGACAATAACGACAGCGGCCAAAATGAGAACGCCGAGCATTTCCGAGGCGATGGATGCGGAAAGATCCTTGCCGATCTCGGAGGATGTATAGGTGTCGTAACTCGCCGTCAGCGCGAGGACTTCGTTCATGGCGGAAATGACATTTTCGTCATACGTGTCGCCGTCAAAGGAGATGGTAAAGAGTGCGGAGGAATCGACAAAGTGTGCGGAAGAATCATCGAACGTGACGCCGGTGACATGGTCGACCTCCGCGATCTCATCGGCTATGGTCAAAGCTCGCTCGTAGGTGGTGTTGGCGATCATAACGCTGGCGGAGGCGTATGTGGTAAACTCCTCTTCCATTATGGTAAGGCCGCGGCGAGTGTCCGTTTCTGCGGGAAGGAACGCCGTAATATCGCTGTCTACCTTTACGCGGTCGAGCGAAAGGCCGCAGTAAACGCCTGCGACAAGAAACGCGACCAGAATGATCACTCTCCGGTCGACGATAACCGATGCAACTTTTCTCATAATATTATTCAACCGATATCCCTCACACGCACAAATACTCTATTATAAAATACCGTATATAAAGAAAAAAATCAAGTTTTTCCGCATAACTTTGACAGAACAAACACATGAATGACTGCATAACGGAATCAGAGACAAAATATGGTGATGCTATTTCCGTACGGAGATCAAGCGGCAAAAATCGCCGGACGGGATTCGTCCGGCGAACGGTGTATGACTTATTTTGTTATTCTGTCCAGATTTCTTTGGCTATGCGGAAGACGGCCCAGGCTTTGGGCCAGCCGCAGTAGAAGGCCGCGTGCGTCACGATCTCGGAGATCTCCTCTTTGGTGATGCCGTTTTTCTTTGCGGTGATGAGATGATAGCGGATACTCTCGTCCGTAAGTCCCTGCGCCATAAGTGCAACGACCGTGACGATAGAGCGGTCGCGCAGCGAGAGCTTATCCTCGCGGCTCCACACTTCACCGAAAAGCACATCATCATTGAGCTCCGCAAACTTCGGAGCAAACTCGCCGAGTGCGTCCCGGCCTGCCGTTTGTTTTACTGCCATATTGTCTGTCCCCCATTCATTCTTCGTTGTGCCAGCCGTCCCAGACCGGACGGCCGATGTAATGCTTTGCTTCCTCTTCGCCGCGCAGGACGCGAAGAGCGCCGGCGGCCAGTGCTTCGTGCTCCACTTCACCGGGATAGGTGACGATGGGAGCGATCCAGCCGCAATGCTCGCGGATAGTATCGGTGATATCCTCAAAGCGGAGAAGACCGCCCGTCAGGATGATGGCATCGATCTTTCCGGCCAGTACCGTCGCCATAGCACCGATGTACTTTACGATCTGGTACTTCATGCCGTTCCAGACGCGGATGGCTTTATTGTTGCCCTCCTCGACCATTTTGTGTACGGCATCGGAGCTGGATGTACCGAAATGGCTCACGAAACCGCCCGTGCGGGTGCAGAGCTTTTTCACCTCGTCGATGTCCTTGTCGCGGACATACTCGAGCACATCCGCCACGGAAACCGAGCCGATGCGGGTCGGCGTATATGGGCCGTCGCCGCCGGCGGCGTCATTGCAGTCGATGATGCGGCCGTGCCGGTGCGCCGAAATGGAAATGCCGCCGTCGATATGGCAGACGATGAAATTGCATTCATCGTACTTTTTTCCGAGCGTCTTGGCGTGGTGCATCGCGACGCCGCGCAGGTTCAGTGCGTGCATATTGGTATGGCGCGGAACGCCCGCAATGCCGGTCATGCGCGCCATGTCGCACAGCTCATCCACGCACGGCGGGTCGACCATAAAAATCTGTCCGCCGAATTCCTTCTGCAGCTCGCGTGCGAGCTGGACGCCGAGGTTGGAGGGATGCTCCATGCCGCCCTTCCCCGCTGCGGTGTCCTCTATAAGCTTGTCATCCACAGCATAGACGCCGCTCGACACGGGATAGCAACTGCCGCCGCGTCCGACGATGGCATCCACCCCGGTGAGGTCGATGTTGTTGTCCTTCAGAAACTCCATAATAACCTGCTTGCGATACGGGAGCTGCGAGTTTACCGTCGGGTACTGCAGCAGGACGGACGCATCATGGAAAACGTTCGTTTCGAGCAGCTTATGATCATCCTCGAATAGCGCCAGCTTCGTGGATGTGGAACCGGGGTTGATGACGAAGATCTTAAACTTTTTCATTTCGCAAAAGCACCTCCATTATTTCGGTATAGTATTGTTCGGCGTTTTGGGCGAAATTGGTTTCGAGCGTTTTGGCCTGTTCCTCGCCGGCGCAGAGGATGTGCATATCGAGGATCTCGCCCAGGCCGTCGGAAAGCGAAAGATGGACGCGACAGCTCTCGCCGTCGAGCTCATGTGAAGCGCCGATCATGGCGCGACGGCGCATTTCCTCGGCGACCGGGAAGCAGTGTTCCTTGAGCTTGCTGCGCACCGTGAACGGAAGGCTCGTTTCCACGATTTCACAGTTGTGCTTGCCGCGCTCGGTGATCTTATACATGCTGCCGTTCTTCTCCACGTGGTCGGAATCGACCAGCTCCGCGAGGCACTCGGCATACTCAAAGTAGCCGACATTTCCTTCCGAGAGAGCGAGGTCTGCGAGTGTGGTGCCGTTCACGGCATCCGGCAGATGGCGCAGAACGAACAGGATCAGTATTTTAATGTCCAGCTTCTCCTGGAGATTCTGATATCCTTGCATCAAAACGTCCCCTTTTGCTATTTTACTCCGAATATCCGCACCAGTTATATGCTCCGGTGCGAAAATCATTCGCTATTCCCCGGAGCTCACGCTCTCGGGTGGGATTTCTGGTAAACATCCTTGAGCTGCTTTTTTACGAGCTGGGAATAGATTTGCGTGGAGCTGATGTCTGCATGGCCGAGCATTTCCTGAATGGAGCGGATGTCCGCGCCGTTTTCCAGAAGGTGCGCTGCAAATGAGTGGCGCAGCGTGTGCGGCGTAATGTCCTTTTCGATGTGTGCCTTGGCCTGATAGGATTTTATGATCTTCCAGAAGCCCTGGCGTGACATGCGCTCACCGTTCACATTGACGAAGAGCGACGGATCGTTTTTATCCGCGAGCATCTGCGGACGGACAAATTCCATATACTCGCTCAGCGCGCGGATAGCTGCGGGGTACATCGGAATGTAGCGCTCCTTGTCGTGGCTCACACAGCGGATGGCGCCTGCCGTCAGGTTCACGTCGGAAACATTCAGAGAGATAAGTTCGCTCACGCGAATGCCGGTGGCATAGAGAAGCTCAAGCATTGCCTTGTCGCGATAGCCCTTGAAGTCGGTGCACTCGGGCTGCTCGAGGAGAAGCTCGACCTCGCGGCTCGTGAGGATCTGCGGGAGCTTCTGCTCACTCTTGTCGGGAACGAGCTTGCCTGTCGGATTGTCCTTGATGATGCGGTTCAGGAGAAGATACGCATAAAAGGACTTGAGCGACGCGATGGAGCGCGACACGGTAGCAACCGACTTGCCGGAGGCGCGCAGATGCGCGATGTAGCCGTTGAGTGTGTCCTCATCGGCGTCGGTAAAGCCGAACTCCGAGTGTTCGTCGAGATACTCTCCGAACTGGCGGATATCGCGCAAATAGGAGCTGAGGGTATTGCTCGACGCCTTCTTTATATTCTGAAGGTAATCCTTATATTTTTCGTAGCATGTGTTGTTGTCCATACGAACGCCCTCATTCCTACCTATTTTATTTCGTTTCCATGCGGATTCCGCCCGCAGTAAAAGAAACAATGTAAAACAATAATTTACATAATTTGTTACAAGCACACTATATAACAAATTCATTTCGTAATCAATCTTTTTTTCTTCGATAATTTATTTTTGTCAATTATGTCTATAGGTTATGTCAATCGGATATTTGGTGCATTCGCGGATCTGTGCGGAATAAAGTTCGCAATATCATAGATTTTCGACAACATATTGCGCACTTTTCGCGGAAAAATCTCAATATATCGGGGTTTCGGGCGTTTATTTATGTTAACTGTTTATGTCGATTTCGATTTGTAATTTATTTTTCGTAAAATTGCAATTTTTTGTAATTTTTGTTAATTATTACCAAACCATAATTTTCCCCGCAATTCGATTATGGCAACGGAACGCGAAAAAGAGCAACCGTGGGCACTCGCCGGAGAACGAAACACCCCCGCGGGAGGCCTTATCTGTTCCCGCGGGGGTGAATTCAATTTTGGGGAAAAGCGATCACTTGGACTCGATGGATTCCTCGGAATCGACGGTCTCCTTCTTGGCGCCCTTGCCTTCGTTGCTGGAAACGGCCCATTTGGTGATCTCGATGCGGACGCGATCCTCGCCGGTCTCGAAGGTGATCTTGTCGTCAGTCACATGGACAACCTTGCCCACCATGCCGCCGATGGTCGTGATCTTGTCGCCGACTTCGATGCTGTCGCGCATTTCCTGGGTTTTTTTCTTGCGCTTCTTTTCGGGGATGATCATCAGTGCATAGAACACAACGATAATGAGGAGCATGATGATCATGCTTGACCATCCGCCGGTGGTGCTTCCGTCGGTCGATGCCGTCGCTGTAGTGCAACCTGCGAAGGCAAACATGGCGAATACGATGCCGACTATAGATGCTAAGAGTTTTTTCATGGGCTAACCCTCCATAAAGAATTCCCGTTTATTATATATGCTTTTGCCGATAAAAGCAAGAATTTTATATTCGCTTATCCAACTTTTCCGCATAGCGGTCGTGGAACTCCTTGTACCGCCCCTCGTCAAGCGCAGTGCGGATTTTTTCCATAAGCGAGTTATAAAAATAAAGGTTGTGCATCACGCAGAAGCGCAGCGCGAGGATCTCCTCGGCCTTCATTAGGTGGCGCACATAGGCGCGGCTGTACTTTCGGCAAACCGGGCAATGGCACTCGGGGTCGATGGGACGTTTATCGCGCGCGTATTTCTCGTTTTTAATGTTGATGACGCCTTCCCAGGTGTAAAGATGCCCGTGGCGGCCGTTGCGTGCGGGCATGACGCAGTCAAAGAAGTCCACACCGCGGTATACACCTTCGATAATGTTGCCGGGCGTGCCGACGCCCATAAGGTAGCGCGGCTTGTCCTGCGGCATATATTCCTCCACGGCGGAGATGGTATCGTACATTTCCTGCGCCGTTTCCCCCACGGCCAGCCCGCCGATGGCATAGCCGGGCAGGTCAAGCTCCGCGATCTGCTGCATATGGCGGATGCGAAGGTCGTGGTATACGGCGCCCTGATTGATGCCCCACAGGACCTGTCCCGGGTTGACCGCGCCATCCTCGGAGGTATACCGCGCAAGTGCCTCCTTGCACCGGGCAAGCCAGCGCACCGTGCGCGCGCACGAGGCTTCACAGTAATCCCGAGGTGCGGGGATGCCGACGCACTCATCAAATGCCATGGCGATGTCCGAGCCGAGGTTGGCCTGAATGCGCATGCTCTCCTCGGGACCCATGAAAATGTGGCGTCCGTCCACATGTGAGTTGAAGTACACGCCCTCTTCCCTGATCTTGCGCAGCTTCGCAAGGGAGAAGATCTGGAAGCCGCCGCTGTCTGTGAGGATGGGGCCATCCCAGCCCATGAACTTGTGAAGTCCGCCCATGTCGCGAATGAGCGTGTCGCTCGGACGTACGTGCAGGTGGTAGGTGTTGGAGAGCTCAACCCTGCAGCCGATCTCGTGCAGGTCGTCGGCGGAAAGTCCGCCCTTGATGGCAGCCTGCGTGCCGACATTCATGAAGACCGGCGTCTGCACCGTGCCGTGCGGTGTGATGTATTTGCCCCGCCTCGCGTGGCCCTCAAGTTTGATCCTTTTGTACATTCGTAAACTCCTATTAATTAATGTATAAACATCGCATCGCCGAAGGAGAAGAAGCGGTAGCGCTCGCGCACGGCTTCCTCATAGGCGCGGAGAACATTTTCTCTGCCCGCGAGCGCGGAAACGAGCATGATGAGCGTGCTCTCCGGAAGGTGGAAGTTTGTCACGAGGGCATCAATGCACTTGAATTGATAGCCGGGGTAGATGAAAATATCCGTCCACCCGCTTTTCGGCTGCAGGATGCCGTCCTCGTCAGTGAAGCTCTCGAGTGTGCGGCAGGAGGTCGTGCCGACGGAAACGACACGCTTGCCGTTGGCGTGCGTGCGGTTTACGATGTCGGCGGTTTCTTGGCTCACGATGCAGAATTCGGAGTGCATCGCGTGATCCTCGATGTTTTCTTCCTTGACGGGGCGGAACGTACCGAGACCGACGTGGAGCGTGACATACGCGAGGGATACGCCTTTGTAAGCGATCTGCTGCAGAAGCTCCGGTGTGAAGTGCAGGCCGGCCGTCGGGGCCGCCGCAGAGCCAGGGTCACGGGAATAGACGGTCTGGTAGCGTTCCTTGTCCTGCAGCTCTGCCTTGATGTACGGCGGGAGCGGCATTTTGCCGAGTTTGTCGAGGAGTTCCATAAAGATGCCTTCATAATTAAAATGAAGGATCTTGTTTCCGTCCGCTTCGGCGCGGACAACGTCGGCGGTAAGCTCGCCTTGGCCGAAGGTAAGGTGCGTGCCGGGCTGCGTTTTGCGCCCCGGTCGGGTGAGACATTCCCACTCTCCGCCGCCAAGGTCGCGGAGAAGGACGACTTCCACGCTGCCGCCGGTCGGGCGTGTGCCGAAGAGGCGTGCCGGGATGACGCGCGAGTCGTTCATCACGAGGCAGTCACCCTCGTTGAGGAAATCCGGCAGATCATGGAAAATGTGGTGTTCCGTTGTACCGGTCACATTATCGAGCGTAAGCAGACGCGAGGAATCGCGGCGTTCGAGAGGTGTCTGTGCGATGAGTTCCTGCGGGAGGTCATAGTAAAAGTCCGATTTTTTCAAAGCTGCTCCATCTGCCGGAATTTGCCGGCGTCATAAATTTGCCGCCGCACTTCCTTGACGGGAGTATGGCGGAGTGATATTATATGTTGTCAGTATACTATACCATATTTTGCGCTCTTTGCAACCGCAAATCCGCCGAAATTCTTTTGTTCCGTAGAAAGCAGGACCCTTTATGAAGCATTTTGCCGCCCGGCTCTTATGTGTTGTTCTTATGTTTGCCCTCTGCGCCCCGGTTTGCGCGGATGATACGAGTGAATACAGTCTGCGCACTTCCGAATACTGTGAGAGTGCGTCCATGACCGAATACCGCGAGATTTTCCGCGATGCGGAATCCGGCGGTGTGAGTGTCCCGATGACGCGCGGTATGTTGGCCGGCATTCTCTATCGGGTATACGGGAGTGCAGAGGAGGTCGGCACCACGCCGACCGATGTCGACACCTCGGTGTGGTACGCCGAAGGAGCCGCATGGGCTCAAAGTAAAAATCTGCTCCCCTCGGACGGCAGCGGTGCCTTCTCTCCGGACTCAGCCGTGACGCGGCAGACGCTTCTCGTCACGCTCTACCGCACGGCAAATGCCTGCGGTCTTTCGCTTCCCGCCATCAATGCCTGGGTGACTCTGCTCGACGGCGGACTGATGACCTCGGAAGCGCAGACTGCCGCATATACGATCCAGCGCGCCGGTGTGATGATTGAAGGAACGGACGGTTATTTCCATTATAACGACACTGTCACGCTCGCAAACGGCGAGGAAATTCTGCTCCGCTTCTTCGGCTCCGGCAGTGATGTCCTTACCGGTCTCCCCGTTTCCACGATGGAAGAGACCGAAGCCGTTGGCGACGACTGGTTTGACGATGCCTGCTTCATCGGTCACTCGCAGATCGTCGGCATGCAGAAATACTCCGGCATCACCAATGCGGATTATTACGCCGTCATCGGCCACACCGCACGGGCTGTCGTTGACTATGAGTTATACGAGCTGCGTGACGGCAGCTACGGCTCGCTCGACACAGCGCTGCATCGTTTTTCCTATGGCAAAGTTTACATAATGCTTGGTATCAACGACAGTTCCCTCGAGGATGACCGCGTAGAGAAGTTCACGTCGCCGATGCATCAGATCCTTGATCTCGTGAAGGAGACACAGCCCGACGCGAAGATCTATCTGCTCTCCCTCGCTCCGGTCGGGCGCAGCACCCCGATGAACGTGCTCTATAACCCGACAAGCACAGTGTTCTACTCGCAGCTCGTCAAGACGCTCGTGCGCGAGTACGACGCGGAATACATCGACATTTTCCGCATGATGAGCGACAAAGCCGGATATTTCCTCGCCTCCTACAATTCCGGCGACGGCATCCACATCCAAGCCGACCGCTACCCCGAGATCGTAGAGTACCTGAAAAAGCATACCTAATAATTCGGCAATCGTTGTATTATTTCACTCAATGACAGAGCTGCTGAGCAGGGAGGAATGAACGGTGTATTCGGAACGGAAAATCGGTATTATCGGGCTGGGGCATGTGGGGGCGCATGTGGCGAACAGTCTGCTCACGCAGGGGATCGCCGATGAGCTTTACTTTTGCGGGCGGAACGACAAGAAGGTTTTGGCCGAGGTGCAGGATCTGCAGGATTCCATGTGCTTTGTGCCGTACAACACGCGCATCATCAACTGCGGCGAAGAATACGAGGGGCTAGCCGGGTGCGACATCATCGTAAACTGCGCGGGACATGTGGCGGGCAGCGCCTCGAACCGCGACGGGGAGCTTTTCGATACCTCGAAGTCCGCGCAAACCTTTGCAAACCGCATCGTTTCGGCGGGCTTTGACGGCATTATCGTTTCGGCGGCGAATCCCTGCGATGTTATATGCACGGAGATCCGGCGCATGACCGGGTACGATCCTTCCAAGATCATCGGCACGGGTTGCTGTCTGGATTCGGCGAGGCTGTGCTCGGAGATCTCCAAGGTCACGAACATCAGTCCGAAGTCTGTCGACGCCTACATGATCGGTGAACACGGTTTTTCGCAAATTGCCGCATGGAACGCCGCCACGATCGCGGGAGTGCGGATCGTCAGTCTGGCGAAGGAGGATCCCGAGCGATTCGGGTTTGACCGGGCCGCGGTCGAAGAGCTGGCAAGAAAGGGCGGCTATGTGACATATGCCGGAAAGCAGTGCACGGAGTACGCCATCGCCAACTGCACGGCGCGCATCTGCGCCGCCATTCTCCACAATGAGCACGCCGTTCTCTCGGTATCCACGCTGATGAAAGGACAGTACGGCATGGAGGACATTTATTCCTCTCTCCCCTGCTCCATCGGCTCGAGGGGCGTGGAGCAGGTCTTCGAGCTGCATCTCTCCGAAGAAGAGGAAGCCGGTTTCCGCAAAAGCTGCGAACACATTCGCGAGAGCTTCCTGAAGCTGGGTATTGCCTGATCAACCATCTATACAGATCAACCATCTATACAGCACAGAAAAAACCGGGGCTGCTTTAAAACAGTCCCGGTTCATTCTTTTATAAGAGCCTCGCAGAGTTTCCGCCCGCAGGCGGGAAGAAAATGAAATCATTTTTTGGCGACATGCGCGTCAAAAAAATTCCTATCGGCTCACAAATGTGCGAGCAAAGCGAGTGCGCTGCGGCGAGCCGCATCTCCTCAAACGAGAGCCCGGCGAAGCGTGTCTCGTTTGATCGCTGTCAGTCGTCCTCGTACTTGTTGCGGTTGCGGAAGTAGAGGTAGAGGCCTACGCCGAGACCGACAACGGCTACGGCTGCCACGATGATGAGGATGGTCTTCAAGAGCGAGCTTCCGGAGTCCTTGGCTTCGGTGTCGTCCTTCGTGACATCGCCGATAGCTTCCTTCACGGTGAGGGTGGCAGCGTTGCTCTCGACGGAGCCTGCGTCATTCTTGACGACACAGCGGTACTTCCAGCCGGACTGTTCTGCGGTAACCGCGCTCACCGTATAAGTTGCGTTCGTTGCGCCGGAGATATCTGTCCAGCCTTTGCCGTCGTTCTTATCGACCTGCCACCGGCAGATGAGCGGCGTGGTGCCGGAAGCGGCGACAGAGAAGGTAACGGAGCTTCCCTCCGCGATCTCGGAGCTCACGGGCTGCGAGGTGATGGCAGGAACGATCTTCTTCTCGGCCGCTTTGATGGTGAACTTCGCTTTCGCGCTGCCGTCGGAGTAGACGAGCGTCACGGTGTGCGAGCCGCTCGAGAGCGTATCGAGGTAGGTCGGCTTGAGGGTCACGGTTCCGTCCGTGCCGACGGTGTACTTGTCGTTCGAGACGGTGGCGCCGTCCATTTTCACGGAGACATTGCCCTTGCCGCTGCCGACAAAGTCAAGGCCCTTTTCGGTGCCCTGCGTCCACTCGGCGTTGGCGCCCTTCGTGATGGTGTACTCACTGCCGGACACGACGAGCGTGAGCTGGCGCGTGGAGGAACCGGCAGAGTTCGTTGCCTTGATGGTGACGCGGAAGGAGCCTTCCTGCGTTGGGGTGCCGGAGAGGATACCGGTGCTCGTGCCGAGCGTGATACCGGTCGGCAGCGTGCCGGTATAGGACCAGGTGATCGGCGTGCCGCCGGTCGCGGTGATCTGCTGGCGGTATTCCTTGCCGAGCGTGGCGCTCTGGATCGTGGTAGACGTGATGGACGGAGCCACAACAGTTGAGCCGCCGCCGGAAGAACTCTTCTGGATGCCGGAGACGCTGACGGTCTGGTTGGCCTGAATGTTGCTGATGGTGTAGACACCGTTGCGTGCGGTGAGCGCGGTGCCGTTGGCTTTCACAGAGAAGTTACTGCCGCGGGTGTAGCCGGTACTCGGCGTTACGGTGAATGAAAAGCTGCCGCCGGCCGTTACGGGGCTCGTCGAGCCGCCGGTCGCGGCGATGCTGTAGCCGGTGCCGCCCTGCAGCGTTACGGTGTAGGTTTTCGGTGCGGCCGTCGGGGTCGGAGTCGGCGTGGGCGATGCGGTCGGAGTGGCCGTCGGAGCAGTGTATGCGGGAATGGCGATGGTAAACGTATCGCTCAGGTTGCCACTTTTATCGCGCACCACGACGAAGAACTTGCGCCCTTCCTTGTCGGCAATATCGGTGATGTGTCTGGTGATTTTGACATCGGTAAAGTCGTCGTGAGGATTGGCTTCAACGGCGATCTTTTCGGCCGAAGGAGCCGTATCCGTCGTCTTGCCAACGGTGTAGTAGTATGTGCCGGCTTCGGACGAAGTAAAGTAAACATAGGCTTCCTTTTCGGAAGTACGTTTGCTAGGGTCGTTCTTAATGGTGGGCTTCTGGGTGTCTCGGGTGTAGGTGTCGGAGGAAACGGCAGACCAAGCACTCTGAACACCGTCAGCCGTGGCCTGCACCTTGAAGGTGTAAGCGCCGTCATCGTTCATGGAAGAAGCGAGCTCGGCGGTCGTGCCGGTCACGGAAACAGGGCTGCCGTAGTCGCTGCCATCCTTGACGAGCTGCACATTATAGCCGGTCGCGCCGGAAACGGCGTCCCACATGGCTTTGCTGCTGCCGTCGACCCAACTGAAGCTCGTGGGAGCATCGAGGTAGATCGGAAGGTCGGCGGTGATAACATCGGTCGTGTTGCCGGAAGCATCCTCGGCCGCGAAGCTGACTTTCACCGTGCTCTTATCGGAAAGGTCGGAGATCTCAAGGGTATTGTCGCCGGAGACCATGTCCTGCTTCTTGTCGGAAGCAAGTACATCCTCCTTCGAAGGAGTACCGCCGACAACATAGTACACGGTGCCGCTCTCATTGGAGTTGAAGGTCACCTTGCCGGAGGAGGCGTCCGTGCGCGTTCCGGCGGCGTTGTTGATCTCGGGTGCGGTCTTATCCACGGTGAGGCCGTCGCTTGCAGCCGACCACTCGCTCTTCACTTCGCCGGACACGGCCTGCACCTTGAAGTAGTAGGTGCCCGTCTCGGCAACAGTGAATTCGGCAGAGGTTTCCGTCGTGCTCACGGGCTCGCCGCAGGCGTTCTCGTCTGCCGTGCCGTCCTTGAAGAGCTGAACGGTGTAAGAATCTGCGCCGTCAACGGCATTCCATTCGGCCTTTGTGCCGTCTTTCCAGCCGGATACGGTGGGAACGGCCAGGTATTTTGCGACCGCTGCGGTATAGATGCCGCTTTGGTTCCCGGCGGCATCTTTCGCCGCAAGGTACACATTCACGCCGGAGGCATCGGTCAGGTTTTGAACGGTGAGCGTATTCTCACCGGCCGTGATGTCCGCCGTGAGCTCCGAGGCGAAAATCGTTTCCGCCGTGGGCTCTTCGTTTCCGACAACATAGTAAAGTTTGCCGGCTTCGGTGGAAACGAAGGTGACGGAAGCGCTCTCGAGTGCTGTGCGCGAAGCGGCAATATCCGAAAGACCGGGAGCCTGCGTGTCGACGACAACGGCCTTGCTCATAGCGGACCATGTGCCGACCGTTCCTTCGGCGGTTGCCTGCACTTTAAAGGTATAGGAGCCATCCTCAGCCATCAGGGATGAGAGATCTTCGGTCTGCGTTCCGGTGGCGGTGAAAGCATTACCGGACGCCGTGCCATCCTTATAGAGCTGAACACTGTAGCTTTCGGCTCCGGCGACTGCGTTCCACTTGGCTGCTTTTCCTTCCCACGCGGGGGATTCGGGTGCGGCAAGCGCTGCGGGAATCGCAGTGCTCTTGACTTCGGAAACAACACCGTATCCGCTCTTTGCGGCCATGTATACGGTCTGAGCCTCACTGCCGAGTTCATCGAGCGTCAATGTATTTCCGCCGAACGCCAGATTCGCAGATTTTCCGCCGGAAACGAGTGCATCGGCCGTTGGCTCTTCGCCGCCGATCTGATAGTAATAGGTGCCGCTCTTCGAGGCTTCGAATGTTACGGTGCCGGTGCTCTCAGCGGAGCGGACGGCGCTCTGTACATCGATCTCGGGGGCTTTGCCATCGTCGAAAACGAGCTTTTTCATGTTCTCGTCCGGCTTATCCTTCAGCTGCTCATCGGTAGCCTTTTCGCCATTGATGAAGAGCAGGGTGCCGGTCGGGATGAAATCGGAAAATTTCTTATTATAATCAAGAGCCCGCTCCGTGCCGGAGATCGTTCCGGAAGCGAGCGTCAGCGTCGCGTCTTTGTCCGAGAGCGTCGTGCCGACATTGGCATGGATCGTTCCCGTGGTATTCACGGTAACTTCTGCCCGGTCGGTGCCGTTGGTCGTCTTCACGCCGAAGGCTTCGCCGGTGATGCTGATATTTTCCAGCACATCGAGGGCAGCATCATCGCCATCGATCAGCACGCCGCTCGCGCCGTCAACGGCCGAGCTGTCGATCGTGCCGGTGCCCTTGAGTGTGAGGGAAGCATCTTCATTGAGAATGAAAACCGCCTTCACTTCCGCTGTGCTGTCTGCGCTCAGCTTGATCATCTGTCCGGTGAGGTCAATGGAGACATCCCCGGTGATAGTGATGGGTTTGTCCAGTGTGATGTCACCGGCCACGCTTGTTTTCAGAACATAGCTGCCGGGCCCGGTAATTTCCGACGGTGACCCGATCACGGTCTCTCCGTCTGCCAGCGCCGCGGCCGGCAGCAGGGAAACTGCCATCAGTACAGCCAGTACCAAGGCCATCAGTTTCTTTGCCATAACAATTTTCCTCCTAATAAAATCGGCGCACCGCAAAAACGGCGGCTTTTTTATTTTTCTGTCTATAAGACGCATCGGATGTAGAAAAGGTTTCCTTTGGACGAAAGATTTTTTATTTTTCCCTCGCCATGCAGGAATCAGCTCTGTTCCGCTGTGAGAGATGTTCCGTTCCATTGGATGATTATTTGGCCTTCAGAGGTGCAGAACAGGGTCGTTTGGGCGACGGTCAGGGCTGCGGTCAGTTTGGGTTCTATGTCGATTTCGGATTCGGCGGTCACGGCGGCCCAGGTCGGTTTGGTCTCGGCGATCAGTTTCAGGAGCGGCTTGCAGCTGTCGCCGTGATGCGGGAGCTTGATGAATGCATAGCTCTCCTGTGACACCTCCAGCAGTTCCTTCATGCGGTCTTTCTTCGCATCGCCGAGCAGGAGGATGTTCTCGCCTTTCCATGTGACCGTGGTGATGAGCGAATTATTATTGTCGTCGCCGTAGTCCGTGTCGGGCGGGTCGATGAGAACGGTGCCGTTATCCGTGGAGATGAACTTATCTTCCTCGAGGCGAGTGAACGGTACGCCGCACGATTCGGCGGTGCGCTCCAGTGACGCGAGATATACGGAATTCTCCTCATACACGGGGCCGTAGATCTCCCCTACCTCGTAGGTGCGGACGAGTTCTGCGGCAGAGCCGATATGGTCTTTATCGTAGTGGCTCAAAATGAGATAGTCGATCCTCTCCGCGCCGAACGCCGCAAGCGCCGCACAGATGGTCTCAAAATCGTCCTCGTCAGCTGCATCGTTCACGATGACGAGATCATCCATGCAGAGAATGATGCAGTCCGATTTTCCCGTGCTGAGGATCTCCATGCGGAAGGTCTCGGCGCTCTCCCCCGCGCCCGCTTCGGCGGCGCAGGCGGTAAGAGAGAAAAGCAAAAGTACAGCCATCAGCAGGGCGATGATCCGTTTCATGGTCGCAGCTCCCTTCGACTTTGAATCATAAGCGATTTTATCAGCTTCCGCTCGAAGGTGCAATATTTACTTTTCGTAAAAATCGGAGTATGATAAGACCGATTTCGGCAAAGGGGTTTACATCTATGATTCGATCTCGCCGCTTTGGGGCGATGTTTTTGGCGTTCTGTCTCACCGCTGCGCTCTTTTCGAGCTGCGGCAGTGCGCAGAAGCACACGGCCACAGACTACACATATTTTGATACCGTGACAACCATTATCGGCTACGATACGAGCGCGCGCTTCGACGAGGCCTGCACCATCGTTTGGGATGTTCTCAACGCGTTTCACCGTGCGAGCGACATTTATCATGAATACTCCGGCATCAACAACGCCTGTACGCTCAACCAAAGTGCGGGTGACGGCGCGATGGAAATTCCGGAGGAGCTCATGGATCTGCTCACATTCGGAAAGTCAATGGAGAAGGAGACCGGCAGCATGTGCAACATTGCGATGGGTGCGGTACTCTCGCTCTGGCATGACTGCCGCGAGAGCGCGGAAAACGGCGGCGAAGCGCAACTTCCGGACGAGGATGCACTGCTCGCAGCTTCGCAGCACTGCAGTATCGACGATCTGGTACTCGACGAGGCGGCAGGAACGGCGGAGCTTCGCGATTCGGAGATGAGCGTTGACCTCGGGTCCATCGCCAAGGGGTACGCCGTGGAAGCGGCGGCTCGGACTCTCGAAGCTGCGGGATATACCGGGTACGCCATCTCAGCCGGGGGCAATGTGCGAACTGTCGGCACAAAGCCCTCCGGCGACTGGGTCGCGGGCATTCAGAACCCGGACACCGAAAGCGCGGAATCTTATGTTCTCCGCGTGTCACTCAGCGATGCCTCTCTAGTGACGAGCGGCGTATATCAGCGCTACTATATCGTCGACGGCGTTCGCTATCACCACATCATCTCCCCCGAAACGCTCGCGCCGAAGAACGAGTTTCTGTCCGTCACCATCCGCTGCGGCGATTCCGCCCGTGCCGACGCCCTCTCCACCGCTGTTTTCAATATGGCTTTTGAAGATGGAATAAATTACGTAAACCGTTCGGATGATGTCGAGGCCTGCTGGATCTTCGCCGACGGCACGCTGCATTATTCCGACGGATTCGAATCGTATATTATCGAAAGCTGAAAAAAGCCGCAGGTTTTTGTCCTGCGGCTTCTTTGTTTTTGTGTCGCTCCGCTCGGGTCCGGGCGGCGCATTTTTTACTTTCCGCGCTTTTTGACTCCGCGCTTTTTGACGTCTTCTTCGATTTCCGCCTTCCACCCTTTGGGAAGCGCTCCCGCTGTGCGGAGACTGTAAAGTGCTTTGTCGACCGACCGATAGTTGAGCGATGTTCCTTCCGAGTCGCTTTTGTATGTGACTGCACGATCCTCGCAGATGCCGAGGCGGCCGGCTTCTTTCGCGGCATCGATGTTCGCGCCGAGGAAGAGGAACTCCCAGCCGTACTTTTCCTTTTCGTGTTCGATCATGCGGCGCACCTTTTCGTAGTCGTACTCCGTGCTCGCGTTTTCGTAGCCGTCCGTCGTGATGACGAAGATCGTCTTTTCCGGCACATCCTCCTTGCGGGAGTATCGGTGAATGTTCACGATGTGCCGGATCGTCTGCCCGATGGCATCAAGCAGTGCCGTGCAGCCGGCCGTGAAATACTCTTTTTCCGTCATTGCGGGCACTTCGCGGATCGGCAGACGATCGTGGATCGTCACGCTTTTGCCGTTGAAGAGCACCGTTGTGACATACGCATCGCCCTTTTCCTTTTCCTGCTTGCGGATCATCGAGTTGAAACCGCCGATCGTGTCCTTCTCCAGCCCGCTCATCGAGCCGCTCCGATCGAGAATAAATACCATTTCTACCATAAAAAAGTCCTCCTTTGTCGTTGGGGAGCAGTGCCGTCTTTTGCGGTGCTCCTCATGTTTACGCCTTGATTATAGCGTCGGCAAAGGAGGGTTTGGTCGCCTGTCGGGCGACATTTTTTATTGGGGCGATGCCGCAGACGACATGGTGCGGCGCTGCCTGAAGTTACGAGCCGAGCAGGGGCTGGTCAAAGGCAAAGAGCGCTTCGTTGATCTCGTAGATGTTGTACTTTCCGTGGGAAAGAAAGTATTCGATGATGACATCGAACTTACTTGAGCGGCTGAGTGCAAAGCCGGCGCGGGCGATGAAGTCGCGCGTTTCGTCGAGATCCAGCTCGAGTGCCACAGCCAGAGCCACGGCGGTGGACTTGGAGGGCTTGTAGTTGGCGTTGTTGCGGATCTTGGAGAAGAGCTTTCGGTCGATGTTCGCTTTTTTGTACACTTCGGTGTCCGTCTTTCCGGTGCGGTCAATGAGCTTAAAGAGCGTTTCGGAAAAACCTGCATCGAGATTTTCCATCAGTTCGCCAAGCGATTCTTCCGTTGCTGCCTTTTTGTACACCGGCTGCGGGTATGGCGCATGGAGATCCGCAGGATCGAGGGAACCTGCAAGGCTGTCGGGCCCGGCATTGCCGAGGGTGCGCGGCATGCCGTGGACTTCCGTATAATGATCGTCGATGTAATCGGAAAGACCCGGGAACAGCGTCTGCGCGGCTCTGGTCGCGGAGCGGCCGAATGTGACGATATAGACCGTCATATCGTTGTCCGCGAGGAATTTTGAGACGCTATCTACGGCCACCTGAAGTGCCTGCTCTCTCGGATAGCCGAAAACGCCGGCGGAAATGAGCGGAAACGCCACGCTCTCGCAGTGATATTCTTTGGCGAGGGCAAGGCTCTTCCGGTAGCAGGAGACGAGCTTTTCCCGTTCGCCGCAGGTACCGCCGTACCACACGGGGCCGACCGTGTGGATGACATACTTGCACGGCAGACGGTAGCCCTTCGTGATCTTCGCATCACCCGTGCGGCAGCCGCCGAGCGTGCGGCATTCGGCCAGCAGTTCCGGGCCCGCAGCGCGGTGGATGCATCCGTCCACTCCCCCGCCGCCGAGGAGCGATTCCTTCGCGGCGTTGACGATGGCGTCCACGGGCATGGTCGTAATATCGTTTCGTATGATCTGCAGCGGCATAGGAATCCCGCCTCCGGTAAAGTGAATTTTCTGTCGGCTTGTTTATTGCGATATTTCTTTTTTGCCGATCAATGTCATTATAGCATGGTTCTCGGACAATTTCCACCCTGATATTTTCCTCTGTTTAATCTTTTAGAATCTCGTACGCCTTTTTATACTTTTCCATTCTGGCCAAATCCCGGTCGGTCACATTTACAAGCCTCGACAAATCCATGTTGTGGCTCAGGTCTGCCATTTTGACTTTCCGTGCAATGGCATTTTTGGGGGCAATACCTCATAATTTGGCAATGGCAGCGTTGGTATCGTCATCGTAATCGCTGCGCTGCTGATACAGGCCGTTCACGAGCGCTCTGACATCGTAATCATCAAAGCTCACCGCAGTATTCGCATTCTCTTTGTGGGAGAAGATGACCGCCGTTCTGCTCCTTGAGTTTCTCCTTTGCCTCGATTCGCTTTCAGCGTTCATCGGCAGATACCTTTGAGTGGTAGTATTCTCGCTGACACTCTCGGCG